>DATBDZ010000159.1:0-21205 GCA_036276235.1 Humisphaera sp. | reverse complement strand
TACCGATTTCGCCGGCAAGTCGCTGTTCGTGCATTTCGTCCGGCCCGGTGAAGAGACGCCTTGGAATGAACCTTTGGCACTAAAAACAATCTACGATCGCTATTGCGATGATCCGCGTGTCGAGATGCTCACGATAATGCTCGATAATTCCGCGAACAGCGCGCAGCGGTATCGTAGCGCGAATGGAATTGAATGGGAGGTCGCGGCGGGGATGTTGTTGCCGGGCGTATTGGAGCAATTCTCCGCGGCATCAACTCAGCCCGCATCTACTCAATCCGCATCAACTCAACCCGCGGCCGAGATTGCCGGCGTTCCGTTGATCTATCTGCACACGCCGACGCATCTTTTCCTCATTGGCCCGGACGGCCGCCTGCTGGCCAAAAATCTAACCGCCCGCACGGCGATGGATGCGATGATGCTCTCGCCGCGCGATTCGTCGTCGGCAGTTCGCGTCGAACACCATGCGCCGGGCAAGACATCCCTGGATTTCAAGCTGACAACCATTCCATCGCCGCAAACCTCAGATGATCTGAGCCGTGGCGCGACGTTCAGCCTTGTGGATGGACAACTTGCCCAATCGAGCGGCGGACTGCGCGTCCTTAATGATGGGCGGCTTCCCAGCGGCGCGGATTCGCCCGGCGATAGTGTCCACTTCTCGTTCGGTTCGCTCGAGGGCCGCTTCAAGATGGATCTGTCGCGCGTGGCGTCGATCGGGCAGATCAACACCTACTCCTGGCACAAGAGCGATCGCGGGCCGCAGGTTTACAAAGTCTACGGAAGCGACGGCACCGCGCCCGGCTTCAACGCCAATCCCCGCATCGGCGTGAATCCCCAAACCTGCGGCTGGACGCTGATTGCCGGTGTCGATACGCGCCCAACGGCGGGGCCCGTCGGCGGGCAGTATGCCGTCAGCATCGGCGACGGCATCGCGAGCCTTGGCTCGTATCGCTATTTACTGTTCAACACCTTTGTCACGGAAACCCGCGACGACTGGGGCCACACGTTCTTCAATGAAATCGCCGTTTCGTCGGCAAAATAGGTGAGTCGATGAATAGCCGTTCTACACATCGTCAATTCCGACAGCGCGCCGGGTTTTCACTCCCCGAGCTTTTGGTTGTCATTGGGATTATCGCACTGCTCATCTCGATCCTGCTTCCCACGATGGCGAAGATGCGCGAGCAGGCGAACCAGGTGAAATGCCTGGCGAATCTCCGCAGCTACGGGCAGGCGGCGCAGCTCCATGCCAACGACCACCGGAATTATTTCCCCTGCGCGGGATGGATCTGGAATCCAACCGGCGGCATCGCCAGTGCAAAAGGGATGGACGACGACCAGGCGGCTAAATTTGACTACTACAGCGATGAGGGCGAGCGGCGGCCCCTGCCCTTTACCGCTGCGTTGGCGCGATACATGTCGGCCGATGTCCGCACCGACAGCCGCCAGCATCTGGAGCAGGATTTGCAAAGCGATAGTCTGCGGCGGCTGTGGCTCTGCCCCAGCCAGGAAGTGCCGCAGACCGGCTGGACGCAGCGCGCTCAAAATCCGGATTGGCAATCGCCCGATGAATCATCCAGCTATGTATTCAATGAAGCCATCCTCGGGCGTCGCAATCGCAATCCGGCCCAGAGCCCATTTCCAGCCGGCCAGAACATCGTGCGGCATTCGTCGGAAGTCTTCCTGATCATGGATGGCCGCACGCGCGATCCGCAATTTGACCGCTGCTTTCTGGTCTTCGACTATGGCGGCAACGATTCGCTCCTGGACTTTCAGAGGAACATCCAAAACGGCGACCTTGGCAAAGAGCTGCTCGATTTTGCCCGGCACCGGCGCCGGCTCAACGTGCTCTATGTGGATGGCCACGCCGCCACCAGCTTGATGGACGATGGGTCGCTGGATCAGATCGGCGTTTCGCGGGGGATTTATCAATGAGCATCGCATCCCTCAAGCGATGGCACTGGATCGCGATTTCGCTGGCGATCGGATTGCTGGTCGGCTCCATCCGACAGCAGGCCGCTGCCGACTTACAGGATCGCTTCGGCGAATCGATCAATGGTCAGCAGCATTTCGAGCAGATGCTGACCAGCACCGTTGAAGGCCAGCCGGCGTTTCAGCAGATCACCGTTCATGCGCAATCCGTGCCGGATGGGAAGGGCGGCACGAAGCCGGCGTATATCGTCGCCGGCGCGGCGTTCAACGGACATGCCGAAGAGCACAACGGCAAATCAGAAGCGCGGCTCTATCCCAGCTTCTTCATCGCGCCAGCGCCATACCATCCCAAGTTTGACCTGTCGAAGCTCAATCACCCCGGCGGCACCGATTTCGCACGGGAATATCAATCGATTCCTAATCCGACCGTCCTGGACTTCCTGAAGGTCCTCTCCGAGGCGCGCGGCCTTTCCTACACGCATGCCTGGTGGCTGGGAATGGGGCTGGCTCAGTGGACAATCGCCAGCTTCATTCTGATCGGAATTGTGTGGCCGACGATCGTCAATCTGCTGGTCTTTGGCAGCCTTCGCCGGCCGGCGGAAGAAAAGGGGATTGATCTGAGCAAAGTCGTTGCTCATCCCCAAACGCCCGCGAAAGTGCCGGCGAGTGCCGAAGATGAGGCTCGCCTGCGCGAGCTGGAATTGGAGTTGGAGAAGCAGCTCGCAGGTGCGCAAGTCGGGATACCGACACCACATGAGATGGCCAAACCTCCCGTTCGACCTCTGAACGCGGTTGCAGCTCAAGCGGCGGAGGCATCCCTGGGCCCGGAGAGCCACGTCGAATTCGGGACGAAGAAGGATGATTACTATCCGACCGAAGTTCACGCCGCCAAGTCTCAAAAGAGTTGATGGTCTATCAGATCCAAATCCTTCGCATGCTTTCGTAGGGTGCGCTTGCACGAGTCCACGGATGGAGACTCCGGCATTTTCAATTGCTAAAACACCCATCCCGGCCACCTGTACATACCGATGTGGCGGCATCCACGCGCTCCGCTGGCGGCGGGCGTTGCTGCTGATCGATTAATCTTCTCATCCGCAATTCAAAGGAGAACCTCCATGAGCTCCATCCCGAACAACAACATTTCCCGCCGTGAGCTGGGCAAACGCGCGGGGCAGATCGCCGCGGCATCGGCTCTGGCGGGCATCGCAATCCCGGCGGTTCATGCGGCGATGAATACGACCATCCAAATCGCCCTGGTCGGTTGCGGCGGGCGCGGGAGCGGCGCCGCCAATGACGCGCTGCATTCTAAAGTTGCCCCTACCAAGCTTGTCGCGATGGCGGATGTTTATAAGGACAGGATGGATTCATCCTATGCCGGGTTGGCGCGCCGGCGAGATGTTGCCGACAAGATCGATGTTCCTGAGGATCGCAAGTTTCTGGGATTTGACGCATACAAGCAGGCGATGGATTGCCTCAAGCCGGGGGACGTGGCGATCTTTGCGACGCCATTGGCGTTTCGGTGGGTGCATTTCACTTATGCGATTCAGAAGGGGTTGAATGTATTCATGGAAAAGCCGCTCTCGGCCGATGGTGCCGCCAGCCGGCGGTTGCTCAAGCTGGGCGAAGAAGCATCGGCGAAGAATCTAAAGGTGGCGGTCGGCCTCATGTCGCGCCATTCCCGCCCGCTTCAGGAACTGAACAAACGCATCGCCGACGGAGAGATCGGCGATATCATCCTCATGCGCGGCTACCGCATGGCCGGGCCGGTCGGCACCTTCGCTTCACCCAAAAAACCCGACAACATCACCGATCTGGAATACCAGATCCGCCGCTTCCACAGCTTCCTTTGGGCGGGCGGCGGATGCTTCAGCGATTTCAATATCCACATCATCGATCATCTCTCCTGGATGAAAAATGCCTGGCCGGTGAAAGCGCAGGGCGTCGGCGGCCGCCATTACAAATTCACCGATGACGGCATCCCCTTCGTCGATCAAAACTTCGATTCCTACGGCATCGAATACACTTTTGCCGACGGCACCAAAATGATGTTCGACGGCCGCTGCATCAAAGGCGCGGCAACGCCATATTACAGCTTCATCCACGGCACCAAAGGCTGCGCCGTCGCTTCCAAGACCGGCGACTGCGGCGCGCCCTCCAGCATCTACAGGGGCCTCGCGGAAACTCCCGCGAATAAACTCTGGGAATCGACCGACAAAAGCCGCCCTTATCAAAATGAATGGGACGATCTGCTGGACGCGATCGTGAACAACAAGCCGTACAGCGAAGTAAAGCGAGGCGTGGAAGCGAGCCTGGTGACCAGCATGGGCCGCATGGCCGCCCACACGGGGCAGGAAATCACGTTCGATCAGATGCTCAACTCCGAGCACGAGTTCGCGCCAGGCGTCGACAAACTCACCGCGGATTCACCGGCGCCGCTGCAGCCGGATGAGAAGGGGATGTATCCTCGGCCCGAACCGGGGAAGAAGAAGACGGAGTATTAATCCGCGTTGCGATCGGGTTCCGGTGCTTCCGCACTCGGCTATCAGGACGGAAGTTCCACAACTCCACCTTCCTTCTTGTCAGCCGAGTGCGGAAGCACCGGAATTCTTTTCCGTCAGCGCCTCTCGGACTGCATCTGCTGGCATCCCATTTGTTCATCACAATCGTTCACCGCGTCATGCTGAGGTACTCCGAAGCATCTGGCCGGATTGCGCGAATGGGCCAGATGCTTCGGGGTACCTCAGCATGACGGTTTCCTCGCAGTGATGCGCAAGAATTGCTGCTGGGTTAAACCAATCACTCTCAGCGCGTTTCCAGGCCGTGCATGAATTTGAAATCCGGTTCAATCCTTTGGCCCCAAATCAACCAGGAGTTGGAGCGAATCTTCACATCGCTCGATCACGACATCAGCTGCGACGTCGCGATCATCGGTGGCGGAATCTCCGGCGCGCTGGTCGCATATCATCTGACGCGTGTGGGCATCGAAACGATTATGATTGATCGGCGTCGCGTCGGACATGGAAGCACTTCGGCGAGCACCGGGTTGCTGCAATACGAGATTGACACATCGCTGGTTGATCTGGCGAAAATGATCGGTAAAGAGCGCGCGATTGCCGCGTATCGGGCGAGCTTGGATGCGCTGCTTGCGTTTGAGCCGCTGGTGGCGGAGTTGGACGACTCATGCGGGCTCGCTGCGCAGCCGAGTCTCTATCTGGCGTCGAATGAGAAAGATGGACATGCGCTTCGCGCCGAATGTGAAGCGCGCAGCGCGATGGGGATCGAAGTCGATTTCATCGAAGCCGATCGCTTGCGCGGCGAGTTTGGTTTCTCGCGTCCCGCGGCACTTTGCTCTGCAAAGGCCTTTGAAGTCGATCCGTTCCGGCTGACGATGCGCCTGATCGATCGCTCAGTTCATCAAGGTCTTCGCGTGTTCGATCAAACCGAGATCACTCGATTCGAACCTGGGTCGCAACTGGTCGTGCTCCATACGCCAGCGGGCGCGCGAATCACCGCGAAGAAGGTTGTCTTCGCGACCGGGTATGAGACGATGGAGCAGATTCCGTCGGATTTGTGCCGGCTAAAGAGCACATATGCGATCGTGAGCCAGCCGATCGAAAGCTTCGCATTCTGGCGCGATCGATGCCTGATCTGGGAAACAGCGCGGCCATATCTTTACTTGCGAACGACTCAGGATAACCGGGCAATTGTCGGTGGGGCGGATGAGCCGATCGTCGAGGCAAAGTCGCGCGACGCATTGCTTGAAGCCAAGACGCGCGATCTGCAAGAGCGAGCGATGCACCTCTTCCCGGAAATCCAGATTGAGCCAGAGTATGCCTGGGCTGGTACTTTTGCGGAAACCAAAGATGGTTTGCCCTATATCGGTGCGCTTCCGCAATTTCCCGGTTGTTACTTCGCGCTGGGATATGGGGGGAATGGAATCACGTTTAGTTTGCTGGCCGCTTGGATTATTCGGGATCTGTTTGTGGGGCGGGAAAGCGATATGTCACGTCTGTTCGCGTTTGGAAGGTGACGGTTTCTTGGTTGTTAAGGGGGCTTCTTAGATGCTTGCGGAGTTCCGGTGCTTCCGCACTCGGCTATCAGGAAGGAAGGTGGGGATTTGGAATTCGAGAATTCCCTTCTTGATAGCCGAGTGCGGAAGCACCGGAACTGGTCGCGCATTACCGAACAGCGTGAGCACCAATGCTACGAAAATCCATGCGCGCGGTCACCCGCAGATCGCGCGGATTCTCTGCGAACCTCCGCGCAATCTGTGGGTGAAGTCTTGCTCGAAGTCTGGGATTACTTCCCGCTCGCCGGGGGCGCTTCCTTCGGGGTTTCCGCCACGACCTTCATGATGACTTCCTTGGTCACGGTGAAGGTGAGCACCTGTCCGGCCTTGAGGTCGGCGAGCTTGGCTTCTTTGCCGTCGATGGTGACGGTGGCTTTGTCATCGACCGCCAGATACCACTGCTGGCCGGTGCCTTTGGCGCCGCCCTTGTAGTAGATGCTTTGCTTGCCGCTGTCGGCTTTATCGACTTTCTCGAAGATGCCCTTGTGCGGCGCGCTGGGCCCCGTCTTGGGGTCGGCGGCTTGGGTGAAGCCGGCGAAGCCGAGCAGACCGACAATCGCAAAGAGCGCAACGATCAAACGCATGTGGACTCCTCGCCCTGTTTTGCAGGAGCAGAAATGAGTTGTTGGCCCCGTGACTCAGCCCGCGGCTGGCCCGTGAAGACCATTAGACCGGGTGCTATCTTTGTCAAAACACCGGGGAGGACGCAAGAGTCCGGTAATTTCGCGACAGGGGATTGGTGGACTTGATCGTAGGGATTAGGGAAGCTGTTCGGGATATGACGCGGGAAAGCTCGCTTGTGGTCTCGCACGGTCCCCGCAAAGAGCAATCGTGCGAAGCTGCAAGCAGCTCATGCACGCGTCGTCTCGAAACCGTCCACGCTTACCCCACAACCGCTAAACTTCGCAAAGACTTCGGTCGCTCAAACGAAACATCTTCCTCAACCACCGTCCGCAATTCCGTCTGAGCGCCGTAATCCTGACGGAGTCGATCAAGAACCGCTTGGACAAGATGCTCCGGCGCCGAGGCGCCAGCGGTAATCATCACGCAATCGATCCCTTCAAACCAGGACGGGTCGAGCTCCGATTGATCGTCGATCAGATAGGCCGGCCTCCCCAACTCTTTTGCGGTTTCGACGAGACGCAGCGAGTTGGAGCTGTTCTTGCTCCCGATCACCAGCACGAGATCCGCCTCGCGGCTCAGCTGCGAGACGGCGTTCTGCCGATTCGTCGTCGCGTAGCAGATGTCTTCCTTGGGTGCCGAGCGGATATTCGGAAACCGCTGCTTCAACGCGGCGATGATTCGATTCGCATCAAAAATGCTCAGCGTCGTTTGCGTGACATACGCAACTTTCGTCGGATCAGGGACGCGAACGGTCTGCGCTTCCTCGGGCGATTCGACGACGCTGATATGCTGCGGCGCTTCGCCGACGGTGCCGATCGCTTCATCATGCTTGCGATGGCCGATGAAAATGATGTGGTACCCATCCCGCGCGAATCGCAGCACCTCGAGGTGTACCTTGGTAACCAGGGGGCAGGTGGCGTCTACTTCGACCAGCTTGCGTTCCTTGGATTGCCGCCGAACGTCAGGCGAGATGCCGTGCGCGCTGTAGACGACAACGCCGCCGGGGGGCACTTCGCTGATGTCATCGACGAAGGTAACGCCGCGCGTGCGGAAATCATCGACGACGTGCTTGTTATGCACGATCTCATGAAACACATAGACCGGCGGCCCCTTAAGGGCGAGCACCTGATCGACGACGTCGATCGCCATGTTGACGCCGGCACAAAATCCGCGAGGGTTGGCTAGAAGAATTTTCATTGAAAACCGTTGCACTGGCATTTCATTGTGGCATGGGTTTTCAACCCATGCGAGCGGCATCAATTGTAGGCAGATTCCGCGAAACAGAGTTATCGTCGAACTACGCCACTAACACGGGTTAAAAACCCGTGCCACGCTGAAACACTTTATCGCCCGCACCTACTTGCGTCCAACAACTTGCGTCCAACACCAGTTGACGCCTCCTGCCCCGCCCGTATCCTCGCAAAGCTGCTGTAGGTTCACGATTGGAGGCTTCGCGTGGCATCGATTCGTCCGTTCGCCGGGGTTCGCTTTGCAAACAGGCAGGATATCTCGAATCTGATCGCGCCGCCTTACGATGTGCTGGATGAGGCCGGCAAAGCGCGGCTCCAGGCCAAGGATCCGCACAATATCGTCAATGTCGATCTCCCTCATCTTCCCGCCAAAACTGTCGGCCCGGATGAGACTTACGCCAGGGCGAATCAAAAGCTGCAAGCATGGATGACCGAAGGTGTTCTGAAGCGCGACGGACGCCCGGCGACCTATCCATACGCGCAAACTTACGAGCACCGCGGGCACAAATACAATCGCCGCGGAGTGATTACGCTGGTGAAGCTCTCGCCGTTCGGCGAGGGGCACGTTATCCCGCATGAGAAGACCTACAAAGGCCCGATTGAAGATCGCCTGAAGCTGATGCGCGCGACCGGCATGCAGCTTTCGCCGATCTTTGGATTGTTCAGCGATCCAAAGAATGAGGTTACGAGCCTGCTGTTTCAGAACGTCTCCCGCCCGCAGCTCACCGCGACAATGGACCGCGTTCGCAACGATCTTTGGAGCGTGATCGATGCCGAGATTGAAAACCAGATGATCGATCTGATGGGCACCAAGGCGATCTACATCGCCGATGGGCATCATCGCTATACGACCGCGCTGCAATATCAAAAGGAAGCCGAGGCCGCGAACGGCGGCCCGCTGCCGCCCGATCATCCGGCGAACTACTGCATGTTCGTCCTCGTCGGCATGCAGGATCCGGGGCTAATGATCCTGCCGACGCACCGCCTGATCGGCGGATTGGCTGCATTTGATTTTGATGCATTACAAGCTGCACTGGCGCCGAATTTCCAGATCAGTGAATTGCCGGTCCCGCCCGATCGTATTGGCGAAGCCGTCGATGAGCTGGCCGACGGCGCGCCAAATACCTTCGGCCTGTACGATGGCAAAACCCGCCGGCTTTATTCGATGCGGCTGATCAATCTCGATCTGCTCAAGACCCTCGAGCCCAACCAAAGCGACGCCTGGCGGCAACTGGATGTCGCCATCCTGCAACGCTACATCCTCGACGAAATCATCCAACCCAGATTCGGCGGCGGCAAGGAACTGACCAAAGGCTACACCGCCTACGCCAACGAAATCGCCCCGCAGGTGGACGGGAAGAAATATCAGATCGCGCTGCTGCTCCGCCCGACTCCATTGCATGCGCTGGAGGAACTGGGCAAGCATGGTGAAGTCATGCCGCAGAAGAGCACATTCTTCGTCCCCAAGCTGGCGACGGGAATGGTGATGAATCCGCTGAGATGACGGGCTACGCCTCTTTCAGCATCTTCCTCAGCACCGTGTGCAAGATTCCGCCGTTCCGGTAGTAATCGATTTCAACCGGCGTATCGATGCGGCAGACGGCCGTGAATTCGATCGGTGGGCCTTCCTTGCCTTGCACGCGGACCTTCACCTCTGAGAGCGGCTTCAGATCATCGCCGATCTGAATCTCGAAAATGCCTTCTCCGGTCAGCCCGAGGCTCGCGCGGTTTTGCCCGCGCTGGAATTGCAGCGGCAGCACGCCCATGCCGACCAAATTGCTGCGATGGATGCGCTCGAAGCTCTCGGCGATGACCGCCTTCACGCCCAGCAGATAGACGCCCTTGGCGGCCCAGTCGCGGCTGGAGCCCATGCCATAATCCTTGCCCGCCAGCACAATCAGCGACGTGCCTTGCGCCTGATATTTCATCGACGCATCGTAGATCGACATCACTTCGCCGGTCGGCAGGTAGCGGGTGACGCCGCCTTCCGTGCCGGGGGCGAGAAGATTCTTCAGGCGGATGTTGGCGAATGTCCCGCGCGTCATTACGCGGTCGTTTCCTCGCCGCGCGCCGTAGCTGTTGAAATCGAGCGGCGTCACGCCGTGCTCGACGAGATATCTGCCCGCTGGGCCGTCCTTCTTGATTGAGCCGGCGGGGGAGATGTGATCGGTTGTGACCGAATCTCCCACCATCACCAGCACGCGCGCGCCGCTGATCGGTTTGATCGGCTTTACGTCGGCCGACAGATTCGTGAAGAAGGGGGGCTCCTGGATGTAAGTGCTCTGCTCGTCCCACTCGAACAGTTCGCCGCCGCGCACGGGGATGGCGTTCCACTGCGGGTTGCCCTCGGCAACATTCGAATACTGCTTGCGGAACATCTCCGGCTGCACCGCCGACGCGACAGCGTCGTTCACCTCGCGGCGCGTCGGCCAGATCTCGCGCAGATACACCGGCTTCCCCTGGCGACCCTTGGCCAGCGGCTCATCCATGATGTTCACATCCACCGACCCCGCCAGTGCAAACGCCACCACCAGCGGCGGGCTCGCCAGATAATTCGCCTTCACATGTGGGTTGATTCGGCCCTCAAAATTTCGGTTCCCCGAGAGCACCGCGCCGACAACCAGATCGCTCTTCTCGACGGCACTGGCGATCGGATCGGGCAGCGGGCCGCTGTTGCCGATGCAGGTGGTGCAGCCGTAACCGACGGTTTGAAATCCGAGTTGATCGAGATATGTGCTCAGCCCCGCGCGATCCAGATAATCTGTGACCACACGGCTGCCCGGCGCAAGACTCGTCTTCACATACGGCGGAACAGTCAAGCCACGCTCGACAGCCTTCTTTGCAACCAAGCCAGCCGCCAGCATGACCGATGGATTGCTGGTATTGGTGCAGCTTGTGATCGCGGCGATGACTACGTCGCCGTGCGTGAGCTTCACCCATTGATCGCCCAGCGCCGCGAACGCTTGGTCGCGCTCGGCCTTGAGCTTCTGCGAGACCGCCGCTTCCTTTTCATCCATTTCATTGGCAAGGGCGGCGGCCGAAGAGCCGCGCTTCTCGGCTTCCTGCACGCTCGAATGAAACGCGCCCATGCCGGCTTCGGAAGACCATCGATCCAGCCGCGGCGTCGCCGATTGGCCGACGTCTTTCTTGAAGACATCCACCAGCGCGCTCTCGAACGATTGCTTGAGCCCGCGCAGCTCGACGCGATCCTGCGGCCGGCGCGGGCCGGCGACGCTCGGATGCACCGTCGATAGATCAAGCTCCAGTGTCTCGCTGAATTTCGGATGAACCAGATTATCCCGCCACAGCCCCTGTTCCTTGCAATACCGCTCGACCAGATCCACCTGGCGCGGCGAGCGCGCGCTGAGCCGCAGATACGCCAGCGTTTGCTGATCTACCGGGAAAAATCCGATCGTCGCGCCGTACTCCGGAGCCATATTCGCGATCGTCGCCCGGTCGGCCACGGTCATCGTGTCCAACCCTTCGCCAAAAAATTCGACGAATTTTTCCACCACGCCATGGCTGCGAAGAATCTGCGTGATGACCAATACCAGATCCGTCGCGGTCGAGCCTTCGGGCAATTCGCCCTTGAGCTTGAACCCCACAACCGGCGGCGTCACCATATAAATCGGCTGGCCGAGCATGCACGCCTCGGCTTCGATTCCGCCCACGCCCCAGCCCACCACGCCCAGGCCGTTGATCATGGTGGTATGGCTGTCAGTGCCGACCAGACTGTCGGGAAACGCGACGCCGTCCTTGGTCATCACAACCTTCGCCAGGTACTCGAGATTCACCTGATGGACGATGCCCTGAGCCGGCGGCACCACGCTGAAATTGGCAAACGCCTTCTGCCCCCACTTGAGGAATTCATACCGCTCACGATTGCGCTCAAATTCCTTCTGCACGTTGTTAAAGAGCGCAAACCGATTGCCAAAATCATCCACTTGAACGGAGTGATCGATGACCAGATCGACCGGCACGAGCGGGTTGATCTTCTGCGGATCGCCGCCCGCCCGTTTCATCGCCGAGCGCATTGCCGCCAGATCTACGACGGCCGGCACGCCGGTAAAATCCTGCAAGATGACCCGCGCCACTTTGAAAGGAAGCTCACCTTGCGTCAGCTTTGCCGCGTCGTAGGCCGCCAGCCCGCGCACGTCCTTCTCGCTGACCTGAAAGTTATCGAGATTGCGCAGGCAGCTTTCAAGCAATACTTTGATAGAGATCGGCAGGCGGCTGATATCGCCGATCCCCATCTCGGTCAGCCGATTGAGCCGATACAACTGTACATCCCCGGCTTCAGTAGAAATCTTTCCAAGCGCACCGAGCGGATCATTTAATGTAGGCATGGTCGTGCAATCACTTTGTGGGCGTTTTCCTGCAAAAAAGTCGCTAAAAAACGCAATTTAGCGGCCGAGATCAAAGCGAGGGATTCTATGCGCGGGGGTGGGGGGGTACAAGAACCGGGTAACAACACTCTCATGATAGCCGTGCCCGGAAGGGCCGGAATGAGTCTCGTTGTCCGTCGCGGCGCTTGATTGTTGACAGCTCTACCCTCACCCTAGCCCTCTCCCTGCAAGGGAGAGGGAACCTGATGCACCCCGTCGTCCTTCATCATGGTCTCTTTGGCTTCGGCAACTTCCGCATCGGCCCCTTGCGGCTGGCGTATTTCGCCGGCGGGATCGAGCGGGCGATCGCTTCTCGCGGGCATCCATTGATCATCTCGCGCGTGCATCCCACCGCCGGCGTCGTCTATCGCGCTCGCCAACTCAAGGAAACCATCCTTCGCCAGCTTGAGATTCTCGGGCGGCCTAATGATCGCGTCATCGTCATCGCGCATTCGATGGGCGGGCTGGATGCGCGATATATGATTTCGTCTCTGGGGATGCATGCGAAGGTTGCCGCGCTGGCGACGATCAGCGCGCCGCATCATGGCAGCTCGTATGCCGACTGGTGCCTGCGGCATCTGGGCCAGCGCCTCGGCGGCCTGCGCCTTATGCAGTTCATGGGACTCGATGTGCAGGCGATCCAGGATGTCACCCCCGAAAGCTGCCGACGGTTCAATGAAACCGTCCCAGACATGCCGAACGTCAAGTATTTTTCCGTAGGCGGCAGCCGCCCCTGGCACCGCGTGCCGGCGTTCATGCTGCATTCCTATCACACGATCTACGCCGCCGAGGGGGAGAATGATTCGCTGGTCGCCGTCAACAGCGCCAAATGGGGCCAATGGCTAGGCGTCTGGCCGGCGGATCATTTTCATCAGATCAATAAGAGGTTTGTCGTGGAGATCGTGGAGCCGACGGGGGATATTTCGCCTTATTATTTGCGGTTGTTGGATGAGATGGCGGTGCAATGCACGTAGGCACGTAGGCACGCAGGCACGAAGGGAAAGAACCGGAATCCGCACCTCCCTTCGTGCCTTCGTCCCTCCGTGCCTTCGTGCCTGCGTCACTTCGTCCCTTCTTCCCCCATTGCTCCGCTCAATCAGGCCAATATAATCCACCCCCCTATGGCCCATATCATTGCTCAGCCGTGCATTGGAACGAAGGACGCCTCGTGCGTCACGGTTTGCCCGGTGGACTGCATCCACCCGACCAAGGACGAGGCCACCTTCGCCGACGCCGAGATGTTGTATATCGATCCGGACACCTGCATCGATTGCGGTTTGTGCGTGGATGAATGCCCCGTCAACGCGATCTTCCCCCAGGAAGATCTGCCCGCCGAGTGGGCGGAATTCATCGAGAAGAACACGGCGTTTTATAAAAAGTGATGAAATGGGTTTCGGGTTTCGAGTTTCAGGTTTCGGGAAACGCGACTCGGCACCAAACTCTGAGCTTGTCTCCCGGAACTCGAAACCTGAAACTTGAAACCCATTTCGTGAAACCTGAAACCGGAAACCTATTATGCGACTTGTGTTGCTGGCGATGATCGTGGCGGGATTGGCCGGATGTACTCATTCGACACCGCCCGCGCCTGCGGCCGCCGAGACTGAGATGACCGCCGCCAAACCGATCAACAAATTCTGCCCCGTCAACCGCGGCGACGAGATCGATCCGAACGTCACCACCGTCTACAAGGGCAAAACCATCGGCTTCTGCTGCGAAGACTGCGTCGATATCTTCAAGAAAGACCCGGAAAAGTTCATGGCAGGGTTGAAGTAAAAAGGTGGCATGGGCTTCCAGCCCATGGTCTTGCGGTACTCCGCAAGCGTCGGTCGTACTCGGCCGACATAGGCAAGAGCGCAGCGTCTTTTGCGACTCAAGCAAATCGCTTCCTGAGTCTATTAAATGAATCACATCGGCAGAATAGTGCCGATTTGTGCGGAGTACCGCACAACATGGGCGAGACGCCCATGCCACATATTGCTCCACGCTAATGGGCCGCGACGGTAACAATGGCATGAGGCGAGCGTTGGCCGTGGCGTTGTCCTTGATTGCCGTTGCGATCGCCATTTCGGCGTTCGCCGATGATTCGGCCTCGCAACCCTCGATCAGCTTCTCCCGCGACATCGCGCCGGTTCTCGCGAAGCAATGCCAAACCTGCCACGGCCCCGACAAATCCAAGGGGAAGTACCGCCTCGACACGTTCGCGCGGCTCACCAAGATCGGCGCGGGAGATGATCAACCGATCGTCCCCGGCAAGCCGGAGCAGAGCGGCATCTACAAGCGGCTGATCGCCCACGACGAAGACGACCGCATGCCGCAAAAGGCCGACCCGCTGCCGGTGGTACAGATCGCCATCATCCGTCGTTGGATCGAGCAAGGCGCCCGCTTCGATGGCCCCGATCCTGCCGCCCCGATCAGCTCACTTTTGAGCGATGCAAAACAACCCGATCCGCCGCAGGTTTACGCGCGGCCAGTGCCGATCGCGGCACTCGCCTTCAGCCCGGATGGAAAACTGCTGGCCACATCCGGATATCACGAGGTCCTGATTTGGAATGCCGCTGATGGGCGTCTGGTCAATCGCATCAGCAATATTCCGAAACAGGTGCTGAGTCTCACTTATGCCCCCGATGGCAAGCATCTTGCCGTAGCCGGCGGCACACCCGGCTCGCAGGGCGAACTGCGGCTCATCGAACTCGGCGCAGAGCCTCCTGCTACCCAGTTACTGGAGCCTGTTGCGCATGACGCTTCGGGCGATGCGGCTTTGTCCCCTCCTCCGGTACTCCGGGGGAGGGTTAGGGTGGGGGCCGGTAGCGCGAGCGACGCGCCTTCTACCCAACCCCCTCCCCAGCCCTCCCCCGGAGTACCGGGGGCGGGAGAAAAGACGCCGCAGGCTTCATCGCGCATCCTGGAACGCATTTCCGATGTGATGACGGTCGTTCGCTTCAGCCCGGACGGCACCATGCTCGCCGCGGGCGGGGCGGATAATGCCATCCGGATTTACGACGTGGGCACCGCCAAGCGGCGGCTCCTGATCGAACAGCACGCCGACTGGATCACCGATTTGGCGTTCAATGCTGACGGGAGCAAAATTGTTTCTGCCAGCCGCGATAAGTCTTCGCGTATCTTTGACACGAAGACCGGCGCCATGATCGGCGCGTATGTCGATTCCGAGGAGCCGCTGTATGCCGTCGCCTGGAGCGACGACGGCAAGCGCGTCTTCTCCTCCTCGCGCGATCATAAGATCCACATCTGGAACACAACGGACGCCAAAAAAGCCGGCGAGATTTCGCTGCAGGAGGCGGACGCCTTTCGGCTGCTCACCGTGCCGGGGCAAATCATCGCGTGCCTATCGAACGGAGACGTGACGGCATATTCACAAAAAGACCGCAACGTCGTCCGCACCTTTGGCCATCTGCCGGATTGGGCCTACAGCCTGGCGATCGACCCGACCAACAATCTTCTGGCGGCGGGGTGTCATGATGGAAGCGTGCGGGTGTGGAAAACGGATACGGGCGCGGCTGTTCTCGACTTTCGCGCGATGCCGGCGACCGCCGGAAATCCCAAACCCGAATCCCTGAAATCCAGATGAGTGTCACGCGAAGAGACGAAGTTGCGAAGAATTCTCCAGTCTCTTCGTGTCTTCGCATCTTCGCGTGACACCTATTCTGATTTTCGCATTTCCAAAGTCTCTACGGTTTATTTGCGCGAGACGCCATGACGCCGAAAATTCAATTGGATGTTTAACATCTTGGAATCATCTCTGAAATCTTCTTTGCGCTCTTTGTCTCTTTGCGTCTTTGCGCATTTGGACCGCGCAAAGACGCAAAGAGACAAAGGGCGCAAAGAAAAACGCGAGCGCGTTTCGCAGTTCGGCGCAATGGTTCGGTTTCGCATAACGCCGGTTCGCAAAGCGCTTATCCAAGCTTCCGCAGGGTCTCTTTGAGCTTTTCCAATCTCGCTTCCGCGGTGGCGAGTTGATCGCGGGTCTGCTGCACCAACCGCGGCGGCGCTTTGGCGACATATGCTTCGTTGCTCAAGCGCGCCTTGAGCGTCTCGCACTCCTTGGCCGTCTCCTCGCTCTCTTTCAGGAGCCGCTGCTTTTCGGCATCCGCGTTCACTAATCCTTCGATGAATATTTCGCATCCCTCGACGCTCGCCGTCGCCGCGTTCGCGATCGGCGGCAAGTCCGCGCGCACTTCCTTGATCGTGCAGGTTGCCAGCAGCTCGATCATTTCGCGGTTGGCGGTGATCTGCCGCGTCGGCTCGCTGTCGGCCTTGAGGCTCACCGTCACGGTCTGCTTGGGGTTCACCTGATGCTCGTTGCGGATGTTGCGGATCGCGACGATCAGCGCCTGCAGCTTGGGGAAAATGTGCTCGGACGCCTGCGAAAAATCGCCGACGGCCGGCCACTGCGCCAGCACGAGCCGCTGGCTCGGCGGGCATTCGATGCGGCCAGGTAAGCCGCGCTGCGGGCGAACATCGTTCAATCGCCACCAGACGGTTTCGGTGATGAACGGGATCATCGGGTGCATGAGCCGCAGACAGCCGTCGATAACGGACGCCAGCACGTGGGCAGTCTGCCCGCGGCGCGCCGGGTCCTTGAGCGCCGGCTTAATCGCCTCGACATACCAGTCGCAAAAATCGCCCCAGAAAAAGTCATAGCAGGATTTTGCGTAGACGTCGAAGCGATAGATTTCCAACGCCTTGTTCACTTCATCGACAGTGCGATTGAATCGAGAGACGATCCAGCGGTCGGGGAGGGACCATTTGGATTCATCAACGGGTTCGGGGTTCAGGGCTCGGGGTTCAGGGTTCAGGTTTGTGGGTTCAGGGTTCAGGGTTCGGGGTTCAGGGTTCAGTGTTGGGGATGCATCCTGGCTCCTGGCTCCTGGCTCCTGGCTCCTCCTTTCGCTCGAAATCTCTTCAAGATTCGACAATGCAAACCTGCACGCGTTCCACAATTTATTGCAGAAGTTGCGACCTTCGTCGAATTTGTCCGAGGTGTTTTTCCCGGTCGAGTCTTTCTTCACCGGCATTCGGGCGTCCTGGGTTTCGGTCGCCATCTTGGTGAGCGTGAAGCGCAAGGCATCGGCGCCGTAGGAGTCGATGATGTCCACCGGATCGACGCCGTTCCCCTTGGATTTGCTCATCCGCTCACCCTTGCCGTCAAGGATGGTGGGGTTGATCGCGACGTGGAAGAACGGGATCCCGAGGCGTCTGCCTCGCTCCCTCTCCCCTGTACTCAGGGGAGAGGGCTGGGGTGAGGGGACGGCTTTGGAATTTCGAGCATCGTCCGCTTGCGCGGACTGTCCCCTCACCCCGTCCCTCTCCCCTGAGTACAGGGGAGAGGGGGAAATGCTGCTTGCCCCTTTGACACTTCGTGCCTCCGTGCCTTCGTGCCTTCGTGCCTCTTCCTCCTGGCTCCTCTCTCCCATGTTGTACATCCCCGTCATCACCATCCGCGCCACCCAAAGCGTGATGATGTCGCGGCCCGTGAGCAAAACGCTGGTCGGATAATATTTCTTCAGCTCCGGCGTCTGCTCCGGCCAGCCGAGCGTGCTGTGCGGCCACAGCGCGGAGGAGAACCAAGTGTCGAGGACGTCGGGGTCTTGCTCGAGGCCATACTTCTGGAAAAACGCAAGGATCTCCGGGTCGTGCGTGTCCTCGCGCAGACAGATATAGAGCAAGGCGAGATTGGGATCGGCAGCCTCCAGCGGCGAGATGCCTTCGACATCGGACAGGAGCTGATACGCCAACAGTCCGCTCGCGCGCCATTGGTTGAGCTTTGTCATGACGTGGGACAGCTCGATCGTTGGCAGCGGTTGCTCAAGGCGCTTCGGGCGCCGCCACACCGGAATCCGATGCCCCCACCAAAGCTGCCGCGAGATCGGCCAATCGCGTTTTTCGCCTAGCCACGCCAGATACGTTTGCGCATATCGTTCCGGGAAAAACTTGATGATCCCTTCGCGCACGACTTCCAGCGCCGGCTCGGCCAGCGGCGCCATCTTCACGAACCATTGATCGCTCAGGTACGGCTCGATCGGCGTTTTACTGCGGTCGCTGTGGCCGACCTGTGTTTCGTATGGCTCTTCCTTTTCCAGCAGGCCCTCGGCCTTCAGATCCTCCACCACCTGCTTTCGCGCGGCGTCGCGCTTCATGCCGGCGTACTTCTGCCAGCGCGCATCCTCAACGATCCGACCCTCGGGCGTGAGGATGTTAATGATCTCGATCTGATCCGCCTGCCTTGAGCTTGCCGAATGGGGCTTGCCCTGATGGCGTTGCCACACGGCGTAGTCGTTCGGATCATGCGCCGGCGTCACCTTCACCACGCCGGTGCCAAACTTCGGATCAACCAGAATGTCGTCGGCGATGATGGGAATCAGCCTGCCCGTCAGCGGCAACTTCACGAACTTCCCGATCGCCCAATTCCAGCGAGGATCTTCAGAGTGAACCGCGACGGCGGTATCGCCGAGCATCGTTTCAGGACGCGTCGTGGCCACAACCATATACGTGGTGGCAGAAGAATTAGCCGCAGAGATCGCGGAGAGCGCAGAGACGTTGTTTAAGTCCGGATGATCCTTCGCAGTTCCGAGGTTTGCCTCTGTATTTTTCTCTGCGCTCTCTGTGGTCTCTGCGGCTAAATCCTCGTCTCCCTTTGGCGGACGAGAAGAATTTGCCGCAGAGATCGCGGAGAGCGCGGAGACTTGGTTGGACTCTGGCTGGTCCTTGGTAATTGCTGATTTTTCTTTTGTATTTTTCTCTGCGCTCTTTGCGGTCTCTGCGGCTAAATCTCTGTCCCCGTCGACGATGGGATATCGAATGTGCCACAGATTTGTCTTCACGGTCTCGTGATAGATCTCATCGTCGCTGATGCTCGTTTGCAAGAACGTATCCCAATTCACCAATCGTTTGCCGCGGTAGATCAGGCCATCTTTGAACAGCTTGAAGAACGTTTCGCGCACGGCTTTCGCGCACATGTCGTCGAGGGTGAAGCGGGTGCGGTCCCAGTCGCAGGAGCAGCCTAGGCGTTGGAGCTGCTCGATGATGCGGTTGCCGTATTGTTCCTTCCAGGCCCAGATGCGCTCGATCAATCCCTCGCGGCCGACGTCGTGCCTCGTCTTGTTTTCCTTTTCCTTGAGCTGCTTTTCCACCACCGCCTGCGTGGCGATGCCGGCGTGATCGATGCCGGGGATCCACAGCGTGTTGCAGCCGCGCATTCGATGCATGCGGGTCAGGATGTCCTGCAGCGTGTTGTTGATCGCATGGCCCAGATGCAGCGCCCCCGTCACATTGGGTGGCGGAATCACAATCGTGTACGGCTCGCCCGGCTTCGCCGGGTCGGCATGAAAACACTTCTCCGCCAGCCACACGGCGTACGCCTGGCTCTCGACGGAGGAGGGATCGTATTTGGAGGAAAGTTCGGTGTTCATTGGTTTAGAGAATAAGTTGTCAGTTGCCAGTTGTCAGTTGTCAGTGGGGAAAAAGACGCCGAACGATGAAGTTCACGAGCGGGACACGAAGAGTCACGAAGGAAAACTTCAGATATGTGCCGTCGGCCGCGAGCCGGCGGCTATCGTACGACGACCGGTTCGGTCTTCTTGATCTCGGGGACGAGCTTGAGCCCGCGCGCGACATCAATTCCGAGGATGCGCAGATAGCGCTTGCGGAGCAGCGCGCGGATTCGGTCGATTTCGGTGGGGGAGCCGTTGGCGAGGGGGATGTAGCCGCCCGCTTTGGCGCGGTGGCCGCCGCCTTCGCCGAGGCGGCTCACGAGCTTGCGCATCACATCTGACGCCGACACCTTCGGGCTGCTGCTGCGCAGGCTCAGCATCAGCTTCGATTCATACGGCGCCGTCACCAGCGAATGATTCACCTTATCAAAGCGCAGCAGGAAGTCGGCGATCACCGCCGGCTTCTCGAGCGAATCGATGCTGTCCAGATGGCTGATCATCGCGTTGTCATAATAGTAGGCGTTGGCGATGCCGCTGGCGTACGCCGTGTAATAACTTTGCGGCAGATCGACATACCGCATCTGATACAGCAATCGCGGATCGGCAATCAGCGTGAGGCTCGAAAGAGCGAGATTATCCAATTCTCCCGGCGTCCCCGCCGCGCCGGCGAGGTCGCTTTCGATGCCATAGAGGAGCGTCGCGCCCAGTTCCGGGCGGATCGGCGCATCCAGCTCCATGAAGTAGCTGAAGATGATCGAAGTCGTCGAGCCGACCTCCGTGCGGATATCGCAGAATTCGCACTTGGGCCGGCGGACTTTGCTGCGGTGATGATCGATCACAGCGGTTGGATTCAAGCCGGGCGGCAGGGGGCTGAAAGCGAAATTCGGTTGCGTATCGAGCAGAATGATGGCGTCATAATCCGCCAGCCGCGCCTCGTTCCACGGCGTCAGCTTCAGCGTCGAATAACGGACGAAGGCATCGTTCAATCCGCCGCCGATCGCGCCGCTGATCGACATGCTCACCTTCGCGCCGGGCAACGCGTGCTCGAGCAGGCGGAGCAATCCTTGCCCGCTGGCCAGCGCATCCGGATCGGGATGCTGATGCGAGGTGATCAGGATATTCTTGCGATTGGCCAGCAGCTTGAGGAGCTTGGCAGCGCGCGGCCTCCCGCGCACCCGCGCCCGCCGCTCCGCGGCATGGGCCGAGCCCGCCACCGTCTCCACGCATGATTCCACGAACGCAGTCATAAATGCCAGCGGTATTATAGCGCGCCGCACCAGATTTGGGACGGGAGAACCGCTGGCTTCAATTCATCGGCTGGGAGGGATAGAAGTTTTCGGCGGGTCAGCGGGCGTCCGATAAAGGCGTGGTTAACGAGGGCGATGCTGCCAGCGAATTCCGAAATCCGAATCCCGAAATCCAAATCAAACGCGAATTTCGAATGACAGAACGAATGTCACGCGAAGCTACGAAGAGGCGAAGGAGGTCTTTGAAACCGCTTCG
>DATBDZ010000158.1:0-3654 GCA_036276235.1 Humisphaera sp. | reverse complement strand
ATGATCGGCGACGAATAGCCCGGCTCCCTGGCCGGCAGCGCCTGCCAGATTTGCCTGCCGGTGTTTTTGTTGAATGCCAGTGCGACTCCCGCCGGATCGGCGCCGAGCGTGATGATTTTGTCGCCATCGATCAGCGGGCTGGCGGAAAATCCCCACATCGGCGTGTGCTCGCCGCCGAGCTTTTGCTGCCAGATCAGTTTTCCATCGGCGATATCGCGGCATTGCAGATCGCCTTCCGCGCCGAATGTGTAAACGCGGTTTGCATCGACGATGGGCGCGGCGCGCGGGCCGGCGCTGTAGCTCATCGTGTAGTCGGCCGGATATTCCTGAATCCAGACCGTCTTCCCATCGGCTTCATTCAGACAAACAAGCCGCTCGACGCCTGGAATTGAAAGCCGCTGAAACGGATCGGAGGGGCGAGTAGCCCCTTCGCGCAGAAAGCGATCGAAGACAAATACTTTGCCGCCGGCGACGGTTGGGCTGGAATATCCAGCGCCGATCGGCGCGCGCCACAGCACCTTCGCGCCGGTAGCCGGGAACTTGTCGACGATCCCCGTCTCGTGCCACACATTATCGCGGCCGGGCCCCATCCACTGGGGCCAATCATCCGCGCGGGAGAATTGCGCCAGCGAAAGTGTAATCAGTGTGATAATTACGAGTAGCTTTGACATGCCCCAATTGTCATTTGTCATTGGTCATTTGTCATTAGTCGAGCGAATGGATGGCCAATGACAAATGACAGTTGACCAATGACGAAGACATTATCACCGCTGACCATCCACCCGAATATCCGCCATGCGCTCGCCTAGCGCCTTTTCCACTTCGGGAATCGATTTAAGTCGTTTGTTCTGAACGTCGCGGGCGACGCCATGGAAGATATCCGCCGTCTGCTGGTATTTTTTCATGGCGGCGGTGATGACCTTGCGCTGGTCGGCTGCGTAATCCTGCCTTTGCTGCACGTTCATCGTCATCAGTTTCTCGCGCTCTGGAAGAGGCACATAAGTCTGCTCGAGATCGACATTCCAGATCTCCTTGTTCGGCTGCTTGACCACGGAGATCGGCACCTGATCGCGCGATGTGAAGCTGATCCCCTGGCGCTGCGGATAAATCGTAGCCTCGGTGGCGGTGCGCTGGATGGAGCCGTTTGAAATGAGCACCACCGGCTCGTCGGCGAGGATGCGGAGCGAATCTTCCAGATCGGTATGGATCTGTGCCGTGTAGCGGCCGAAATTATTGTACATCGCCTCGTTGAGCTTGCGCATGCCATCCACAAGCGCCGCCAGTGCATCGACCCAGCGCATTTGCTCTTGGGTCCCCTTTGCGATGAAGCGTGCGGTGGCGGCGTCGCCGCGCTGGAGTGCTTTGACGTATTCGATTGCCGCCGATTCCGGTGTCGCAAGATTCACTTGCTGCGGCTTGTCGGTAGCGGCACAGCCCGCCGCCATCAGCAACCCGCACAGCCAGAAGGACAATCCGATCCGCTCGATGATCTTCGTCAACCGCATCCTTGTCATAGGAGGCGGCCATCATAGCCATAAATCAGAGTTGCACCGCGCCCACGGTCCACTTGCCGGTCAGCGACCGCAACTTCCCATTCATATCGTCAAACACTCCGGTCAGCGGGATGCCCGCGTTGGCCGCGATGCTGGCGGAGGAAGGCGCGGAATTGGAGCCAAGCGTGACTTTGGCGAAGATGTCATCGCCGACAGACGTCAGAGAGTTCCATTTGTTCGGCGTGATAAAGCCGGCCTGCACTCCGTCGCTGGGCCAGATGTACATCACGCCGCCGTTTGCGTACCAGTTCATCACGTTGGGCATCTGCCAGACATTGTGCGTGATGGTGGCGAACTCATTGAGATTGCTCGAGGCAACGTAAATCCCGGAAGTGGCATGCTGCCCGCCGACAGCACTGGGCGCGACCCACAGATTGTTGATGACGCTGATCGAATGCGGCGTCGCGCCGGCGTACACGTGCAGGAATTGGCCGCCGGTGCCGGTGTTAATGGCTGTGTTGTTGTCGATGCGGATATCGAGAATATTGCGGCCGTCGCTGGAAGGGATGATGTTGATAGCCGCGCCGTTATCCGACTTCATCACGTTGTTGCGGATGATCAAATGCTGCGTGCCGGGATAAATCTGGATCTCGTGATTGAAGATGTAATTGTCTTCGAAGACGGTCCAGGAAGTGGTTGAGCCGGGGATGTCGGAAGATCCGCCGCGCGGGCCAGCCCGAAGCTCGCCGTCATGAATAGAGTTCTGCGCGACGTAGGCGTATGAGCCGCGATGCACATCGACGACACCCTTGTTGCTGTCATTCACATCAACGCTGCCGCGATTGAGGTTGGTGAAATTGTTGTAGGCGATCAACTGCCGATCGACGCCGACCGTGCGGACAATATGCTCGCGCGTGGAGTTGGCGGCGGTGTTTCCGATATAGACCTGGTCGGTGCCCTGTCCCCAGATGAAGTAGCCGCGAAGTCCTGTCGCCAGCGGTGCCGAGCAATCCTGCACGAGCGTGCCGGTGGGGCTGCGATCGCAATCGACGGCGTCATCCAGATTGAGGAACGTGCAATCGCGGATGGTGATGTCGGTGCCGTCGGCGAAGATGCCATCGGCGGGCATCTTGTCGGCAATATTGCCGACCGGCTTCCAGATCGAATCCATCGTCAGGTTTTGAACAACAATGTTCTGGCTGTTAGCGAACATGCCGATGATGCTCGTGCCGGTGCCCACCACGCGCATGAGGATCGGATCGGCTCCCGTTCCATAAGAGCCAACCAGCACATCGCGGTAAGGCAGGGAGATGCTGTTAGCGACGTTGAAAGTCTGGCCGGCGTGAAACAGCAGTTGCGTGCCAGCGCCCATCAGCGAAGCGGCGCGGTCGACGGTCCTCACCGGCTTGTCGGGTGAGAGACCGCTGTTGCTGTCCGACCCGCTCGTCGAAACATAAACCGTGCGGCGAACGTCTGGAGTCACGGTCACCGTCGCGCTGACGGTGCTGGATTTTCCCAGCGAATTTGTAAGCGTGAGCGTTACCGTGTATTTGCCCGGACTGTCATAGGTGTGCGCGGCGTTCCAGCCGATCACCGCATTGAAGCGGCTGCCGGGCTCGCCGAAATTCCAGTAATAGCGAGTCGTCAGCGGATCGCCGGCGCCGAGCGTCGAATCCAGCGCGTGAACGAACACGGTATGCGGCCCATCGCCGGTGGCGCCGATCATCTGGATGACCGGCGTAGGCGCGGTGGAATCGCCGTGATTGGAGCCGGCAACCTTCGAGTTGAGATTTGCAACCCCGCCGACAACCAGGCCGCCGGATGTATCCGCGACCGACTGTGGCACCGACGATTTGATCGTTCCCGACGGCGCCATGTCCAGGGCGGAGAGATCAGGATAGGTATTGCTTCCAGCGCCGCCGTTGAGAATATCCGCATCACCGCCGCCGATGAGGGTATCGTTGCCGTCGCCGGCCAGGAGGGTGTCGTTGCCGGCATCGCCTTCGAGTAAATCGTTTCCGGCGCCGGAGTTGATGCTGTCGCTTCCCGAGCCGCCGATGATGTGGTCGTTCCCCGATCCGGTGATGATCGTGTCGTTTCCGTTGTCGCCCGAGACAAAATTCTTTCCGTTACCAGTAGTGATTAAATCGTTTCCGTCGCC
>DATBDZ010000157.1:0-6607 GCA_036276235.1 Humisphaera sp. | reverse complement strand
CCTGCCCTCTCCCCTGCGTACAGGGGAGAGGGTTCTGAATATGACGCTGCCCGCCGCACCCTTCGGAATTCGCGAATTCATTCCGAACGTTTCAGCACTTCCGCTAAAACCGTCTCCAGCTTTCCATGGGCATCGGTGCTCGCGATCACACCCTGCCGATCGAGCACGAAAATTGTGGGAACCGCATACACGCCCCACTTGGCTGAAAACTCCGAATCCCACTCCTTCCCCAGATAATCCTGCGGCCAATCGATCTGATTCCGCGCCACCGACGCCCGCAGCGCCTTGAGCCCGCCTTCATCTTCGGGCAGATCGAGGCTTACGCCGATGAATTCGACGCCTTTGTCTTTGTAGTCGGCGCGGATTTTTTTCATGGCCGGAATCTCGGCGGCGCAGTCGCTGCACCATGCCGCCCAGAAGCTCACGACGACGATCTTCCCGCGATATTCCGCCAGATCGATCCGCTTGCCGGTGATCGCATCCTTGAATGCCAGCTCCATCGTCGACCCGACGGAGCCGCGCTTGCGCGTCTGGCCCTGCACAACCTTGGCGGCGGCGGAATCCGGGTATTCGCGAACCACGCGAGCAAGCAGTTGATCCTTCTCCTCCGCGGTCGGTGCAAAACGGCCCGTCATATAAAGAAGCTGCGGCACCATCGGCTGCGCCTGCTCCGCCGGCACCGATTTCGTGAACTCATCAATCGCCGCCAGGCGGGATCGAGTATCGGTCGCCTGGAATTGAATGCGAAGCTGCGCGCGAAGATTTGAGACGGCTAGTTTCTCCTTCGCGTCGATATTGCTGCCCAGGTACTCGCTGATTTCCGACAGCGCGCTATTCACTTGGCCGGATGTTGCCAACGTTTGCCAGCGCTCGGCGAGCAGCGCCGGCAATTCCGGCGCATGCGGCGCGATTTTGTAAAGCTCGAGCGCGAGAGCAGCGCGCTTCTGCCGCGCGGCGTCGCGGCGCGCGGTGATCTGCTTCGCATAGGCGGCATCCGCCATTGCCGGGATGTCGATCGCCGGCAAAGCGTTGGCGGAGATTTCGGCGAGGATGGTTTCTTTGGTTCTTGGTGGGCGGGCCGGCTCTTCGCGATTTTGCGCGCGAACGGCGGAGCTTATGGCGCAGATGGACAGAGAGATAATGATCGCGCGAACGGCGGAGCTTATGGCGCAGATGGACGGAGAGATAATGATCGCTCGAACGAGCGCATTGCCGCGCGATGCAATTGTCCGCCTCTTCTCTCTCCTCCGGTACTCCGGGGGAGGGCTGGGGTGGGGGTTGTGTCGAGCGACCTTCCCCTGCGCAGGCCCCCACCCTAACCCTCCCCCGGAGTACCGGAGGAGGGAATCAGAGTGCGTGGTCAACAGTCCATTTGATACATCAAGCACGTCGAGCCTCCGTAACCGCCTCCGACCACCAGGAATACTTTAGGCTCTCCACCGCGTTTGTTATTCCGCCGGCAACGGAATCACCCGCTGCGCCGCCACAACAAAAATCCTTCTTCCCTCGCGCCGATCCATCCGATGCCCGCCAGTAAACGTGCCAAACGAGGGAACGATCAGACAATTCTCATCCAAAACAAAACACGGCACCGTCACGGCAGTCCCATCATAGTCCGGCAACGCCACCACCGGATGGACATGCCCCGCCAGCGCGGGGTGGGGGCCGGTGCATTTGGGATCGTGAATCAGCGCGATGCCATCATCCGTGAACGGCTCTTCGACTTCCTGAATCTCCCATTCAGCGGGAACGTTGCCCGCCGAGCGGTCGTGATTGCCGCGCACGAGGATGATCGGCAACTGCTGGTGCGATTGGCGCCAGGATGCGATCGCCTCGAAGACCTCCGGCTGCCGACCCGCGCGGGAGTGGAGGAAATCGCCGAGGATAATCAGTCGCTGGGGGCTGGTTTGGGCAATCAATGTCGCCAGCCTCGCCAGATCTTTTGTCGTCGCGCCGGCCGGAACGGGAATACCGATCTTGCGAAACGCCGCCGATTTGCCGAAATGGGGATCGGTGATCACCAGCGTCGATCGCGCCGGCCACCAGATGGCGCGGTCCGGCAGCAGATGAAGCGTCTGCTTCGCGAAATTGATGGAGACGGATCCTCGCACGGATGACACGCCGCGATTTTATTCTTTATCGGCGGCGGCTTCGAGTTGCTGCGCGAGACGGGCGATGCGATCGCCGCCGGATTCGAGCCGCAACTGCTGCGAGGCGATGCGCTCCGCCCAGAGCGGAAACGCCAGCGGCGAAAGCTTGAGCGGCGAAGTCATCAGGATGCGTTGCCGCTCGATCCGCTCCAAGGCCGTGCGAAGCCTTGCGAATTCGAGTTGCCGCTCGAGCACTTCGCGCCTTGCCTGCTGCATCAGGAGATTCCCCGGATCGAATTCCTTGAAGACGTCGAAGAATAATTCGCTGGACGCTTGAAGCTGCCGCACGCTGCGCTGCGCGCCGGGGCGGGTTTGCACGAGCAGGCCGGCGATGCGCGCGATCTCCCGAAAATGCCGCCGCGCCAGCTCGCTGCTGTTCACGCATTCGATGATGTCTTCAAGCAATTGCGCCGGTGAAAGAAGGGAGCGCCAGTCGGCATCGGCAAGCTCCACTGCGGTCGGCGAGAGCAATTCCAAACCGTAATCGCTGAACGTCGCGGTGACGGGCGCGATTCCCCGCCGGGCCAGACGAAACGCGATCAACGCCGATAGCCCTTCATGGACCAGCCGCCCCTGAAATGGATAGGCATACAGATGATGCCCCTCGCGCGTTTTGGTGCGCTCGATGAGCAACTCCGACGAGCGCGGGATGGCCGACCATCGCCGCTGCAACTCGAGAATCGGGCGGATATTCTGCATCTCGACATCGGGGAAATCATTTTCCACCGCCTGCTCCATCCGCAACCGCACGGCATCCGCGAGGCTCGATGACATCGCCAGCTTCCCGCCCATCCAGCGCGGCACCAGCCCGCGCTTCCGCTTGGCGGTACGCACCAGCGCGCTCATCTCATGCACGCGCACAAACTCCAGCACCTTGCCCGCGAAGGCAAATGTGTCGCCGGCCTTCAGCTTCGCGACGAATGATTCTTCAACAGTACCCAGGCGCTTGCCACTCACGTATTGAACGTTCACCGAGCCATCGGAAGTGATCGTGCCGATGCTCATGCGATGCATGCGGCCGATCGCGTCGGAGGCCACCGTCCACCGCCCCGCTTCATCGCGGCGAATGCGCGCGAAGCGCGGATAGGCGGTAAGCGTCGGCCCGCCGCGCTCGGCAAAGTCCATCACCCAGCTCCAGTTTTCTTCAGTCAGTGCCGCAAACGCGTGAGTGGATCGCACTTCCTCAAAAAGCTGCCGCGAATCGAATCCGCCCCCCGCCGCCACCGTGACGACATGCTGCGCGAGCACATCCAGCGCCATGGTAATCGGCTCGCGCGGCTCGATATGCCGCTTGCCGATCGCATGCCTTGCCGCGGAAAATTCGATCAGCTCAAACGCCTGCGTCGGCACGCAGACGATGCGGCTCTCGACTCCCGGCCGGTGCCCGCAGCGCCCCGCCCGCTGCATCGCCCGCGCGATGCTCTTGGGGCTGCCGATCTGAATCACTTGATCCACCGGCCAGAAATCGACGCCCAGATCGAGGCTCGACGTGCAGACCACGACGCGCAATTCTCCCGCGCGGAGCATTTGCTCAACCTTCGTCCGCGTCTTGCGGTCGATCGAGCCATGATGAATCGCGATCTTCCCCAGCCACTGCGGCCGCGCTTCCATCAGCGCGCGAAACCAGAGTTCCGATTGCGATCGCGTGTTGGTGAAGACCAGCGTCGAGCCGGCCGCTTCAAGCCGCGGCAACACTTCTTGCAGCAGATGCAGCCCCAGATGCCCTGCCCACGGAAAACGCTCGATCTTCGGCGGCAAAATGCTTTCCAGCGCGATCGGCTTGTTATCCGGCGCGTGAATAATCCGTGCCGATGTCGCGGCGGCGTGTCCGAGCAATGTTGAAGCCGCCTCGTCGAGATTCGACATTGTCGCGGAAAGCCCCCACGTGCGCAGGCCTGGTTGAAATCCGCGCAGGCGGGCCAGGGCGAGTTCCGTCTGCACGCCGCGCTTGGTGCTCATCAGCTCGTGCCATTCATCGACGACGATGCAGCGGAGCGAACCAAATCGCGTCGGTGCGTCGGCATACGAAAGCAGCAGGGAAATGCTTTCGGGCGTTGTAACGAGGATGGTCGGCAATTTTTCGCGCTGACGTTTGCGAACGGAGGCGGATGTATCGGAAGTGCGAAGCTCGATCGACCAGGAAAGGCCAAGCCCGCTCAGCGCGGCTTTGAGCGATTCGACTGTGTCTGCCGCCAGCGCGCGCAGCGGCGTGATCCAGATCATCGCAAGCGGCGGCGATTTCTTCTTCGCCACGCCTTCGTCGATCATCTCAATCACCGCGCCCAGCGCCGCGGCGAGCGTCTTGCCCGTCCCCGTCGGCGCTTGAATCAATCCGCTTTGGCCTGCCAGATACGCTTCCCACGTCTGGTGTTGAAATACGAAAGGCTCACGCCCCAATGACGCGAAGTACGCGTTGACGCGCTTCAAAGCTTCGCCGCCCATCAGGCCCGCCCCTCGCATGTCGCCAGCAGCTCGCGCAGCGTTTGAATGGTGTCGGCGTCGTGTGCCTTCTTGTCCATCCGCAGTCGCAATATCCGCGGGAAGCGAACGGCAATTCCTGATTTGTGCCGATCCGATTTTTGAATCGCCTCAAATCCCAGCTCAAACACGCGCACCGGCTCGACCGCATGAACCGGGCCATACTTTTCCAGCGTATGCGAGCGAACGAAACGATCCATCTCCGCGATCTCCGCATCCGTCAAACCCGAATAGGCCTTCGCGATTGGCAGCAGCGCCGTCTTCGCGTCATCCCAAACGCCAAATGTGTAATCCGTCAGCAGCCCCGCCCGTTTGCCGGTTCCCGGCTGTGCCGCGATCAGCACGGCATCCATCGTGTAAGGCTGCACCTTCAACTTCCACCAAGGCCCCGTCGGCCGGCCCGCGTGATAAACCGAATCGCGCCGCTTGAGCATCACGCCTTCAACCGCGCGATCGCGCGATTCCTCCATTCGCCCAATCAATTGCTCCCACGACGATGCTTCCACTGGCTTTGAAAGCGTGATGTGCGAACTAAGCGATGCTTGTCCGACCAACATCTCCAGCGAAGCTCGACGGCTCGCGAGCAACTCATTTCGCAAATCGCGCCCATCCATTTCGAGCAGATCAAACGCCACAAACATCACCGGCACGTCCGGCCAAAAGCTCGGCTCGACATTCTTGCGATTCAGCCGCCGCTGCAAGGCGGCGAAGGGCCGCGGGCGGTCCTGTCGCTCGTCCCACGCCACGATTTCGCCGTCGATGACCGTGCCGTCCGGCAACCTATTTCCCGCCTGCATCAATTCCGGAAACGCGCCGGAAATCAGCTCATCGCCGCGCGACCAGATCGCGGTCTTGCCCTGTCGGCGGATGATCTGCGCGCGGATGCCGTCCCATTTCCATTCGATCTGCCAATCCTCAATCGCCCCCAGCGACTGCGGCAGCTCACCCAGCGCATGTGCCAACATAAACGGAAACGGCAGGTTCGCACTGCGCGGCTCATCCTCGCCCGTCGGTGCCAGCAGTTGCCGCATTGTCATGTGCTCGGGTGACCAGTTGCCCGACAACCGATGCGCCATCACGGACGTTTCCACCCCCGCGACCTCCGCCAGCGCGATCGTGAGCGATTGTTTCGAAACGCCGACACGAAAGTTGCCGCTGATCAGCTTATGAAAGGCAAACCGCTGCTCGGCGGTCAGCTCGCGCCAGGTCTGCACAACCATCTCCCGTTGCTTTTCCGGCGGCAGCCGGCCGATCACCTTCAGCCGCTGCTCGACGATTTCATGCAGCGACGGCGCTGCCCTCTGTGGATTGTCAAACGGAATCAGCAGCGAAAGCGTCTCCGATAAATCGCCGACAACGTGATAACACTCATTGACCATCCAAGCCGGAAACCCGGACACTTCGCTCGCCCAATCGCGCATCTGGGTTGAAGTCACCGTGCGGCCGATCTTCCGTCCCGCCAACAAATAGACCGCCCAGATCGCATCCTCCGGCGGCGCTTCACGGAAATAAGATCGAAGTGCCGCAAGCTTATCGCTCGTGCGATTGCTGCGATCGAGTTCCAAATACATAGCGGCGAATCGTTCCATTGGCGCGGTTGCTCAGTCAATTGCTCTCGACGCTTCTCTTACGTGATGGAAGGAGACCGTCATGCTGAGGTACTCCGAAGCATCTGGCTGAATTGCGCAAGTGGCCGGAGACTTCGAATTATTGCACCGGAAACATCGCGAATTCCTAGAGGGTGGGTGTACTCGCCCACCATTTGCCGCTCGTGGTGGGCGAGTACACCCACCCTACAAAGACTGTGCACATCGCCACGAGCAACTGTCATGCTGAGGTACTCCGAAGCATCTGGCTGGAGTGGGCAAGTGGGCCAGATGCTTCGGAGTACCTCAGCATGACGCTTTTGGACCATCACAAACTATCATCTGCCAGGAATGCGGCGGGCAGTGCCCGCCCTACGCGCCTCCATCGAATCG
>DATBDZ010000156.1:0-13322 GCA_036276235.1 Humisphaera sp. | reverse complement strand
CCGCCCCAACAGAAGCAATCCCCATAGTGACGATCGGTTCAGCTCAACAGGACTTTATGCGGAGTGCGTCCACGCCGCCCCAAGTCACCGCAGTTGATCGCCACGCACTCCGCATAAAGTCCTCAACGTTTTGCGCAACATCTGGACGATTCGTCCGACGATGTTGCGCCGCCGTTTAGATCGCCCAGACGCATTCGAGCTCCGAGCACGTCTCCGCGCTCTTTGCGCCCTCCGCGGCCAATTACTGGCATGTAAACAAAGTCAATACATTATATATAGTGTCTTGATGGAATGAGTAGTCAGAGGTCAGTAGTCAGAAGTCAGAGGCTAGAAGCCGCCCCTTTCGTGCCTACTGCATTGTCACACAAACGTTTTAGGGTAACTGGCTAGCGATTTACCCTAAAATCATTGTGTGACAATGCACTACGTGCCTTCGTGCCTCTCTCAAAAACCTACGTCCTCACTATCTAGCAAAAGGTTTCCATTTTCGTTTGTAACCCGCTGTGCCAGCAGGAATTACAAAATATGACCCCCTTCATCAGATTTTCGTCGCGCAAGTCTTTGATGATTCAGTACTTGCATTTTGTCGCGCTGACGAATTCGATCAAAAAGTTATAAAAATCCGAGAATCTTTCGTCGCGCCCAACTTATTGTGGCCGCGCGGTTTACCGCAAAAGAATTTTCGAGTAGCGCACGTAACTCGCTATGACTTCCTGTCGGAAGATCCACGGGTCCGCCACGGCAGGGGTGTGCCGGACATCCCGCAAGCGACCCCCGCAGGATGGGCGTCAACGATGAATGACAACGGACAACTGACCACAGACCACAGACCACAGACCACGGACAGGCCTCAACCAACAACCCACCACCCACAACACACACTCCCCATTATATAGCAAAAACTTAGCTTTTTGTTCAGTAACCTCCCGCCGCCCAACGACTTACAGATTATGACCCCATTTTTGATTTTTGGCGCGGCTAACCTCCTGTCAATTCAATACTTGCGGCTGTCGCCTGAATCTGACACTGCCCAAAAAGTTATAAAAATCCGAAAATCTTTCGTCTCGCCGATCTCTTTGCCGCGGCGAGAGTTACAGCAAAAGAATTTTTGGGGGCTGCGCGTAAGTTGAGGTGGGTGGGATCGCCGGGATTAACCTACGAGTTACAAGTGGCGACGGATTGCGACGCCGTTGGTAAGCGGCGCAGCCGTGCTCTTTCGGCATCCGCGGCTGATGCCTACGATCCGCTCGCATGCATATTCATTTTCGAATTGGGGCATTGATTATCGACGTGTCGTCGCATGGCTACTTCACAATTTGCGCGGAGGACGTTCCCGCGGGAGGACCTCTTCCAGGCTGTTTGCAGCATGGTTCCATTGAACCGCTCAACGAAACATGGGCGAATGATGGACGTGAGCCGTTGCAATTGGAACCATGGGATGACGGCATGCCGGATTTGGAAGATCCGCGGCTTGAACGATGCGTCCGCACGTACGTTCAGAAGCACGACCAGCGATTGCAAGAATCCCTTAAGCGGGCAAGAGCGGCTTGGGAGCAAATGCGCAACACGCCTGTGGATGTCGAAGGAACGCTCTTGATGCCAGGTCAGCGGGTGCGCGGGTACTACGCGAAGGACGGGATTCGTGAGCACGCAAAGGACGAAGGCGAGCGTGTGTTTCTAGGTTACGGAGCCTACCCCGGTGAGCAGGAAAAACGGCTCTTCTTTACAACCGTGACACACGGACTCAAGGGCACACCCCCACGGCCGTGGAGGTTTTGGATCGAACCAATTGCAGGAGCAGAAGAGAGTGGAGAATCGAGCCGCTAAGTGGACGGCGCACGGCCGCCACAGATGTTGACGACGCGCGCTCGGGATAGGTCAAGTCGAGCAGTGTGATGCGCCGACATCGCCCCTCCGTGGGTTTTGGGTGCGCGGGCTTGAGGGGTTTGCGTTTGGACGGGCATAGCGCGCGAGGCGTCTCTGGACGCCCGTGCAAGCGCCGCGGCTAACTAAACGATGAGGGCGCTGCGCGGCGGAGGGGTCGTGGCGCGGGTTCCGACCTGGAATCGGCGTGAGGTTATCGGCCACCGGGTTTGGTCTGGCCTTCGAACTGACTGGCATCACTCAACGGAACTCGAGATTGAAGCTAGCTTTTCGTCGGTATAGCGCCGCACTCCGGGCAGCGGTGGGGCGTGGCGCGGAGATCGTAGCCGCAGGCGGCGCATATGCCGGGGGTGCGGGTTCGGCGCCAGTGAGTTGCCAACCATAAGCCGCAGATTGATGCGCAGGCGAGGGCGAGCAGAGGATACGGAACGATCAGTTTGCTCTCCGTCAGCATCAAGGCGTTGGGGTGTGGCGGGCCGAGCTGAGATGTGGCGATGGAGAGGCCGCCCATTGTCGAGATGAGTTCGACGCGCTCCGACGCGGATTGCCGCAACGTGAAGCGGTCAACGACGCTGTTGCTCCGCACCCAGAGCGCCACGGCGGCGACAAACAGCGCCGCCGACAGCATCGCGGCGGCGTTGAACGCCCATCGGCGGGAGGGCTTCATGGATTGAAAGAATGCGCGCATCGCCTGCGTTCGTCTGCGCGGCTTTTTGGGACACGCTACGTCCCGGCGTTGACCGCGGCGGCTACCATTTCGATCGTCCGCCGCAGCCCATCATCTACACCGATCGCGCCGTCGCTGAATTGGCTTTTGGCGGCGGGTTTCCAGGTGTCGCGGGAGCCGTCGTATGTGTAGTCCTGGGGGATGCCGGTGTTTTGCGGGTTGTACTGGGCTTCGCTGCCGGCCATTTTGTAGAGAACCAGATCGAGCGAAGGGATGATGCAGATGCCAAAGCCGCCGGCGCCGGATTTGAAGAATGTATCGCGCGGCGCGCCGGCGAGATGGCCGTCGGCGTTGATCTCAAACATCAGGCTGAAGGGGGCATGTTTTTGATAGGGCGACGGCTTGCCGCACGCTTCGATATAGTTGGCGGGCGCGAGCTGGCTCTGATTCCACCTGCCATCGTGCAGGATCATATAGGCAAAGCGCAGCGCGTCGGTGGGGCGGAGCGCGACATCGCCGCCGCCGGGCGTGTGGTCGAGCGTGACCTGGCCGCGATGCATTCCGTAGCCCCACTTTCCCCAGCCCATCGGCTTGGCGAGCTTCATGTCGATATATTGCTGCATCTCCATGCCGGCGATATGACGCAATACGATCGACGCGACGTGCGGCGAATTGGAGGCGTAGGAATAACCGCCGCCCGGATCGACCCAGAGCGGCGTGCGCAGGGCGGCAAGATCCTGCCCAAGCCCTGGCCCGCGTGGAATCGGATCGAGCCGCACGGAGGGCTCGAAGTTGACGAAGCCGGGATTTCCCCCTTCGCCGTGCAATCCCGCCGCCATCGAAAGAAGCTGGCCCAGCGTGATATTCGCCTTGCGCGGATCATCGAGCGGCAGCGCATCGGGGAGATATTTCCCGGTGAAAACTTTCTGATCGAGGCCGTCGGGAATGCGATCGTGAAATTCGTCGAGCATGATCCCGCAGGCGATGCTGGTGAACGCCTTGCCGACCGAGGCCATCGTGGGAATCGCCTCGCGATTGCCGCGGCCGTAGTAGCGCTCGTAAACGAGATAGCCGTGGCGGGCAACCAGCAAGCCGCCGTGCTGGCTGGTGCGAGAGGCATATTCGAAAGCCTCATTGAGCTTGGCGATGTCCATGCCGGTGGTTGTCGCGACGCGCTGCGGATTCTGCACCGTCCGCCAGCCGCCTTGAGAATCGGGCGGCGGGAAATAGGCGTCATCGGCGCGGGTGATGGCGGGAGCCAGGAGAAGCATGAGCATCGCAAGCCCAAAGAGCGGCGATGATCGGTATAACTGTGATTGTTCTTGCATGGTTGTTTTTAAGCGTGCTGGGTGCGATGACTCTATCGGGTGAGTAACGCGATGCAAGGAAAAGTTGGGAGCTGTGCGTTTGTGGCATGGGCGGCTCGCCGATGTTGTGAAGCGCTCTGCGGGACGAGAAGAGGAACGCTGCGCTCTTGCTGATGTCGGCCGCGTACGGCCGACGCTCGTTGAGTACAACAAGCCATGGGTTGGAAACCCATGCCACATTGTTAACGCTTGCGGAGTACCGCAAGACCATGGGCGGGCCGCCCATGCCACTTAGCCGACGCTTGTTGAGTACAACAAGCCATGGGCTGGAAGCCCATGCCACTTACAAGCCATGGGCGAGCTGCCCGTGCCACACTTTCATATGTCGATGAACCGCGAATTTCTGATTGCTGTTGAGCATCACCGCAATGGGCGCGCGGCGGAGGCGCAGGCGATCTATCGGCGGATCCTGCTTGGGCAGCCGGAGCATGCCGACGCTTTGCACATGCTTGGATTGCTCGCGGCTCAGGGCGGGCATGCCGCCGACGGGATTGCGCTGATCGAGCGGGCGATTTCGATTGATTCGAGCAAGGCTGATTTCTTTGCGGATCTGGGTTTGGCGTACGCCGGCACGGGACGGACATCCGAGGCGATTGCCGCATATCGGCGGGCGATTGCGCTGGATCCGGCGTCGCTTTCGGCTCTCAACAATCTCGGAAACCTTCTGAAAAATCTCGGCGAGATTGACGAGGCTGTCACCTATCTCCACAAGGCATCCGAGCTTCGGCCCGATCTTCCCGAGCCGCTGGCGAATCTCGCCAACGCGCTCAAGGAGCGCGGCGATCTGGATGAGGCGCTCGCCTGCTTGCGCAAAGCGGCGTCGCGGGGAGATCATCCTCAGGTCGCCAGCAATCTGCTTTTTACGATGCACTTTGATCCGGCGGTAACTCCCGAGCAGCTCTTCGAGGAGCATTCTCGATGGGATGAAAGGTACGCCGCGGCGCTGGCGCGGGAGATTCAGCCGCATCGGAACGATCGAACGTCGGATCGCAAATTGCGAATCGGATATGTGTCGGCGGATTTGCGGAATCATCCGGTTGGGCGCTTCATGCTGCCGCTGCTGGAGAATCACGATCGCGAATCGTTTGAGGTTTTCTGCTACTCGGGGACGCGACGGGAGGATGAAACGTCCGCGCGCCTCAAGTCCCATTGCGATACCTGGCGGCAAATCGCAGGCACATCTGATGCGCAGCTCGCGCAGCTCATTCGCGAGGATCGCATCGACGTTCTCGTAGACCTGGCGATGCACACGGATGCGGGGCGATTGCTCGCGTTCGCGCGCAAACCCGCGCCTGTGCAGGTGACCTATCTGGCGTATTGCGGAACGACGGGGCTGCGCGCGATGGATTATCGTTTGACTGATCCGTATCTCGATCCGCCGGGCGGGAATGAGCGCGTCTATTGCGAGCGGTCGATTCGGCTGCCGCGAAGCTATTGGTGTTATCAAGCGCCGGCGGACGCGCCGCCGGTGGGCGCGTTGCCGGCGCTGTCGGCGGGCCACGTCACCTTTGGATGCTTTAATCATGCCGCCAAGATCAATTGGCATACGCTGCGAATCTGGCGGGAGTTGCTGGCTTGCGTGCCAAAATCCCGATTGAAGCTTCATGCCGCGCGCGGGGAACATCGCCGCTGCATTGCGGCGTTCATGGCGGAAGCTGGCATCGATGAAGCGCGGCTCGAATTCGTCGATCGCCTGCCATACGCGCAGTATCTTCGCGGCTATCAACAGATCGACATCGCGCTGGATCCCTTTCCTTACGCCGGCGGCACCACGACATGCGATGCGCTCTGGATGGGAGTGCCGGTCGTCACGCTGGCGGGGCAAACCGCGGTCTCACGAAGCGGCGCAAGCATTCTTTCCAACGCGGGATTGCCGGAGCTCGTTGCGCGCGATGCGCGGGAGTACGTGCGAATGGCCGCGGAACTGGCGGGTGATCTTGATCGCTTGCGAGGGCTGCGTGATGGAATGCGAGAGCGGATGGCGCGTTCGCCGCTTCTGGACGCTCACGGTTTTGCACGCAGCATCGAACTGGCACTGCGCAATATGTGGAAGTTGTGGTGCATTCAATGAGGGAGGACAGCCGGCTTGCAATCGGTGTTGGGTTGGCGCGACCGGCGCTGGTTCTACACAACCCCCTCCCCAGCCCTCCCCCGGAGTACCGGGGGCGGGAGTAAAAGCCAATGCGGCGGGCAGTGCCCGCCCTACGCGCGGCATTCGCCCGTAGGGCGGGCACTGCCCGCCGCGAATTCGGAATCGGCCTGTGCTCTGCGGCTTGCCGAGAAGGCACAGGTCTGCGAGTACGCCGACCTGTGGCACCCGAAGCAGCCCGCCCCCAAGCGCAAATCTGCTAGTAAAATTACGCGGTAGTTGGTTAATGCGCGTAGCTGTCGAGGACGAATCCTACACATCCGCCGGCGTTACTGGCCATGCCGTAGGCGCCCGCGCCGACGCCCAGGACGCCGAACGCCAGCGTGCTGGATTCGCCCAGCGTCCAGGCGACCGCGGCGTTGGCGAAGCCGATGAAGCAGCCGAACAGGCCTATCGCGGCGATGAGACACGGGTTACAGATGCCTGACGTATTTCCGGATTTGCCGCACTGATATTTTAAGCCGGCGGCGATGGCGCTGGGAGCTAATCTGATTCCAGTCGTAATGATGCGCTCGGTGAGCGCCTGACCCGCGCCGCTTTCCATGCGGCCCAGCGCCTCGCCGGTGGACGGATTCACCCGCCACCACCCGAATCGCGAAAGGCCTTCGGCCAACTCAACGCTCTTTTGCGGCACGAGGACGGCATAGCCGCTCGCCATGTCCTGATTGATCCGCGCCCGCACATCGGGGCTCACTTCAATCTGCTCCCAACGCGCATCATTGCCGTTGCGGAATGCCAGCCATTTAATTTCCTGAGCCGCGGATTTTTCCAGCAGCTCGGCGGTGTTCTGCACCGGGCCGAGGCCCACTCCAAAAAGCGCCTCGGCATTGGTTTCCATGATGCCCTGCGCGAGATTCGCCGACAGCGCTTTGGATGCTTTGGGGCGTGCCGCGAGTTTGTTCGCGACGATGTCAAATCCGTTGGCGATCGTCAGCTCGCCGTCCGGGTCAAGCCCGGTCTGCAGGCGATAAGTGACAAGATTGATACGATCGACGTAGAGGTCTGCCGACTGTCCGCTCCATGTGCTCCGCGCGACCGCCCAATTGTACAGCTGCCCCGCGAGCGGCGCGGGCTTGGCGGCGGTCTTCTGATTGTCGCCGGCCAGCGCGCTGTGCACCGCGCCCAGCAGGAACTCCCGATTGGCGAGCATGTCGCGGGCGAACATCGACTCGACAAACGCCGCCGGAATCTGGCAGGTTATCGGCAGAATGTCGGTGCGCTCCATGAGAGCAAGCGCCCGCTTGAGTTTCACATTGTCATCGATGGACGGCTCAGGGACGTTGCGGCCTTTGGCCTCGGCGCGGGCCGCCGGGCCGATGAGATCAAACATATCGCGGCGCACCGCGAGCGGCGGTGTGCCGGGCGCGCGAAATTCGTATTCGATCCACTCGGCGCTGAGCTTGCTGGCGGGCCTTTCGTCGCCTCCACCGCCAAAGCCAAAGCCGCCCAGACCCGCGCCCAGGCCGGCCGGCGATCCCTTGTCCGCCTTGGCGATTTCTTGCTTGGTGTCGCCGGCCTCGTTGAAGGGAAGATGCGATTTGGTTTCGTCGCCGATGTGGAGCACCGGCATCCAGGATTTCTGCGCGGCGGCCGCCTCCTTGAGCTTAGCGCGCGCTTCGTCCGGATTGGACAGGTCGAGATTTTCCGGCCAGTCCAGAGGAATGTGCGAGAGCGCGAGCCGTTTGCCGTACAGATCGGCGGGGCGGATCGTCTGCTCCAGCGCAACCGACTCGCGCAGCCTCTGTTCGGTCCATTGTTCGACGATCACGCGGATGCGTAGCTCATGTGCCAGGGATGCATCGATCGGGAATGATTTGCCGTCGCGCGATTCGAGGAAGCGGGTCGGCACGGCCAGATGCGCGCCCGGCTTCGCGCCTGAAGGATTGGGATCGAGATCGAGCCATTTTCCCGCCTGATCCAACTGCACCCACCAATGGTCGCGAAGCGGATCGCTGGCATTCGCGGCATTTCCGGCAGGCGGCGACAGTGTGCCCTGAAGATCGCGCGTGATGCTCGGGATCTGTCGCGCCAATCGCTGCGCCATTTGATCGGCCAGGGCCTTGGATGCTTCAACCGCGGCAGCGTGATATTGCTTTAGGGAGGAGGCATCCAAGCCGAATTCCTTTCCGAGCGCGTCGATTCGCCGCGCCGTGTCGGCAGGTTCGGAGGCCGCATGCGGCGCGGCGGGCCAGTCCTTTGCGCCGGCCAGCAGTTCGGCCGCCTGCGCCGCGGAAAGCGGCGCGTTGGCCAGTCGCGATTTGTGGCCCGCGCGACGCAGAAGATCCGCCAGAAGAAGGCTTCGATCGAGGCTGTTGCCCAGCCGATCCATCAGCACGCCCGCCGGCCCGCGCAGCATCCCGCGATAGGAAACCAGAAACGTCTGATCGCGCACCCACTCGAAAAGCTTCGTCGGATCGTTGCCCACGGCGGCGACGATCGCCTGCGGATCAAACGACTGCCGCGGAATCGCGGCGCCGGCGGCTTCCAGCGCCTTGAACTGTTTCTCAAGCCGATCGGCAAGGGCGCGCAGCGCCTCCTGGGCCCTGCCCGCGTCCTGTGGCGGATCCTCCAGGCAAGAATCCGCAAACGTAAGGCTTGCCAGAATGGTGCCGACGCTCAGGCCGGCCGCGCCGAAGGCTTCGATGAATTCACGTCGCGAAAGAGCCACGCGTTCGCTCCTGTTTTTGATCAGACATCGCAGATCTTCGCGGCCTGGGTGATCGACGCGACGGTATCGTGCACCGGGATGAATTCCTGGCCCACCCAACCCTTAAACCCGGTGGCGACAATCGCCTTCATCACCGCCGGATAATACAGCTCCTGCGTGTCGTCGATCTCATGCCGCCCCGGCACGCCGGCGGTGTGGTAGTGGCCGAAGTACTGGTGGTTTTTCTTGATGGTCGCGATCACATCCCCTTCCATGATCTGCATATGGTAGATGTCATAAAGCAGCTTGAAGTGCTCGGAGCCAACCGCTTTCACCAGCTCGACGCCCCATTTGCTGTTGTCGCACATGTAATCCGGGTGATTCACCTTGCTGTTGAGCAGCTCCATGATGATCAGGACTTCTTTCTTCTCCGCCTCGCCGACGATTTGCTTCAAAGCGGCGGTGCAATTCTTCAGCCCTTCCTGATCATCCATTTTTTCGCGGTTGCCGGAGAAGCAGATGACATTCGGATAACCGGCCTCGGAGGCGGCATCAATTCCCTTGCGAATGGCGCCCAGGCACTCGTCCCAATTCTCCTTGCGATTGAGGCCCTTGGTGATGCCGTGGCTCTTGGTCGTCGTGCCGACCATGTTGTATTTCTTGAGCGTCGGATATTGGTCCGGATCGACCAGATCGATCCCGCGATAGCCAAGCTGCGAGCCGACTTTGCAAAGATCGTCCAGTGATATCTTGGTGTAACACCAGGCGCAAAGCGTCTGGTTGATGTGGCCGTTGTGGATGACCGGACGATCATCAAGCAGGGGCTTGGCGCTTGGATCCTCCTGAGCGAGACTTAAGCTATTTGCGGCCAAAACCGCGGTAGCCGCGGCAATCGCCTGGCGACGGGTTACGGAGTTCATGGTGTTCATTGGTTTTTCCTTCCGTGAGAGGGTGCAGGCATTGTAACGTATGGGGCGATGAAGTCGATCAAAAACAACTTGTGGCACCGCTCCCAGACTCGACGAGGCAACAATGTCTGCCCCACCAGCATTCAACCGCGCCGACGCTTCATGCACGCGGCGATCCTTTCGCATATGTTGTTGCCAACGATGAAGCCGGCAGGCACCAAAACAAGGACCGCCACGCACCAGATCAGCCCGTTGATGTGAAAGAAGAATCCGACCGTCAGCAATAACCCTACCACGGCGCAAACGATTGCGATGACCGAAAGACATCCCGCTCCGGAAGGGTCGGCGTCCTTGCGATACAGATTCCGCATCAGGCTGGCAAAGTAGATTGCCAGGATAATCCCGGCCGTAACACCCGCCGGCCGAATCCATGACTCGTGGATCATGTGGGTGTCAGTGCGACATTCCCGCCGAAGCAGGCTATTGGGAGTTATAATCGGGATAGTATCACCATGATGAACATTGACTTCTCCAATCGTCACGTCGTCGTCACCGGCGGCACCGGCGCCTTGGGCGCGGCGGTCGCCCAGCTTCTGCTGGACGGCGGCGCAACGGTTCACATTCCCGCTCATCGCGCCCCTGATCCTTTGCGCTTCCCGCTGGCGCGGCATGAGCGGGTGAAGATCGCCGCGCCGGTGGATCTGGCGAATGAACAGGCGGTGAGCGCGTTTTATCAATCGCTTCCGCCGCTGTGGGGATCGATTCATACGGCAGGAGGCTTTGCCGCCGGCGCGCTGATTGATACGACGCTGGCGGATTTCCGCGGCATGTTTGAGATCAACGCCGTGACGGCGTTCCTCTGCTGCCGCGAGGCGGCGCGAAAGATCGGCGCGGGCGGAGAAGGGGGCCGCCTGGTGAACGTCGCCGCCCGGCCGGCGGTGATCCCTGTCGCCGGCCTCTGCGCCTACTCGGCCAGCAAAGCCGCCGTCGCCAATCTCACGCAAGCGCTGGCCGAGGAACTCGCTCCGCAGCGCATCTGGGTGAACGCGGTTCTGCCGTCGATCATGGACACACCCGCCAATCGGCAGGCGATGCCGAAAGCCGATTTCGCGAAGTGGCCAAAGGTGACGGATGTCGCCGCGACGGTCGCGTTTCTGGCTTCGCCGCAGAACGCGGTGACGCGCGGGGCGCTCGTCGAAGTTTATGGCCAGAGTTGATTCGCCTGCGTTCCACTAGGGGCCGCCCCATGTCCGCGTTGTGGCGTTATAGTCATCCCAATGGCCACGATCCTCTTCACGTGGGAACTGGGCAACGGCCTTGGGCACATGATGCAGATTCTGCCGATGGCCCGCGATCTGGCGCGGCATGGGCATCGGGTCTTCTGCGCGCTGCGCGAGCTGGGCTCCGCGCGGCGCGTGTTCGGCGAGGAATCGATTCAACTGCTGCAAGCGCCGATCAAGACCTCGCCGCGCGTCGGGCATATCAGCCCGCCGCGCACGCTCGCGCATATTCTTTCAAACGTCGGCTACTTCAATGAAGCCGAGCTGGCGGGGCTTGCCTCTGCATGGCGGGCGATGTTTGAGCTGATCCGGCCCGATCTGATCGTCTTCGATCACAGCGCGACGGCGATGCTCGCCAGCCGCGGACTGCCCGCGCGGCGCGTCGCCATCGGCTCGGGGTTTGGCGTGCCGACCGATGCGCATCCGCTTCCGAATCTGCGCGCCTGGGAACCGGCCGACCCGGCGAGGCTGCTCGCCGACGAGCTGGCGGTGCTCGATCGAATGAACGGCGTTCTGCGGTTGTGGCATCAGCCGCCGCTGTCGCGCATTGGGCAGATGTACTCCGATGTGGATGACACATTCCTGCTCACATTTCGCGAGCTGGATCATTACCCGGATCGCCCGGCAGGCACGCGGTACCGCGGCGCGTGGATCAAGGCCGAAGGCGCTCCGCCGCTGTGGCCCGATCTCAATCGCTCGAGCGGCGTGGGCGCCGGCCGGCGTCTCTTCGGATATCTCAAGCCGTTCGCGGGCCTGCCGCAGTTGCTGGCCAATCTCCGGTCGCTGGGCTGCGCCACGCTGCTCTATATTGAAAATGCCGACCCCAAGCTCGTGCAACAATTCAGCGGCCCCACGATGATGTTCGCCAACAAGCGGCTCGATCTTTCACAGGTCGCCGCCCAGTGCGATCTGGCGATCGTCCACGGCACGCACGGCACCACGCTCTCGATGCTGATGGCAGGCAAGCCAACCTTGCAGTTGCCGCTGTTTCTGGAGCAGGGTCTGTTCGCCTCGGCCGTCTGCCGCCTGGGCGCGGCTCTCCAGCCCCCGCTGGAAAACCCAGCGCTGATCCGCCGCGACCTGGAGCGAATGCTCAGCTCACCAAGTTTCGCGGAGGCGGCAAGAAACTTCGCCGCACGGCATGCGGGGTTTGATCCGGGCGCGGAAAACGAGCAGATGGTGGCGCGATTGGAGGAGTTGAGCCGCTAGCGGCAGAGCTACCAATTCGGATAAACCTGCCGCTCGATGTTTTGGCCTGCCGCAACGGCTTCGTCCACAGTTTTGAATTTGCCTACGGCGATATCTTTGCCGAGCGTTTCCAAGTCGCGGGCGGTCTTCGCGTAGGCTGCGGTCGTTAAACGAAGCTTATCGCGACTCCACCCGCGATCAGCGGCAAATCCATCTGTATCAAACGCCAGTTTCCACACACCGCTGACTCGCTTAAGGGTAGCTGCCCTGCCGGACGGATCAGGCGCGCGGGCCGATGCGTCATCGCCGTGTACAGTTATGGCGAGTGCGTCGACTTCGATAAAATCGCGAAAACCGGCGCTTTGTAGTCGAGACTGAGCTTCGGCTTGTGTCGGGAAACGAAGTCTCAAACCGTCCAAGCCAGCATCGCCGAATCGCGCTTTGATCGGCTCGACTAACGCACGTTGCGCTTTAGTGTAATCTGAGGCTGCTTGGATAAACCGGCGGCCATCGTCGTCTTGACCGTACGCGCATTCGTCCAGGGGAAAGACCGCTCTCGTAAGCGCCCACACACGCGCCGCCTTAAGCGCCCACCTCACATCAGACACGTCATTCCGCGATGTCGGCCGCGTCGCGGCCCCGCTTACATCAAAAGGTGTTGCGGCTCTCGTGCATGCTATCGCAGCGACGCCGCCGGCTACCACAACGATGACACAGCGGATAAGGATCGATCGCCGCATAAGCCGATTTCCTGCGCTGAAAAAGTCACCTCAAACCCTCAAATCACTTAAGAAAATCGCGCCGGCCCCATCCGCGGCGCACTTCTTCATCTCCCGTCAGCGGTACGATCGAGGCTCCATCGCCGGAGATTCTGAACCATACATCTCCACTGAAATGTTCTTCGTCGGGTTTAATCGCCGGTCTCTCCACTTTTTGGCTGTGTGTGGCGCCATCCGCCGTCTGCCATTTTACGACAAACTCCTTTGGGATGGGTCGCGGACCGCCGCGAACAATCTTTGTCATGCGCGAGCCGAGGACTCCCACGGTTTCGCCATGCGTGTCGCCCGCGACCGTCCACTCTGCCGATACCTCTTTCATGGGTGCATCCGTGACATTGCAAAACCCAAGACCATATATCGGCGACCGCGAACCCGCATCGACCGACATATCGGCGCAGCCCACTGCCGCAGTGCTGAGTACGAATAAAAGCGACAGCAAAGTCTCTTTCCTAT
>DATBDZ010000155.1:0-18555 GCA_036276235.1 Humisphaera sp. | reverse complement strand
AATTTGCTCTCCTTCCCCTCATCTCCCCTTTGCCATCGGCGGCTGCACCAGCGATGTCTCCAGCGATCTCATGCGGCTTTCCGAGCCGCTGAATATCTCATTCGGGAAGCGGCGGTATTGGAGCATGCTTTGGTAGATTTCGTCGCCTTCCTGTTGATTGAGGGCGAGGCCGGCGAGGTATTGCAGCCGCAGGTTTTGGTCGCGGTTGATTTGGGCATCTTCCAGCCATTTTTTGAGGTCTGATTTTTGGCCGGTGTAAGTTTCGCAAAGTTGCTCAATGGAGCCGACGCCTACATCCATGAGTGATTGCACGACGCGCTGGTGGTCGTTGTCATCGAGGCGGTGTTGGATCGCGTCGAGGTCAAGGTGGAACGGCTCTTCCTGGCCGATGATGATCGTGTCGTATCCCTTGCCGGCGTCGAGATTGCTCCAGATCGTGGAATTGGGGAACGCCTCCATGAACGTGGCGACTTCGCTCTTCACCACATCGAGCTTGCTCTCATAGAGCGGCACCCACTGCCCGACGATGCCGCCTTGGTTGAGATGCTTGCGGCAGATGTCGAAATACTCCTTCGTATAAAGCGTGGCGGCACCCTTCACCCAAGGATGGATCGGATCGGACGTGATGATGTCAAACTTCTCCTGCGTCGTCAGCACATAATGGCGGGCATCGTCGTAAACGATCTCGACACGCGGATCATGGATGACGCCGTAGTTTTCCTTCGCGAAATGTTTGTGCGAAATGTTTTCCGGGATGAGCGGCTCAATCTCGCAGATGACGACGCGCTGAACCTCCGGATGAACGAGAAACGAGCCGGCGGTGACGCCCGCGCCGCAGCCGACGACGAGAACCGTTTTGGGATTTTTATGAAAAAGTGCCGGCACATGCCCGAGCATGCGCTGGAGTTTCATATCCTGCGGCAGGTTGGAGGCTTCGACTTTTCCGGAGACGTGGAAATTGACGGCGCCGCCTTGCTCGGAGATGGCGACGGTTGAGTTCATTCCTTCACCCACGTAAGTCACCGAAGGATCATCCGGATTATTGGTGGCGGAATTCCTTCCCCAGGCGACGAGCCCGCGCGGCACTTCGATGACTGTTTGCACGAGCATCGCCGCCCCGAAGCCGCACGCCATGAAGGTGCCCAGGGCGGTGATCAGCCACCAAATAGTTGTGCCGTTCTGGCGGCTCTTTGGCGCGAACGCCAGATCGAGCAGATCAAACAGCAGCATGAGCGTTCCCGCGCCGGCGGCGATGCCGATCAACACTTGCTGCGCGTGCCGCGTACCAAGCGCGCGGATCAACACGATGCTGAAGAGCAGCGAGCCGATGATCGCGCCGACGGTATTGGCGGCATACACGCCGCCGACAAGCTTGCCCGGGTCTTTTGCTTTGGAAGAAGCCGCGGCGAGCGCCATCGGAAAGCTCGCGCCCCAGAGCAGTGCCGCCGGGAATACCGCCCAGAGGCAGCGCATGATGTCCATCTGAAACGTAACCCACGGATCGAGCGCGTATTTCGGATCGATCGGCCAATAGGGGAGCGATCGGCAGATGATGCACGCCGTCCAGGCGATCGCCGCCGCCAGCAGCACCTGGCAAACGCCCAGCGCCATCGCCGGCCGCTTCAGCGAGCGCGCGATGGCCGAGCCGATTGCGCTGCCGCAACCCAGGCCGATCAGGAAAACCGCAAGAATGATCGAGAAGGTATAGACGGTGCCGCCGAGCGTGAGCGAGAGCAGCCGCGTCCAGATGACTTCCGCGCCCAGGCCGCTCAGGCCCGAGAGCGCGATGATGAGATACGCCAGACGCGAGCCGATTTGATCATCGTCGGCGTTTTCGAGTCGCGGCGTTTCGGTCAGCTCATGCGGCGCTTTTGATGCGATGAACAACGCCATCGTTGCGACGAGCAGATTGATCCCGACGGCGACATAAGTCGCGATGGCCATGTCGTAGACGCGCAGGAGATAGAACCCCGCGAGGAGGCATCCGAAGACAGCGCCGGCGATGTTCCCGCCGTAGAAGAACCCGAGCCATGAGACGCCGCGCGGCGTCGTCTGCACCCATCGCGCGATCGCCGGCAATGTCGCGCCCATCAAAAGCGTCGGCGGCAAAAGACAAATCCCGCCGATCACCGCGCGCATGAGGATCGCGCCGGAGCCGTGCCCGACGATGCTCAGATAAAACCGATCGACGTAAGGCATCCCATAGAGCGCGCAAACGCCGATGATGCCGATGCCGAATTCCAGAAATGCGTAGACGCGAAGCGGATGGCGCCTCGCCGAAATCAAGCGCGGCAGCAGCAGACTTCCCAGGCACATGCCGCCCATGAATGTCCCCAGCAGCACGCCCAAAGAAACCGCCGATGAGCCGATCACCAGTTGGAGCAACTGGAGCCAGACGATTTCGTAGATTAAGGCCGCGCATCCGCTGCCGACGAAGAGCAGCAAAAGAAACGGCAGCAAACGATGCGGCGAGGCATCCGAAGTCGATACAGCAACCGGTCGAGATTCGGTCATGGTCATTACTTGGTTCCAGTAGGCAGTGGGCAGTAGTCAGAAGGCAGTAGGCAGAGGTCAGAGCTCAGAAAATCACAGGTGCAAACGTCAGGCTCAGAGGTCAGAAATCAGCGAACAGAACGCAGAGGCACCGATTCCGCCGGTCTTCCTCTGCCTTCTGCCTTCTGCCTTCTGACTACTGCCTTCTGTTCCCGTTATAACGGATTTCACGGTCAAGGGTTGCAGGAATTGAGACGCTATCTGTACGCCGCCGGGAAATGGCGGTTCAGGCTGAAGCGGCTTGGGGCTTTGTCAGCTGTCAGTGGGAGCTTGCCGATCTGACGAGTCGCCGAGAGCTTCCGCCCGACACAAAACCCGTTCCCACGCCGGGAACGAGTGTAACGAGGGCCCGGATTCTCCGGGCGCTGCCATTGAATCCACCCGACGCGAGGCCGAATCATGTCACGCGAAGCTCGCGCAACCGGATGCTGGGTTCGGATCGTCCGATTCCGACCGCAATTGTGAATGAACGAATCCACCAACTACACGAAGAGCGCACGATGAGAAGCGACCGCGACCGGCCATCAAATTCGGACCCGATCACTTGTGAGGCAGTTGAAGTGAACGAAATGGATCGCGGCGACCGGGGCTGCTCGACTATGGCCATCAGTCGATCGGCCGGCGACTCAGCCGTTCGTGGAGGCGAGCCATCTGTTCCCCCTCGTGTCGCTCATCGGAACCGTCGCTCGCCGGCAGTTGCTCAACGGCGACATCCATGAGCAGGCTCAAGTAGGTCTCGACATTCAACAGGTTGTTGATCGTTTCGACATTTCCCGACGTTTCCATACGTTCTCCCTGACAGGCGCAATGCTCCCCGGCATTACGTCTCATGTCGGCAATTATTTCACTGCCCTGAAGTGGATATTAAGATTAGGTTATCACACGTCCCATTTTCGCGGAGGTTTGTATGAAGCTCCTTCATGTATTGGCGATTGTTAGCACCCTATCGATCGGCGGATTTGCCCTGATCGGATGTCAGTCAAGCGATCAGAACCTGCCCGCCAACGAGAACGGCACCACCGCCGGCGGCAACGGCGCGTTCGGCGAAAGCCCGGAGAATCCGGGCGTGTATCAGCGCGACGATGTGAGCCATACGAGTGCCGATCACGACTCTGGCGCCGGAACGAAGTAGGTGACTGCCGTCGGGGCGCGTGACACGATCGGCGGATGCGTTTCTCCCGCCCCCGGTACTCCGGGGGAGAGCTGGGGAGGGGGTTGTGTTGACGTGCGCCGTGCGCAAATCAGCCCCCACCCCAACCCTCCCCCGGAGTACCGGGAGAGGGAACAAGACTGTCGCCGACATTGTTACGCACCCACTGCCCATTCCCTCGAGGTCAAGGGAAAGGGCCCTGAGCACCAGCATCATTCGGCAACCAGATTCGCCGCCACCGGAGTTCGGTACGCCTTCAGCGCCGGCACCAGACCCGCCAGCACGGCGAGGATGACGACGACGACGAGATAGATGCCTTCTTCGCCGCCCATGCTGTGCCAGTTGATTCCTTCGCCGATCGTTTTGCGCAGGTAGACCGATCCGACGGCGCTGCCGAGGTGTCCGACGAGGAATCCGGCGATGCTGCCCATCACGCCCAGCGCGCCGGCTTCGAGGCAGATCATCGCGAGGATGCGCTGCCGCGTCGCGCCCAGCGCGCGGAGGATGGCAATCTCACGCCGCCGCGCGGAGATGGCGTTGTAGATCGTCGTCATGATCGACGCCGCCGCCACGATCGTCACGAGGCATGCGATGACCAGCAACACCTGCGCGCTGCTGTCGAGAAACGTCGTGAAGAATTCGTGCATGACCGTTGCGGGATTGACGGCGGTGGCGCGGTCGTCGATCACCTTGAAGTTGTAGAGGATCTGCTGCGCCATGAATCCGCCTTCGCCGCGCGATTTGACGAGGATCGCGGAGAGCAGCCAATCGGTCTGCGGCAGATCGGGAACAATGTTGCCCTTGTCATCGAGCTTGTAGGCGTCAGCATCGTCGTCGGCTTCCTCTGCCTTTTGGGTCGCGGGAGCGATCGTTGCGTCTCGCAGCAATTCGCCGACGTCCGCATTTGCCGCCGCCGCCGGCAGGGTCTTTGGCGCCTCAAGCTTGAATTGCTTCTTCACTGACTCTGGAATTTTGGAGGGGTCAATCCCGATGCGCTGCAATACCTCGTCGATCCGGTCCGCGGGAATTTTCGACGGATCGAGGTTCGCCTTCATTAAGGCTTGCTTGAGAATGCCTTCTTCGTGCTCGGCGATCGCGTACAGGCTGATAAACGGGATAAAAAGCACCCGATCATTGGCGGTGTGGGTCGGCTTGAGAATGCCGACGACATGCCACACCGGCTTGTGGATGTCAGGCTTGTCGTTGGGACCGGGAAAACCATGGGTCGCCCGGAATGCGCCGCGCCGCTCGATGTTCTGGTCCTGAGTCAGATTGGGATCGTAGAGCTTCATTCCCAACTGCTCGGCGGCATCGCTGCCGATCACCGCTTCGAACTTTCTGTCGCCGAATACGCGCCCTTCGGCAAGCTCGTAGCTTTGATCTTTGCGATATTGGAACTTTTCACCGTCGATCGGCTTGCCGTCTTCGTCAAAGCCGAACATCTGCGGCGAGGTGCCGACGATTCGCCGGCCCATGTAGCTGTCGCCGACCATGAACGGCACGGCGATTTTCACATATCGCCGATAATCCGGCCGCCCCGGCGGCGGCGGGGTTTTGCGCGCCATGTCCTCATAAATCTGATACGGAATGACGCCCGGACTTTGATCCAGATGATAGACCGTGTTCAGCGTAAGCTGCAGCGGCGAGCCTTTCGGTGGGCCAAGGATGATGTCATAACCAAAATCCGATTGGCCAAAAATATTCTGCCCCTCGCGGCGGACAATCATGATCGCGATCGCCAGCGCCACGCCCAGCAGGATCGACAGCATCGTCATCCAGGTGGAAAGCGATCGCTGCCGCATTTGCTTGGCGATCAGTTGGAAGATGTTCATGGGGAAATCCTAATACATTGGGGTTAAATTCGAATGTGAGATTTCGATTGCTGTAGGGTGTGCTTTAGCACACGCGGGGGCGTTCTTACGCAGGCAACGTTCCGCGTGCGCGACTCGACTGAGCTCGTCGAAGTCTAAAGCGCACCCTACGGCCAGGTTTTAATTAACGGCAACCGGAGCCGCGCCGGCGGCCTTGGCGGCGATGTATCCCGTCGATGCACGATTCACGTCTGACAGCGACAAAACACGCGGCAACTGTTTCGCGATCGAAAGATCATGACTCACCAGCAGCAGCGACGCGTTTACTTCCGTGCAAAGCCGACGAATCAGCTCCAGAACCTGCTGGGCATTTCGCGGATCGAGCGCGCCGGTCGGCTCATCCGCCAGCACGAGGCGCGGGCGATTCGCCAGCGCTCTTGCCACGGCGACGCGCTGCTGCTGGCCGACCGACAGCTTGCCCGGCTTGTAGTTGATGCGATCGGCGAGGCCGACTTCATTGAGCAGATGCCGCGCCCAGGCCGGATCATGCGCGCGGCCGGTGAAGCTCATTCCCAGCAGCACATTCTCCAAAGCCGTGAAACCGGGCAGAAGATGATGCGTTTGAAAAACGTATCCCATGTACCGTCCACGGAAGATGTCGCGATCGGCTTCGCTAAGCTGCACTACATCCGCGCTGGCATCGGCGCCGAAGTCGCAAACGATTCTTCCGCTGTCAGGCGTGAGAATGCCGGCGATCAGATGCAGCAGCGTCGTCTTGCCCGAGCCGCTGGAGCCGATCAGGCCGATCTGCTCGCCGTCGCCGATCTGCAAATCCTCGACATCGATCACCGGCACCGTAGTACCATCCGGCGCGGCATAGATTTTCTTCAATCCAGAAATCGTGATAGCCATATAGTTAATACCCCGGTTCCGCCGCGGAAATTCCGCGCCGGAAACGATTTTCGCCAGTTAAGGTTGAAATGAACGGCAAAACGGAAGAAAGATCACCACGGAGGCAATGGTCGAATTCCGAAATCCGAATCCCCGAAACCCGAATTAAGTCCGAATGACCAGAATCCGAAATGGTGTCACGCGAAGAGACGAAGAAACGAAGGGAGGAATTTGAAATCACTTCGCCGCTTCGTATCTTCGCGTGACATCCATTCCGTCGGTTGGGTTTCGCGATTTGGAATTCAAAAGCGTTTTCGTGGTGATCCGTCTTAAGCGGCGGGAGGCCCGCGGCAATCGATTCGAGCCGGCAATCGAGCCAGCACGCGGACGACCGGGGCAGGCGCAGCATCGCGCGCGATCCTCTCCAACTTCATCGCCGGCGGTGCAATGACGACCGGCAATGCCGGCAGGTGCAGTTGGACGTGAACCGGGCAGTTGGATTCATCGTGCGCGGGAAGCTTGGGGTTGGGCTGCCCGGAGGATCGGGCGGCCAAAAAGGCTTTCAAATCCTCGGCGGCGTGATGCGCATTGTGCAGCCGCTCCAGCGCGCCCGACCCGAGGGCGGCAAAACCGAGAGCCAGAACGATCGCAACAAGCCTGCGCACGCCGTAATCGTTCCGTGGTTCCGAGAGGATGTCAAGGAGTGCGTGGCATGCCATATGTGGCATGGGCGTCCCGCCCATGTCGTGCGGGCTCCGCACGAACGGGATGTACTCCGCCGATTTAAGCAATCATAAAGGAGAGGAAGAACGCTGCGCTCTTGCTGATGTCGGCCGAGTACAGCCGACGCTTGCGGAGTACCGCAAGCCATGGGTTGGAAACCCATGCCACGGGAAGCCAGCTTCGCCGTTCGACATTTGTCATGCTCTTCCCCAAGAGCGACAATGCCGGCGGCTATGGTCCAACTCCAAAAGCACGTCCGCAACACATTCCTCGCCGGCATCTTCGCGGCGGTTCCGATCGTCGTGACGGCGTTCATACTCTGGTGGGTCGAAAGCAAGACGCGCCCGGCCGCGCATTACCTGATGGTGCGGTTTCTGCACATCGATCGCGACATTCCGTTTCTGGGAGTCGCGCTGGCGATTGTCGGGATTTATCTGGCGGGGATGATCACCACGAGCCTCATCGGAAAATTCTTTCTGGGATCGATCGACCGCATCCTGCTGCGCGTGCCGATCCTGCGGCAGGTGTACAGCGGCTGGAAACAGGTCGCCCTCACGCCCGGCGGCACCGAAGGAATCTTCTCGAAAGTCGCACTCATTCACGACGAAGCCGGCCACACGCTGGTGCTCGCGTTCACCAGTGGGCGGCCCGTCGATGGCCAGCCGGATATTTTGTGCGTCTTCGTTCCGTTCGCGCCCAATCCCGTCAGCGGGCAATTGCGATTCGTGCGAAGGTCGTCCTGCCGCATCGTTGAGGTGAGCACCGAAGAGGCGTTAAAGGTGATTCTCTCGACGGGGAATTATGTGCCGGGTGAAGTCGGCGCCGCCGCGGCCCTATTGATTAAAGCTTGCGGAACCGAGGGAATGCAAAAGCGATAACTTTGCAACGTCACTTATGATTTTATCTATTGCCAAGCCCCGATCGCGGCCGTGTCGGCATCACACAGGGAATCGTCTTGCAGACTGATTTTCACAATTGATCAACATGTCGCGCGTCGTGTGGTTTAGTTTGGCAGCAAGAATGGTTGGAGCCGTTCCTTCATGTTCCTCGGTGTCTTTGGATCATCCACGATTATCTTTGCTGCGTTGGCGCGATCGATCGGATCGTATGCTGCGAGCTTGTCGAACTGATACTTCGCGCGTACCGCTGCGCTCAAAGCTGCCTGGGAGGCCTCCGCTCTTTTGTTTAGCGATTCTTGGGCCCGCGATACGTCTCCCAACGAGTCTGCAAGCTGCGCCGCCGCTTTCCATCGGTCACTTTCAGCGTTGTGTAAGGCTTCCTCATTCTCTGCAGCAATGAACTCATCCCACAACTCAAGAATAGGTTTGAGCCTTTGACGCTCCTTCGCTTTTGAAAGTTCTCGATCGAATTCTGCAACAAAAGCTGTCGCATCCGGCTGCCCCGCGCTCGCCGCTCGGCGCATCCAGCTCAATGCATCAATCGGCGATTTTGGCAATCCCTGACCCTTTCCATACATTAGGCCGAGGTTGTACATCGCCGTTGGGTCCCCGAGATCGGCCCCTCGACGCAGCCATGCAACGGCCTTGGCTTCGTCCTTCGCCGTTCCCGATCCCTCTTCATAGCACACTCCGACGCTGTTCATCGCATCGCGAAATCCTGCATTTGCCGATTTCAGAAACCAATCGAACCCTTTGCCCTCGTCCATCGGCACGCCGTCGCCCTTCGTGTACGTCTTGCCGAGCCAATGCATGGCCTCTGGCGAGCCGCCGGCCGCAGCCTTGTTGAACCATGAGAGTGCCAATTCACGGTCTTTATTCACCCCAAATCCATCCTTGTAACAGATTGCCAGCGCATTCATCGCGTCAACGTTTCCGAGCTTTGCTGATGCCCGAAATGAATCAAGCGCGGCTCCGCGGCTGCGCTGATCCCGATATTGGATACCAGCCTGATATAGCGCTGTCGCCCGTTTGTCGTCCTCGGCGTGCTCTTTAGCCGTTTGGGCCTCTTGCGATTGCTTGGGCTCCTGCGCATACGATTTGAGATTTACTGCGCGAGGGTCGGAACGAGCCATCGTGTCGCGGTTCCTCCGACTTAATACAGGGCGTACCAGTAACAGAAACGCCGCCGTCAGCATTATTACGAGCACAATCGTAGAGCTTGCCGCGAAGACCACCCGACGCCGTCTGACACTATTAACGGGCCCATCAATACCCGGGTGATCGGCGGAACTTACGCGTGCGCACGAGCAAACCAGCACTCCGCAGTCGTGTGCCTTGCGCAATGCCGATGCTTCACTCGATGCCACAATGAACATCTCAACATCTTGGCCTGTGTCCTTGTGGGCGCCCACAACGCGGTATCGGCCTCCATCGCTCTTCGGTGGGTTCATGCTCCCTCACCTTCCTCAACAATAGCCCTTCAGCTGCATTCTCGTGCATTTGCTTGCGAACATACTGTGGCCGCAGATACCGCAACTCAATCCTTCGCGAGTGCGTCCCGGATCGAAGCAACAAGAGGTTCGGCGTCACGGAAGCAATCGGCGCTGCCCGTGAAAATCCTGTAGTTGTTGACTCGGCTATCGCGGAGCGGCAGCACGGACTTGATAGCTCGTTCAAGCTGGTGCCATTGTTGCCGCTTTCTGCTCGAAGCCTTTAAGTTCTTCGTATCCAAGATCTGCAAGAAGAGAACGCCATTTGCCATTGGGCGCGCATTGCAGCTCGACCGCTTGCGCGTGTGAAATCGGCAAAGCGCAGAAGCCATTAGTTTCCCACAAATCTGAACGGGCTTTACGTTTGCTTCCTCGATTTCGATGAGGATGCGGATCTTTTGTTTACGAAGAACAAGGAGATCAACATTGCAGAACTCAGTTGCATTGTTGAATTGGTGGGAGCAAAACAGGGGCAGGTTTTGCGCCCCGCCACATGCGGGGTCTTCCTTCAATTCACAATCCGGGAACGCACCGTCTCGGAAAATGTCTCGAACGATCTTGCCGATCTGTTTATGGAGTGGGCTAAGCTTTGCCATGTTGCAATCCCTTCGTGCCGCGTACGTTATCTGAGTAGACCTACGGTCGGAGACATTGCAAGGTACAGCCTTCTAACAATTGCAGGCCGTGCGCCTAAGGGCGAAGCTTCGCTTGCTCTATCCATTCCGCAGGCGGCGGCGCGTAAGGCCGGAACTTTTCCATCACGCCTTGCTCTTCGCTGTAGATCAGCGCTCGGTTGAAGCCCAGCTTGTTTGCCGCGGGTGAGTCGATCAGGTTGCTGGAATCGTTGGCGCTCATCTGGAAGAGGATGCGGTTATCGAATTCGCGCATCAGTGCGCGGTCGATCGTACGCTCGACCGATGCGGGCGTGTCGGTCCAGACGATGACGTGAATCCCCAGCCCGGGCCCATCGCGCACCAGTTCGGCGAATTGCTTGTCCGGCTGCGCGGGCTTGGGCTCGTCCGAGCCGAAGCTGAAAGAATCCTCTGTCTTGCGCAGCACGCGATAACGCTGCATCGCATAGACGAGAATGTAGATTGCTGGCGCATCGGCGATATCGGTTTCCTGGCGGCGTTTCAGTTCCGCGTGAAGCTCAGCAATCACGTCGGCGGTTTGCCGCCATTCGACCAGCCTCTTTGTGTGCGGAAGGATCGACGCGACTTTCGCCAGCGTTCCCGCGTACGGCGAATCCGCCGGGCTTCCGTCGAAGATGTAAAAGCTGGCGGCACTTGGCGCTTGCTGCGCAGCGATCGAGAGGAGGGCGGCGCAGAAGATGCCCATCGCCGATTCTTCCTGCTGACCGACGACGAGAACGTTGGACCCGCTGAGCCGCCGAAGCTGGACGGCGGTGGGATCTTTGATCGCAACCGGATCACCAACCCATGCGAAGATAAGCGGCGGATTTGCCGGGCGATCGTGTGCCGCGAGCAATCGCGCCAGCGGCGCATTTTTTGTCAGATCGGCCGCCTGATTTCCTTCGAAGACGATCGTTTGTCCGCCATCAAATCCCGATTCGCGCGAGCGGCTCGCAACGCGCTCCAGATATCGCTCGCGCTGATCATCCGGAAGCCACGCGACTTGGAACGGGCTGTTCCCTTCGACCAGGCCGCCGGCGTCGTTGTAGATCGCTTCGCCGGGACGCGAGAGCAGGCGGGCGGCGGAGTTGTTGTCGCCGAGGATCAACTGCGAATCGGCTTCGCTGGTTTGCAGCGCGATGCGGACCGCCATCTGGCCGATCGTGCTGCGCGGCAAACCCGATGAGCCGCCGATTGTCTGTGAGCCGAGCAGCACGTGAATCCCAAACGCGCGGCCTTGCCGCACCAGGCGATCGAGCAATATCGATGCATCCTGCGCGAGCTTGTCATCCTCGCTGAAAAACTCCTGGAACTCGTCGATGATCAGCAGCGTGCGCGGCATCTGTATGCCCGGTGATGTCTGACGGTATGCGGCCAAGTCTTGCACGCCGATCTTGCGGAACAATTCGCCGCGCCGCGTCAGCTCGGCGTCGAGCCGCTGCAACACGCTCAGGCCAAATTCTCGATCGCTTTCGACGGCGATGGCTCGCGCATGTGGCAGAGCGTGCGTCGCGTACGTCTTGAATTCGACGCCCTTCTTGAAGTCCACCAGATAAAACTCGACCTCGCGCGGTGAATACCACATCGCCAGATTCGTCACCAGCGCGTGCAGCAAAGTCGATTTGCCGGAGCCGGTTTTGCCGGCAATGAGCGCGTGCTGCGCAACGCCGCGGCCGAGGCGCAGCAACTGCGAGCGCGTCGCGCCCATGCGGCCGATGGGAACCTGCAAATCAGCAGAGGATGAACGCGACCAAAACTGCTCGGCATTGGGCGCGATGGATTCAAACGGCAACTCGACGCGCTTGGCCTCCTTCGCGCCGCGGCCGATTTTGTCCAGCAATTGCCGCAATAATTCCTCCGACGGCGGCGGATCGATCGCCAGCGGAAATTGCCGGAAGACATCATCCTCCCAGACGAAGCGATCTCCCTCGCGCACGATGTTGGCGCTGTTGCGCTCCAGCTCATCCAGATGCGTGCCGTGCGGCAGCGGAAGCCGCGTGTCGCGCAAGACGAGCGTGTAAACGCCGCACCGCGCGCCGCTGGCGGCGATGCTCGCGAGTCGGCGATAGCTCTCCCCTTCAAACGCGTGCGGAAAATCCGCGATCACCAAAAACCGGTAAGGCTCCGCCAATTCTCCCGCCTGCGCGTTGTATTGATCGATCGTTTCAAACTCGTTGCGCAGATATTTCTGGATGACCGTCTCCATATGCTCGGTCAGATCCGCGAGGCGCTTTTCGATCTGCTCGCTTTCGGTCCAAATGCGGCCGCCGACGAGTGCTTCATCGAAATCGGCAAGGTGCATAAAGCCGGCGAAGTTTTCGCCCAGGCCGACCGGATCGATCATCGTAAACCGCGCGCGGCCGGGCGGGAGGGATGTGAGCAATCGCGCCATCACCAGCTTGAGGATTTGCAATCCCGCCGCGCGGCCATCGCGATCGGTCTGGATGAGCAGCGATGCCTGCCGCGGGAAGCCGAGCGCCGCCGGTACCGAAAGTGCCGGCGGCATTTTCAATTGAACGGGATGCGGAAGGCCATCGCCATTCCCCGAAGGCGCCGTCTCGGCGGCGCGCGGGACGCTGTCGGCGATCAGTTGTAGATCCACCCGCAGCTCCCCAAACCGCACCAGCGACGGGAACTCCGCCGGCGGCGAAAAGCTGCGCCACGCCGGATCATTCCAATCAAACGGGAATCGACTGCCGGCCTTGGCCGCCATCGCGATCGGAATGTGCAGCGTTTCCAGGCCATCGCGCAGCCGATCGGAAAGCTCGGCGCGGCCGCGGTCATATTTGGTTCGCGACTCGCGAAGATGCCGCTCGTGCCGCTCGCCAGCGCGCTGCGTCTCAAGCTGCTTGCGCGAGTCGATATCGGCTGATTGCGATTGATGCGCCGCTTCGGCGGCCGCGCCGGCGGCGTCGCGCGCGGCTTCCATTTCGGCGAGTTGCCGATCGTATTCCGCCTGAAGCGCCGCCAGCGCATCCTTGCGCGCCTGAGAAGCCTCGTTCACCAGCGGCTGATATTTCTCCTTCGCGCGGGCGGTCTCTTTCTTGCGCTGATCGCGTCCGGCCTGCTCGGCGGCTTCGCGCACCATCTGCGCCAGGCGCCGCTCAGCGTCAATCGCCCGCCGACCCGCGGCAAGCGCCCCCAGCAGCGGGCCATACGCGTCGCGAACCTGCCGCAGCGCCACGACTCGGAGGATTGCGCCAACGATGATCGTCACCGCCGCCGTCGCACCGGCGGCAATTGCAACGGGTTTAATCTGGATCTGCGTCGTCTGTAAAACAACTTGCGTAATGATCGCGGCGATGGCGCTGAAAACGATCACCGCCAGATACGGCATCGTTCCGACGAACATTCGCGGCAGCACCATCCAGGTCAGGCCCGACAATTGTTGTTTGGCGTTTTCCGATTCCGCTTCAAACGCGGCCAGCCCATCTTCCGCCGCCGGAGTTTCGCCGGCCGTGAATTGCTCGCCGAAATTCTCCGCAAGCGTGACCTTGTAGGTTTCCAGAAGCTGTGCCGCCTTCTCCTGGATTTCATCGAGCGATTTGGCTTGCGTGTCAGCGGTGGCATTTGCCTGTTTGAATTCCGCCGCCGCGGAATTGAGGGCAAATTCGTAAACGCTGTCGGCAAGCCAGACAGCGTGATCGTATTTCTTCTTGATCTCCTGCTGCGCCAGATCGTGGCGTGTTTCGACCTTGCCGCGCGACTGCGAATCCGCCTCCTCCAACGCCGCCAGCTCGGCGGCAAACTTCTCGTTCGCCGCCGCCGTCGCCTGCTCGAACGCGCGCTTCGCTTCGGCGGTGAGATTGCTGAACTTGTTAGCCAGCTCGCGCCCGAGCTGCTGATATGCCTTGTGTTCCTCCTCGGTCTCCGTAGCGAGGCGTCGTTCGATTTCAGATTCGGTAGCCGCGCATTCGGCGGCCAGCTTCACCAGATCGCGCAACGTCGCGCGTTGCACATCGCGATCCGTCGCCACGGCTTTAGTCGCGCGAGAAGTCGTGTCCAGTTGCTGCGTCTCGGTGAGGTCGGGCATTAACATATAGGATAACGTGTGGTGAGGAGAATGGAGAGGGAAATGACAACGAGGCAGGCACGAAGGGACGAAGGCACGAAGGCACAAAGGAGAGTGTCGCAGCGGCCTTTTGCCCTTCGTGCCTTCGTCCCTTCGTGCCGCTATGTTCCGCAATCCCTCTTCACCTGCGCGATAATCTGCGCCATATGCTCCATCGCGGTGATGGCCTGGCGGAGATCGGTTTCGAGCGTCACCAGATGCTCCTGCTCGAAGGCTTCGCTGGTGGCGTCCTGCCAGGTGGATTTGGTGTCGAGCCAGCGGTTGTTGAGATCTTTCATGCCGCGAGCAAGCTGCCCGCGGCCTTCGTAGACGCCCATGTTGGTCCCTTCGTGGGTTTGCGGTAATTTGATCGGCGCATCAACGGGGCCATAAATCGTTGTCCTCGCGACTCAAAAGCGCCGCGACTCCGGCACTATCGATGACGACCAGCGTTCCAGCGGGCAGCACTAGAAAATCCGCGATCGATGGCCACGCCGTCAGCACCTGGTTCACGCGCGCGGCTTCAAGCGTCGGCGTCTCCGTCGCATCGATTGATCCGATATACCATCCGCTATCTCCAGGAAACGCCGGCTCGACGCGATGCAGATAAACGCGCGATTGCGTCCAGACGTCGGTCGCATAAATGACGATCGCGCTGGGATCGAGAATCTCGCGCGCCAGGGGGACGGCTTCCAGCGTTTGTAGATTGCCGGGTGGGATCATCAGCGGCCAGTTGGCACGCGTTGGATCGCCCGCAGGCGCGGCATCGCGCGCGGCGGCATTTGGAGACTTTTCCCGCAGACGCCGATAAACATCTCCCGGCCGCGGCGGGCCAGCCTCCGGGCGCGACATTGATGCGCCACCGCCGGCCGGCTCGGCGCTGCTGGTTACTTCGGTCGGCGCGCCCAGCGCGACGTATTGATCCAGCGCGATCGTCATTCGATCGAGCTTTCCCAGCGCCACCGGAACGCCGGCCGTGATTGTGGTTTGCAAGCGCTGAACGGCGCCTTTGTAGAGCTGAAATTCCTTCTCAAGCTGGCGGCTCCATCGCTTAATGGCGGCCATTTTCTGCTCCGACTCGGCGACCCGCCGCAGCGCCAGCGCGACGGCTTTCTCTTCCTCGATGGTCGCTTGCCGTCCGCCTGTCACATCCTTGAAAAGCTGCTTGTGGCGAAGCGCTTCCTTCGCTTTGACAACCGCTTCCTGCCGCTTGCGATGCTGGCCGGCCCAATAACTGGCCTGATCGTTTTCAACCCAATTGATGATGCGCTGAATTTCCGACTCAGCATCGCCAATGGCGGCATCCGCCGACTCGGCGAACTTCACCAACGCCGCGCGAAACTGCCGCAGATGATCGATCGAGCCGACTTTGGCGGGGGTGGACATATTAATCGGTAGGCACGAAGGCACGCAGGGTCGAAGGCACGAAGGGAGGACTGTGGCGGAGGTTGTTCTTCCCTTTGTGCCTCCGTCCCTTCGTGCCTTCGTGCCTTTCCTCTCTGACAACTGCCTTCTGCCTACTGCCTACTGCCTACTGCCTTCTGCCTACTGCCTACTCATCAACGTTGCTTCAAATACTCCTCAATCAGCCCCGCCTTCTTTCCGAGGAACCTCACGTGCTGATTCGACGCTTCCAGGAAGCTGCCGAGGTTTTTTACGGTCTGCTCGAAGGCCTCGGTGAACTTGCGCTGCTCCTGATCGCGCCAGTTGGCTTCCAGGCCCTGCAACTTTCCATGCAGGCCAGCCAGCAGCGTTTGAAGATCATTGTTGAAGCGATTCAGATCATGAGCAAATCGGCGGAGCTCGGTCGGGTCTACATGGGCTTTGGACATTGGCGATCCTCGGTGCGGTAAACCAACGAATCATATCGCGCGCGGTGCAATGTGGACACGACGCGCCGTGAAATCCGTTGTTGATCGTAAATGCGAGCGATGCGCTGTAAAATCCGAGCGGATCGGGAGGTTTGGTTGAAGAAACTCAAGGCATCTCACCTGGCCAAGGCAGTGCTGGGCCGTGCGGCCCATCCGGGCCATCTCTGGCGCGCCGTCAATCTACATCGCACGCGCAAGCGCGACAGCCGTTCGATGGAGGACACGCAGCTGAAGCTTTTCAACGAGATGATTCCGGGTGATTTCCTTCACTTTGGATTCTTCGACAAGCCCCACGTGCTGCCCGAGGATATGGCATTGAATGACATCGTGCGGGCCCAGAACCGGTACGCTGATCTGCTGCTGAAACATGTGACCGATACGGCCTCCCCTGTGTTGGATGTCGGATGCGGCATGGGTGGTCTTTGCAAAATCCTATTAGAGCGCGGCCTCACTCCCGTCGCGCTGACCCCCGACCGCCTGCAGGCAAGCTACGTGCTGGGCAAATACCCTGGGGTTCACGTCATCCACAGTAAGTTCGAGAAGATTCCCGAGAATGAGCGTACCCGCGACTATGGCACGATCATCACCTCCGAATCACTGCAATATTTAAAACTCGACCGGTCGCTCCCGCTTTTGGACAAGATGCTTAAACCGGGCGGCAAGTGGATCGCCTGCGATTTTTTTTATCGAGAAAGCTCGACTGAGAAATCGTGTCACGTCTGGGGGGAATTCGTTGAAAAGCTAGCCGCGACCGGATGGAAAATAACGTATCAGCAGGACATCACCGAGAATGTTCTGCCAACGCTAAAGCTGGTCCACATGTTGGCGACACGATTTGGCCTTCCGCTAATGCACTTCGCGTTCCACCGGTTTCGAAAAAAGCAGCCGGGGGTACACCACATCCTGCAGAAGGCCTTATTGAGCGTTGAGGATTTCGCCGCGCACGGGGTATCGCATGTGGACGCCGCGGCGTTTGCGAAAAAGCACCAATACATGTTGTTGGTGATGGAGCGAGAAAAATCAGCGTAGTGAAGCCGCGCAGGGCGCACTCACTTCGCTTCCCGATATCCCGCCGGCCTCCTGCTGGCGCCGTGATGCGCCAGGCTCTAGAGTTCCGAAATTTTTCTGATTGCAGTTTTTGCGCGATTGCGAAGAGAGTGATGCGCTGTCGATGCTCAAGGGAAAACTGCTGGGCTCTTAAGGACCCGGCATCCGAATCGATCACCGGCTACTTCGCCGCGGTCACGCGCACCAGCACAACGCCGTGCGGCTGCACCGAAGTTTCGTAGGCGTTGTCGAAGCTGCCCAAATCCTTCTGCCGCCACAGGTCTCGGACAGTTTGTTTGCCGGTGAGTTTCAGGTCGCTGAATTTGGCGGCGACTTTGGCTTCCTCGGCGCCGCGATTGAACAGGCCAACCGCCATTGACCCGTCGGCGAGCGGCTTGCACCACACTTCGATGCCGTCATTGGTGGCTGGTCCCGCGCCTTGTCGGCCGGATGAGTCGGCGGCAGGTGCGGTGAATGGAACGTTGTTTCGCGAGACGCGATACCCTTGCTTACCCAGCGAATCCTGGCTGACGGCCAGCACGTCATCATTGGAAAAGATGCTTATCACCAGCGGGTCCATGCGGCTCATGTCGCAACCGATCAACAGCGGCGAGGAAAGAATGCACCAGAGCGAAAAGTGCGTGTACATCTCGTCGTGCGTGAGCGGGCCGTTGCCGACTTCGAGCATGTCCGGGTCATTCCAATGCCCGGGTCGGGCGTAGGCTTCGTGGCCGACCTGCTGATCGAAGCCGATGCGCGAGAGACTGGCCCAGGTGGCGCGGATATCGCCGGTGGTGCGCCAGCAGTTGCCGCCGACGTCGGCACCCCATTTCCAGACGTCGCCGTCACCGTATTGGCAGAGGCTGTAGAGGATGTCGCGATCGGCCTTCTCGAGGCATTGATGGAACAGCTCGTAGGGTTCCTGGAGGATCTTTAGCTCGATCGCCTTTCGCTTGTCGGCGTCGAGCTTGTTGTGAATCGCATCAATCTGCACGGTGAGCTCCCGCACTTTTGCCTGCTCTTCGGGGGTGCCGACTGGCCCGCGCGCTCCGCGACGAGCGCCGGGTTGAGTTGCAGGCCCGCCGGGTGCGCCAGGACCACCGGGAGCAAATCCTCCGCGAGCGCCGGGTTGAGAAGCCGGGCCGCCACGCGCGCCTGCTGGCGGCGGTCCGCCGCGGCGAGCGCCCAGCGCGCCGCCGGGAAGCTTGGCGCGCTCGTCGATCAATTCCTTCAGCTTCGCCGCATCGGCCGGATCGAGCTGCGCTGCGTAGAGCGCCTCGCGCCGCAACGGCGCGATGCTGCTATATGAGCACCAATCATACTTCACGTAATCGACGCCCCATTGCGCATACAGCTCGACATCCTGCATCTCATGCTGATAGCTGGCGACGTATCGCGCGCAGGTGGTAGGCCCGGGCGAGGAATAAATACCGAACT
>DATBDZ010000154.1:0-34215 GCA_036276235.1 Humisphaera sp. | reverse complement strand
GCAAGAGGTGCGGGCGAACACGAGGTTCGTCCCTACAACAGGACTTCCCATCATGACCCCCATCGACCCCATTGAACTCGAGCTCATGCGAAACCTCTTCGAGGCCGCCGCCGAGGAGATGGGGCATACGCTGGCTCGCGTTTCATTCTCGGCGAACATCAAGGAACGCCGCGATTTTTCTTGCGCACTCTTTGATGCCGATGGTCAGCTTCTGGCGCAGGCGGCGCATATTCCGGTGCATCTGGGGTCGATGCCGGCATCGGTTGCGGCGGTGCTCGAGCGGCTGTCGCCGTTGCATGAGGGGGATGTGGCGATCGTCAACGATCCGTTCGCCGGCGGCACGCATTTGCCGGATATCACGATCGTCACGCCGATTTTTCACGATGGCGCACGCGTCGGCTTTGCCGCCAATCGCGCGCATCATTCGGATGTGGGCGGCACCAGTCCCGGCTCGATGACGCTCAGCCGTCATATCGATGAGGAGGGAATCCGGATCGAGCCGGCGCTGCTTTACAAGGGTGGGGCTCGCAATGAGGTATTGTTGAAGCGGATTCTCGACGCCGTCCGCACGCCCGATGAACGGCTGGGTGATCTGGATGCGCAGCTCGCCGCCAATCATGTTGGCGCGACGGCGCTGCGGCGGATGATCGAGCGGCACGGCATCGAAACGGTTTCGCACTATGGCCGCGCGCTGCTGGATTATGCGCAGTCATTCATGGCCCGCGCGATCGCGGCGATTCCCGCCGGCGAGTATCGCTTCGAGGATGCGCTGGATGATGATGGCGCGGGAAATGGGCCCATCCCCATTCGCGCGGTCGTGCGCATTCATGGCCATCGCGCGATCGTCGATCTGACGCAAAGCGCCGACCAAGCGGGCGGCTGCGTGAATTGCCCGGATGCCGTCGCTCGGTCGGCGGTCTATTACTGCTTCGCCTGCCTGCTCGATCCCGGCGTGCCGCTCAATGGCGGATGTTTTCGCGATATCGAAGTCATCACCCGCCCCGGCAGCGTCGTTCATGCGCTTTACCCGGCGGCGGTCGTCGCCGGAAATACCGAGACGAGCCAGCGCATTGTCGATGTCGTCTTCGGCGCGCTCGCGCAGGCGTTGCCAGACAAGATTCCCGCCGCCAGTTGCGGAACGATGAGCAGCGTCGCCCTCGGCGGCAATGCCTGGACCTACTACGAAACCATCGGCGGCGGCAGCGGCGCCGGCCCCGGATTCGACGGCGCCTCCTGTGTCCAATGCCACATGACCAACACCCTCAACACCCCCGCCGAGGCGATCGAACTGCAATATCCGCTGCGCGTGATCGCCTTCGAGCGCGCCAAAGACACCGGCGGCAAAGGCAAATTCACCGGCGGCGACGGCATCCACCGCGCGCTTCAAGTGCTTGAAGATTGCGAAGGAACCCTGCTCGCCGACCGAAGAAGCGGCCGTCCCTACGGATTGAACGGCGCACCCGCCGGCCAATCGCGCGAAGACTCGATTCACAAAACCACGAATCAGCACGACATCTCCTGGCCGACCGGCAAGGTGCAATTCAAATTATCCCAAGGCGATGTGCTGCACATCCGAACGCCCGGCGGGGGAGGATGGTAAATGGGTTTCAGGTTTCGGGTTTCAAGTTTCAGGTTGAATACTGAGCTGACCACCTGAAACCTGAAACTCGAAACTTGGAACCGATTCGACCAGTTGTCCAAACCTACGCAACAAGCGATGATACCCCTCGGCCACCATGACACCTCACGAGATCGACATCTCATGGCAGGTGCTGGCCCAGATCATGGGCCAGTGGGCGGGAGACACTGATCTGGCCGAGGTGACGCCGCTGGCGGGCGGGTCGATCAATACCACGCTCAAACTTTCGACGCACAGTGGCAAATCCGCTGTCCTGAAAATCACGCCGCATCGCGTGGATAAATCGTATTCCGATGAAGCGTGGCAGCTCGCGCTGCTCCGCGAGGCGGGCGTGCCGGTGCCCGATGTCTACATCTACAAGCTCGGCACGCTCGATGATCCGTTCAGCTACATCCTGATGGAGTTTATCGAGGGGGTAGACTTTGCGGCGGCCAAAAGCTGCTGCACGGCCGAGCAGTTCGATGCGCTGCAGATTGAGCTGGCGGGGATCGTCGCGCGGATGCACACGAAAACCTCGCCGTGCTATATGCGCGCCAGCAATGGCGATACAAAACAGTTTGACAACTGGCCGACCTGTTACCGCGAGATATTCGATCCGATCTGGAAGGAGATCGATAAATCCAATGTGCTCCCGGTGAAGTGCCGCAAGCAGGTGGCGAAGGTTCACGATCGGCTCGATCGCCTCCTGGCCGGCGCCGATTGCCCGCGGCTGGTGCATTGGGACATCTGGTCCACCAACATCATGGCGAAGCAGGATGCGGGGGGAAACTGGCGCATCGCCGCCCTGCTCGATCCCAATTGCAAATACGCCCACGCCGAGGCGGAAATCGCCTACATGGAATTGTTTCACACCGTGACGCCGACGTTCATGAAGGCATATCAAAAGGAGCGAAAGCTCCCCCCGGAATATCACACCATCCGCAAGCCGGTGTATCAGCTATACAGCCTGTTGAATCACCTGAGGCTGTTCGGGCACGAGTACCTCAAGCCCGCCATGGCCGCGATCGAGCGGACGGGGAATCTGGTTTGAGGCCGGGTGGAAGATTGCCGCGGAGAAGCTGGAGGATTTGCCGCAGAGAAGGCGGAAGATTTGCCGCTGAGAGGCTGGAGGATTTGCCGCAGAGACGCCGGAAGATTTGCCACTGAGAGGCTGAAGATTTGCCGCAGAGAACGCTGAGACGCGCCTCGACTCCTTGTGTCCTAAACGTATTGAGCGCTGGTTTCGATTTGTTGAACATGGTGGCGCCGAATTCGGAGGACGAAATGCCTGATGGTCGACAAGATGTGAAATTCACGGAGCCGGATGCCGCATTGAACAATCTCACCGAGGCTGTCATCGGAGCTGCTATCGAAGTGCATCGCGTACTTGGACCAGGCTTTTTGGAATCGGTGTACGAGAATGCGCTGTGCGTCGAGCTTCGATTGCGCGGAATCCCATTCGTTCGGCAGGCAGTTTTTCCCGTCATCTATAAGGATGCAAGGGTCGGCGAGCACCGAATTGATCTGATCGTCGATCAATTGCTTGTGGTTGAACCCAAGGCGGCCGAGTCGCTGACGCCGATCTTTACCGCCCAATCGATTTCCAATTTGAAGACCAGCGCAAGAAAACTCTGCCTCCTGATCAATTTCAATGTCCGTGTCCGCAAAGATGGCATCAAGCGAGTCGTACTTACCTAAACACCAAGCTATGGTTCGCACAAAAAACACGGACCATGCCGAAAGAGTCTCTGCGCTCTCTGCGATCTCTGCGGCAAATTCTGCTTAATGACCGGAGAAACATGAAATTCGCCCGATCGCTCACAATTCTCGCACTCACCGTCTTCGCGGCGCATTCGTTCGCCCGAGCCCAACCCAAGATCGATCTCGTTGACGGCGATCGCATCGTCTTTGTCGGCAGCGCGCTCATCGAGCGCGAGCAGCAGGCGGGATACATCGAGACGATGCTGGTCAGCCGATTTCCGGGGCGGCATCTGATGTTTCGCAATGTCGGCTATAGCGGCGATACCGTCTCCGGCGAAGCGCGCGGCTTATGCACCGGCTGGTCTACCTTCGAATCGCCCGAGCAGGGGCTCAACCGCCTGCGGACGATCATCCGCGAGATCAAGCCGACCGTGCTGATCGTGAATTACGGCATGAACGAATCGTTCAATGGGCCGGCGAAGCTGCCTGACTTCACATCCGGGCTGAACATGCTGCTGGATATGCTCACCGAAGACGCCAAGGACGGCGGCGCTCCCGGTGTGCGGCAGGTCATCCTGCTGTCGCCCAATTTCCACGAAGACCTGGGCCGTCCGCTGCCTGATCCTGCCGAGCATAATAAGAATCTCAAAATCTATTCCGATGGAATTGGCGAGTTGGCCGCCAAGCGCGGGTATACGTTTGTCAATCTATTTTCCATTACGGAAGGGCTGGCGAAGGGCGGACATCTGACGAGCAACGGAATTCATCTGACGCCAGCGGGATACTGGCGCGTCGCCTCGGCGATTGAAGAAGGGCTTGGGTTTTCGCCGCGAGAGCCGGGGAAGATGTTACCGCCGCCACCGGCGCCGGGTGATGCGAAGTCGGATGCAGCCGCTGGCGTTGTGCAAGCCGAGCAACTGCGGCAACTGATCGTCGCCAAGAATTTTGACTTCTTTAATTACTTCCGGCCGGAGAACGATTCGTACATTCTCAGCTTCCGCAAGCGCGAGCAGGGACGGAATGCGGTTGAGCTGCCGCAGTTTAAGCCGCTGGCCGAAGAGAAGGATCGGCAGATTGCGGAGCTGAGCGTGCCGAAGCGGTGAGATGGTCACATTCGCGGTAATGATTGCCGCTCGCCGTTGGATTCCGATTTTATAATTCAAATTTCAAATCTGAGATTTCAAATTCCCATGCGATCACCATCACGCCTCATCAGCTCAGCACTTTTCGACGCCTCTCGTAGGGTGTGCTTCAGCACACGCGGTCCGAGCGTCGCGCGGCTTCCGCGTGCGCTACAGCGCACCCTACGAACAGTAATGCCTCGACAGCTGATGCAACTTTTCATAGGGCTTTTACTTGCACCCGGCCTCTCTGCGCTCCCCGCAATCGCCGCCGTCGATAAATCCGATCCAGAAGTTGAACGCGCGAGCTTCAAAGTCGCCGACGGGTTTGAGGTGAATCTGTTTGCCGCCGACCCGATGATCCGCAAGCCGATCCAGATGAATTTTGACGTGGACGGCAAGCTCTGGGTCGTCTCCTCCAGCACCTATCCGCAGATCAAGCCCGGCGAGCAGCCGCACGATCAGGTGATCGTTCTGGAAGACACGACCGGCAGCGGCAAAGCGGATAAATCGACTGTCTTTGCCGACGGGCTGTTCATCCCCACCGGCGTATTGCCTGGCGACGGCGGCGTCTACGTCGCCAACAGCACTGAGATCGTTTTCTTCAAAGACACCAAGGGAACCGGCCACGCGGATGTTCGGCGCGTCGTGCTTTCCGGGTTCGGCACCGAAGACACGCATCACATTATTCATGCGTTTCGCTGGGGGCCGGATGGGCGCTTCTATTTCAATCAGAGTATTTACATTCACAGCCACATCGAGACGCCCTGGGGCACCAAGCATCTGCTGGGCAGCGGCACGTGGCGGTTTCGCCCGGAGACGATGGAGCTGGAAGTCTATTGCCGCGGGCAGGTGAACCCGTGGGGCATCGCCTGGGATGAGTGGGGCCAGACGCTCGAGACCGACGGCGCGGGTTTCGAGGGGCCGGTCTGGGCATTCCCCGGCTCCGCGTTTCAATCCGCAGTCGGCTATGACCACGTGCTGCCTGGCATGAACCATGGCAGCCCCAAATACGCCAGCCTGGAAATTCTCAGCGGCCGCCACATTCCCAAGGACATGCAAGGCGTGCTGCTGACCAATGATTTCCGCGCCAATCGCATCGTGCGCTTCAAGCTTTCCGACGAAGGTTCCGGTTTCGTATCGAAGCAGCTTCCCGATTTCATCACCAGCACGGATGTGGATTTTCGCCCGGTTGATATCAAGCAGGGCCCGGACGGCGCGATCTACATCGCCGACTGGTACAACCCGATCATCCAGCACGGCGAGGTCGATTTCCGCGACCCGCGCCGCGATCACACGCACGGCCGCATCTGGCGCGTGACGGCCAAGGGAATGCCGCTGGCCGAGCGGCCAAAACTCTCGGGCGCATCCGTCGCCGAACTGCTCGATGCCCTGCAGGCCCCGGAAATCTACACGCGTTCGCGCGCGAAGCTCATGATGCGCGAGCGTGGCGAAAGGCAAATCGCGCCGGCGCTGGCGGCTTGGGTCGCGGCGCTCAGCGGCCAATCAACACAGACCGAGCATGATCGCCTCGAAGCACTGTGGGCTTATGAGTCGATGGACGTCGTCGAGCCGCAGTTGCTAAATGCTGTACTCGCCGCAAAAGATTTTCGCGCCCGCGCGGCGGCAGTCCAGGTGCTCTCGCACTGGTCACCGAAGATTCCCGATGCACTGGATCTGCTGAAAACAGCCGTCGATGACGAGCATCCGCGCGTGCGACTGGAAGCCGTCCGAGCGCTGGCGGTGATCGCTTCGCCGGAATCGGTGACGATTGCCGGCCGCATCCTCAATCACCCGATGGACGGCAATCTCGACTTCGCTCTATGGCGGACGAACGTCGAGCTGGAATCAATCTGGATGCCGGCTTATCAGGCCGGGACGCTCAAAGGCTGGGCGGCGCCCGCGCATCTGTTCCGCGCGCTGCGCGATGTGAAATCGCCGGCGGCAATCGAGGCTTTGGTGCAGCAGCTCAAGAGCGATAAATCGGACGCCGCCACGCGGATGCAGATCGTCGATCTGATTGCGTCGATCGATTCCGGCAAACAGGCGGCGACGCTGTTCGACCTGGCCTCCGGCGGCGAGATTTCTGATGCCGCGACACGCGTTCATATTCTGGCGGCATTGGAAACCCTCGGTCGGCAAAAGCATCGACCCGGCAACGAGCTTGAGAAAACGCGGGCGCTTATCGCGCAAAATAATCCGGCGATTCGCGCCGCCGCGCTGCGGCTGGCGGGGGTTTGGAAGCTGGAAGCGCTGCGACCGGCGCTGATGGAGAATGCCGAATCAAGCAATGCCGGCGAGCCGATCCGCGCGGCGGCGATTGCCGGCCTTGCCGATCTGGGCGGCGCTCAAAGCTCGACGGAGCTGAAGAAGCTCGACGATCCATCAAACCCGCCCGCCATTCGCCGCGCGGCGATCATCGGTCTTGTCGTCATCGATCCCAAGGAGGCGGCCCTCCGCGCGGCCGAGATGCTCGCGACAACTACTGACGAAACCGGCGCGGCTGCGTTGCTTCGCGCCTTCACCGGCCGCACGGGCGGGGCCAATGCGTTGGCCGCGGCTTTATCGAACAAGCAGATTTCGCCCGATGCCGCCAAGCTTTCGTTGCGATTTCTACAATCGCTCGGGACGGAGGAAACCGGACTTACCGCGCTCTTTCGCAAATCGGCGGGCTTCTCGGAAGGTGCGACGAAGCTGTCGGCCGATCAGATGAAGCAGATGGTTGCCGAGGTGCTGGAGAAGGGCGACGCCGCCCGTGGCGAGCGGATTTTCCGCCGGCGCGATGCCGCCTGTTATCAGTGCCATGCGATCGGCGGCGCCGGCGGGTTTCTCGCGCCCGATTTGGTCGCGATCGGCGCAAGCGGGCCGGTCGATTATCTGATCGACTCGATCCTCGACCCCAACAAAGCGATCAAGGACGGCTATCAGGGCGTCGCCGTCGCCACGCGCGATGGCGATGTAATCACCGGGATCAAAGTGCGGCAGGATGAGAAGACCGTCGTGCTGCGCGATGCCACGCGGCCGCAAATCGAGATTCCGCTCGATACGGTTCGCGCGCAGCGAGAGATCGGCTCGCTGATGCCGACCGGGCTGGCCGATCCGCTCACGCATCAGGAGTTTTTAGATCTGGTGCGGTTGCTCAGCGAGCTTGGAAAACCCGGCCCCTATGGCCCCGGCTCGGCGCAGCTCGTCCGCCGCTGGCGGACGATGGAAGCGCCGCCGGATTCGGTGCTGGAAGGCGACCTGCCCGCATCGATCGCCGCCGACGGCTCCAATTGGATGCCCGCGTATAGCCTCGTTCGCGGCGAGCTTCCGCCCGATGCCTTCCGCTTCGCCGCCGGCCGGCAGATCGGCTACGGCCGTTGCGAGCTCGAAGTCACGACGCCGGGAAAAATCCGCCTGATCCTCGGCAGCGCCGCCGGCGTCACGATGTGGATCGACGGGAAGCCGGTTCAGTCGAAAAATGATTTGACGGTTGATATGACAGGTGGCATCCACGCCCTGACATTCGCCGTCGATTTCGCCAAGCGCGGCCGCGAAGGATTGCGGCTGGAATTGGCGGATGCGCCGGGATCAGCCGGCCAGGCGAAGCCGGTGATGGGACGATGAAAAGCGGCACCGAAATGGAGCGCGCCTCTGAGACTGGGAACATAACGCTAATTAGCGACCGCGATTAGAACCCTCTCCCCTGTACTCAGGGGAGAGGGCAGGGTGAGGGGACAGCGAATTGCAAAATGGCGCGGTTCGCAAGTTAACGCGTTCGTCCCCTCACCCCAGCCCTCTCCCTGAGTACAAGGGAGAGGGAGAATCGCACTCGTAGGGCGGGCACTGCCCGCCGATTTTTGCTGGCAACTCAATGACCGCAACCGCCCCCACCGACATCAATGCATCCCCCCACTACCGCTGGAAACTCCTGCGCGCCGGCCCTCTTCGCCTCGACGGCGGCTCCATGTTTGGCGTCGTCCCGCGGGCGCTCTGGAGCAAAGCCGCCGAGCCCGACGAGATCGGCCGCATCCTTCTCGGCCACAACTGTCTCTTATTGGAGCGCGCCGACGGCGGCACCGGCCCTCGCCGAATCCTGATCGAAACCGGCAGCGGCGATCCGCAAAAGTATGGCCCGAAAACGCGATCTATTTTTGGCCTGACCGATCAGTGGATCGAAACTGCGATCGCGGAAGCCGGATTAACCTGCGATCAGATCGAGCAGGTTATCGTCAGCCATCTGCATTTCGATCACGCCGGCGGCGTGACGCGAGCGGCGCGAAATGGTGAGCAGCCCGACTGGATTCCGCCCGGTGCGAAGCCGCAAGCGGGCCTTAAGTTGACGTTTCCCAACGCGCCGATCTTCGTGCAGCGCCTCGAATGGGAGGATGCGTTGATCAATCGCTCGGTCATGACGCGAACGTATTTGCGCGAGCATCTGGATCCGATTCGCGATCGCGTTCGATTGATCGATGCGCCGCCGCCTTTTGAGGCGGGGTATGTTCCGAAGCGCGACGAGCTGCCGCGCTCTTCGGTGGCGCAGCGGCAGGTTGAGATCCTGCCGGGGATTTTTGTCCTTCTGGTGCCCGGCCATACCTGGGGCCAGCAGACGATCCGCTTCACCGATGAGCGCGGCCAGCAGATCGTCTTCACACCCGATCTCCTCCCCACCGCCAACCATGTCGGCGCGGCGTACAACATGGCATACGATGTCGAGCCGTACATGAGCACCGTTTGCCGACATTGGTTTCTGGAGGAAGCCGCCGCGGGCGATTGGCTGCTCGTGCTCGATCATGAGCCGCACCATCCGCTGCAACGCGTCAAACGCGACGGCAAAGGATGGTATCAATTGACGCCAGAGGTGGTCTGACGAAATGCTTGCGTTGTGTGCGCCTTTGAGCTTGAGAATGATTCGCCGTGGCACGGGTTTTTAACCCGTGCGTGCGACGTGCAGACGATTAGGGCGCGGGAAACAGCAAGTCGTGATGTTCCTGCGCCGCTAGCACGGGTTGAAAACCCGTGCCACAAGAAAGGTTCTCAAACTTGTGGCAGGCACTACGAAACTCGACGTTTTCCGACGAGTTTAACAGAGAAGGGAACAGGAGATCCTTTGACTGACATCGATCCCAAATTCGCCACGCTTCGCTCGCTCACCGAGCAACTGGCCGCCCAGGAAGCGCAGCTTCGCAAAGGCGGCGGCGAAGCCGGGCATGAGCGCCAGCGCAAGCTCGGACGCCTGCCAGCGCGCGAGCGGATCGAGCGGCTGATCGATCGCGAAACCGGTCTGCTCGAGATCGATCTGTGGGCCGCGTGGAAGATGTATCCCGAGGTCGGCGATGTTCCCGCCGCCGGCGTCGTCACCGGGATCGGGAAAATCGAAGGTCGCCGCTGCATGATCGTCGTCAACGATGCGACGGTGAAGGCTGGCGCATTTTTCCCGGCGACGTGCAAGAAGGTTTTGCGGGCGCAGAAGATCGCCGCCCGGTGCAATCTGCCGCTGATTTATCTGGTCGATTCGGCGGGCGTTTATCTGCCGATGCAGGATGAGATTTTTCCGGATGAGGATGATTTCGGGCGAATTTTTCGGAACAACGCCGTGCTGTCGGCGATGGGCGTGCCGCAAATCGCGGCGGTCATGGGCAACTGCGTGGCCGGTGGCGCATATCTGCCGGTCCTCTGCGACAAGATGCTGATGACCGCCGGCAGCGAGCTTTATCTTGCCGGCCCCGCGCTGGTGAAAGCCGCGACCGGGCAGACCGTGAACGCCGAAGAACTCGGCGGCGCCGCGATGCATTCAAAAATCAGCGGCACGGTAGATTTCTTCGAGCCGAGCGATATTTCCTGCCTCGAGCGTTTGCGGACGCTCGTCGATCTGCTGCCGCGCGAGAACGCGGTTGATGCGAGCAACGCGTTACCCGGCCGCAATCCGCAAGACCTGTACGACATCGTCAGCGCCGACGGCCGCAAGCCGTACGACATTCGCGATGTGCTGGCGTGCATCTTCGACATCGGCTCCGTCCACGAATACAAAGCCGAATACGGCAAGACGCTGGTATGCGCCTACGCCTCCCTCGGCGGCAGAAAGGTCGGCATCGTCGCCAACCAGCGCCATCCGATCAAAGCCGCCCACGGCGAATTGCAGATCGGCGGCGTGATCTATCATGACAGCGCCGACAAAGCCGCCCGGTTTGTGATGGATTGCAACCAGAGCGGCTTGCCGCTGGTTTTCTTTCAGGACGTGCTGGGGTTCATGGTCGGCCGCGAGGCCGAGCAGCACGGCATCATCCGCAGCGGCGCCAAGCTCGTAAACGCCGTCAGCAATTCAACGGTCCCCAAGATCACGATGGTGATAGGCGGCTCCTTCGGCGCCGGCCATTACGCCCTGTGCGGCAAAGCGTTCGACCCCGTCTTTATCTTCGCCTGGCCCAGTGCGAGATATGCGGTAATGGGCGCCGAACAAGCAACAGGAACATTAGTCACCCTCCTACAACGCCGGGCCGAGCGCGCCGGCCGCAAGCTGTCACCGGAAGAGTTAAACCAACTCCGCCACCAAACCACAGCCGACTACGAATCCCAAACCGACATCCGCTACGGCGCAGCCCGCGGCTGGGTCGACGCGATCATCGCGCCCCACACCACGCGCGATGTGCTGATCGAAGCGCTGCAATGCGCGTGTCGGCCGGGGGCGACCGGTGGTTTTCGGGCGGGTGTGTTGCAGGTGTGAGGGCGAAAGCGTCGATTCGTAGGGCGGGATTCATCCCGCCGTCCGCCTGCCGAAGGCGCCGTCAGTTAATCCGCTCGTAGGACCGGCACTGCCGGCACGCCCCGCCGCTTTCTAGCGACCCAGCGTTCCCGCCGACTCTGTCATGCGCTCGCGCAACTGCCCGCAGGCGGCGTTCACGTCGTCGCCGCGCGTGTCGCGGCGGTGGGCGACGATGCCGCCGTCCCAGAGCAGGCGCAGAAAGCGATCGATTCGATCGCTCGCCGGCCGCTCATACGTTCTGCCGCTGAGGCCGGGGCCGATCGCGTTGTAGGGAATCAGATTCACGTGCGCGCGCATCGAGCCTATCAGTTCGATGAGTAACCCCGCCTGCTCGTCCGAATCATTCACGCCGGCGAGCATGCAATATTCGATGGTTGGAATGCGCCCCGTGCGCTGCTCGAATCGATGGGCCGCGTCCATGATCTCCCGCACCGGATAGCGTCGATTCATCGGCACAATCCTGGCGCGCGTGGCATCATCCGGTGCATGAAGGGAGAGCGCCAGATGCACGTTCAGATCTGCCGCGGCCAGCACGTCGATACCCGGCACGATGCCGACCGTAGAGACGGTGATTTGCCGCCCGCCTAGCGCGCCGGTCGTTGGACCGGCGATCAACTCGATCGCACTGACGACGGCCGGCAGATTCAAGAGAGGCTCGCCCATGCCCATGAAGACCAGCGTCGAAAGCCGCCGGCCAAGTGATCGCGCCTCGGCTTTAAGATGCAGAAACTGCTCGACGATTTCGCCGGCACAGAGGCTTCGCTCCAATCCGCCGCGCGTGCTGGCGCAGAAATCGCATCCCATCGCGCAGCCGATTTGCGAGGAGACGCACCCCGCCGCCCGATCGGCGCGATATGCCGGCATCAACACGCTCTCGACGGCGCCGCCGTTGTCAAAGCCGATCAGCAGCTTGACCGTTCGATCGGAAGCAGTCGTGCGCGCGACGATCCGCGATTGCCTGGTCTTAAGCGGGCCATCAAAGAGCCGCTCAACGGCTCGCCCGGCGCGCAGCTGTTCCCAGTCGATATTGCCGCAATTGTCATGGAAGTGTCGCAGCAACCGGCGCGCATGGCTCGGCCGGCAGCCGCCCTGGGCCAGCGCGGTCTCAAGCTCATCGAGTTTCAGGTCGCTCAGAACAGGCATTGTTGAACTCTGATTGTACTGTACAATCGGCCGTTTCGCGGCGTGGCAATTGGCACCCCGCGCGCCTAAAATTCTTCAGCCTGAATCGGGCAAAGATGTAGTAAATCCAAACCATTTTTCAGATAATGGCCGCCGCAGGTTGGCTGGTTCCCAGCCGATGGTTTTTGTCAGTCAGTTCCCGTTTTGATTTCGGGGGCCCAAAGACGCTGTTTCCTTCATGGACGAGCCGATCGCGGCAACAGGAGAATCGATGCCAGAGACGAATCCGACTACGCCACCCCAGCGCCATCTGACGTCGGACTACAACGAGAGCAAGATCCGCGTCCTCGACGACGTCGAGCACGTGCGCACGCGGCCGGGCATGTACATCGGCGGCTACAACCCGCGCGGACTCCATCATCTGGTTTACGAGATCGTCGATAACTCGATCGACGAAGCGCTGGCGGGGTACGCCAAGCATATCGAGGTACGGATCAATCCTGATGGAAGCTGCACGGTGATCGACGATGGCCGCGGCATTCCGGTGGGCATTCACCCGACGGAGGGGATTCCCACCGTTGAGGTCGTCCTGGCGACGCTGGGCGCGGGCGGGAAGTTCGATCACGAGGAAAACAGCGCCTACAAAACCTCCGGCGGCCTGCACGGCGTGGGCGCTTCAGTTGTCAACTTTGTTTCCGAATGGATGGAGGTCGAAGTCTCCCGCGACGGACAGGTCCATCACATGGAATTTGAGCGCGGCCGCAAGGCCAGCGATCTCAAAGTCATCGGCAAAGCCTCCAAAAGCGGCACCAAAGTCAGCTTTAAGCCGGACCCAACGCTGTTTCCGGATATCAATTTCGTTCACGAAACGCTGGCTCACCGATTGCGAGAATTGGCGTATCTCAACAGCGGCGTTGAGATTGCCTTCATCGACGAGCGAGTGAACAAGCACGATGTCTACAAGTTCGAAGATGGATTGGTTGAGTACGTGCGGCATCTCAATGAAGGAAAGCTGCCGCTGCATGAGAAGGTGGCGTTCTTCAAGAAGAGCGATCCGGAGTCGCGGCTCGAAGTTGAAGTGGCGCTGCAATACACCGACGGCTTCAACGAAACCCTGCTCACCTTCGCCAACAACATCAATAATCACGACGGCGGTACGCATCTGAGCGGCTTCAAGACCGGCCTCACCGGAACCATCAATCGCTATGCCGAGCAGCAGGGCTGGCTCAAGGACGTCCGCCCCAGCGGCGACGATCTGCGCGAGGGATTGATCGCGATCATCAGCGTAAAAATCCCCGAGCCGCAGTTCGAAAGTCAGACGAAGGACAAGCTGCTGAACACCGAGGTCGAAGGGTTTGTCTCGTCGGCGGTGAATGAAAGGCTCGGCGCATTCCTGGAAGAGAATCCGCGCGAGGCACGGACGATTTTCGATAAGGGCATCCTTGCCGCCGAGGCGCGCGAGGCGGCTCGCAAAGCGCGCGAGCTCACGCGGCGCAAGAACAGCCTGGAAGGCACCAGCCTCCCCGGCAAGCTGGCCGATTGCCGCAGCAAGAGCAATGAAGATACGGAGCTGTTTCTGGTCGAAGGTGATTCGGCCGGCGGGTCCGCCAAGCAGGGACGCGATTCCAATGTGCAGGCGATCCTCGCGCTGCGCGGCAAGCTGCTCAACGTCGAGAAAGCAAACCTCGTCAAGATGCTCGGCCACGAGGAAATCCGCACGATCATCTCGGCACTGGGCTGCGGCATCCGTGATGATTTCAACATGGAAAAACGCCGTTATGGCAAGATCATCATCATGACCGACGCCGACGTGGACGGCTCGCACATCCGCACGCTCCTGCTCACATTTTTCTTCCGCCATATGCAGGAACTGATTCGCGGCGGGCGCGTGTACGTTGCGCAGCCGCCGCTTTATCAGCTTACGCGAAGGAAGAAGGTCGAATATGTCCTGAACGAGCGGCGATATCGGCAGATGCTGACGGATCTGGGCCTGGAAGGAACGGAGCTGGTCGTCCGCGATCCCGACAGCGGTGTAGAGCTCCGCCGCATCGGCGGCGACGAGCTTCGCCGCGTCGTCGAGCTATTGGGCAAATTGCAGGAGCTGGTGACCGTTGTCCAGCGGCGCGGGATTGACTTCGCCGATTTTCTGGCGCTTCGCGATCCGCGCGGCAAACTGCCGATCTATCGCCTGATCGACGAGGGGAAGGATCATTTCTTCCACACCGCCGCCGCACGCGATCAGTTCCTGCACGACAATCATCTGGTGATCGAAGAGATTGCCGCGCTGTCCCCCGGCGATGCTCCGGCCCCCACGAACGGCAACGGTCAGGTTCGCCGGGTGCAGAAGAGCTACGAGCTTCACGAGGTGAAGGATATGGACAAGCTCTTCACCGAGCTGGAAGCATTTGACCTGTCAATTGAGGACTATTACCTGACGCAGGAAGAATCAGTCAGCGGCGAAAAGCTGCGCACGAAATACGCGCTGGTGAACGAGTCACAGACACACAATGTCGCCGGCGTCGGACAGATCCTTCACGAGGTCCACGAGATCGGCAAGCACGGCAACGAGGTCAAACGCTTCAAGGGCCTCGGCGAAATGAACAGCGGCCAACTCTGGGAAACCACGCTCGATCCCAATGTCCGCACGCTGCTCCGCGTCACCCTCGACGAAGCCGCCGAGGCCGAACGCATGTTCAGCATCCTGATGGGCGAAGATGTCGAGCGGCGGCGGAAGTTCATCGAGGATCATGCGCTGGAAGTGAAGAATCTGGATGTGTAACGCCGGCAAAGTCTGATCCGAAATCATTATAATTCGCCTCGCTATGAACGTCGTTCGTTCCAAACCGTTCAAAGTGGGTACCACCGGCTGGACAGCCAGCGATTTGGATGATCCGCACATCGAATCCAAATGGGAGCGAGGCCGTTATGAAATCATCAGTGGGGTTTTGACGCGCATGCCTCCAGCGTATTTCGTTGGCGGTGCTACATTGTTAAATCTGATTCACGAACTGCTAACGCAATTGAAGTTGAAGCAAATCGATGGCGGGTTCTCAGTTGCGGTCGATCTCATCATCGACGAACAGCGAGTCGTCAAAGGCGATTCCTGTTTTCTGACGTCCGCCGACGCAAAGAAGCATGCGGCCGAGGCGAAAAAGCACGGCAAGCTCGATCCCGCGCGGGCCAGGATTTACGTTCCGCCAACCATTGTGATTGAGGCCGTTTCGCCTGGTCACCACGACCACGATCGCGTGACGAAATTCGCCTGGTACGCGGAGTTCGGCGTGAAGCACTTCTGGATTCTCGACGCGTTCGCGCGGACGCTCGATGCTTTCGTTCTCGAGCGTGGGAAATACAAGCAAGTCGCCGATCTTTCAGAGAATGACACGTTTCGGCCAGCCGCGTTTGGCGACGTTCACGTCAAGCTGGCGGATGTCTGGTCGAAGCTGATTTGATCGGCCGGCCAATCGTGCGGTCGTCTGTCATTGATGGGAAGCGGCGCGGTCCTCTGTGGGGTAGTAATCCTCGGGCTTAGCCTGGAATTTCCGAGACCCGGACGGATCGGGCGCCTGAGTCGGGTTTTCGCCGCCTCCGGCGTCCGTCGCTGGTGCGTGGGCCTGTACTCCGAGAAGACTCACGCCGCGGGCGGGTCGCGGGCGGACCAGACGGCCATGAGCCAGTAGATCGATCACGCACGGCCAGACGATGCCGATCATGAGCACCGCCCCACCGAACCACGCCGCGAATGGATACGTCACCCACCACGCATTGGTAAATCGCACGCCTCGCGCGTCGTGCGCCAACTTGAGAAAGTCAACAACCGTCGGCTCCTGAATCTGCCGCCAATAGGCGGCTACGTCCGGGCGCGCAGGCGTTTGCAGCGCCCTCAAATTCATCGCTGGCTGATACGGGACGGGGGCGACAAAGAACGCCGGGATCCAATGAAAGTTTCCGTCCGGCTGCACGACTCCATCGCACGATTTTCCGGTCACCACGTATACGGTTCGCGGTTGCGCGCCGGGCACGACGAAGACCTGCCGGCTTGCCCGCACATTTTTGAACATCGGCTGGCCGCCGAGGTTTGTGAGCAATCGTCGCTCGAACGCGCTCTGGTCGTTGAGGCATTCGCCGGTGACGGGAAGATCGCCGGCATCATGTCTTTGAGCTGCCCAAAGCGGCAGCCCAATGGCCATGCCGATCAACAACCATTGCCAGCGCGCGATCGATTGGATACTCATGGCCCGGCTCCCGGCTCTGGCCGTCGCTCGATCAATAGCTGATGCCCCTGGATTCGTAGATTTCGTTCAGCCCGCCGCCGCCTTGCGGCGGAAGCCCCATGCTGAAGTTGGCGGCGTGGCCATCGCAGAACAGCACATTGATGCGCAGATGATGCCGCGCAAAATCCAACGCCTCAGCGCCGTTACCTCGGATGAGCGATTGGTGAACGTCGTAAAGCGTCTGGTTTTCGTTGTCGTCGGGGATCATTAAATATCGCAGCCCGCCACTATCGCGCGGCCTTCCGTCGCACGCGAGGTAAACCCTCGACGGGTCCTTGACGCGGGTCAGCAATCCTTTGGGACATCGGGCGGTGTTGTAATCGCGGCGGCCCAGTAGAGCCGTGTTGAAGTCATAGCCCGACCAGGAATCGGGCGCGACCCAAGAGCCGTCCGCGTCGCCGCGCTCAGTCCATCCCGAGTATTCGGCTAACTGCGCCGGACAGCGAAACAGCGGGCGCATCTGCTCCCTGCCAAGATCTTCAGCCAGATGCTCGCGGCTGTCGGTGCGGACGCGAACGTCCATGTAATACGCGAGCGCGGCTGTGAGCGGCAGCGGGCGCGTAAGGCCGTTGTCGAGGTAGTACATGTACTTGCGCTGTGAACTGTCCTCCAGCCCCTGCGGATTGCAGACCCCGCCGACGCAGTTCCATTGCCAGCCGCCGGTGGGGAGGTAGCCGTCGTGCTCGTTGACATGCATCGCCGCCGCCTGGCCCATGCTACGCAGATTCGCGAGGCACTTGACCGAATACGCTTGCTGGCGGACCTTTTCCAGGGTCGGAAGCAATAGCGCAATAAGAATGGCGATGATGCCAATCACCACCAACAGCTCGATGAGCGAGAAGCCGCTGTTTTGCTGGTATCGATGGCGCATGGCACTGCTCCGGCACATCATTGTATGACGTCGATTTCGCTGTAAAACGTCTGGCTGCCGCCGTCTTTGGGATCGGTGGGGAATATTCGCAGCAGCAAATAGCGATAGGTTCCGAGAGTTCCCGAATCGTCGGTGATGCTCACGCCATACCTGCCGCCGGGTTTTTGGTCTGATGAACGCGTATCGACGTCGGCAATCTTGGTCCATCCGCACCCGCCCGGGTCGATGCCCAGCTTGGGCGCCGGATCAAAGCCAGCGGCCTCGCCGATGCTGCCATACACGCTATAAAGCTGTGGAGCGCGCGTGCCGACGTGCCACGAATAGCTGTTGATCTGCGAAATCCGGATAGGTTTGTCAAAGGCAACGCTGACCCGGCCCTCGGCGGTGCCGATGCGAAAGCGAAAGTTCGCATCGGGATCATCGGATGAAGCGGGCATTTTCCCGTCATTCAGACAATGCACGGGATTGGGCCGGCCCAGGGGAAGCAACCCATCGACAACGGAAAACGTGGCGGCGGTCGCCGCATCGCTGTCCGACGGGGGTGGAACGGATGTGTACGGCGATGACGTTATCGCACCAGTCAGGTGTTCCCATCGAACGTTGACCGTTCCTGTTTTCGCCTGCGATACGAGGGTCTGTGGCGAATTGTCCGTCGTCGCTGGTTCTGAGGGAGCCGACGCCGCCGATTGAAGATCAGCCCGCGACGCGTCCACTACGTCCTTCGCTGCAATTACGTCGCGATCACGCGTGAACCAAAAAAACAAACCAGCGCCTGCCACGGCGATGATCAGAGCAACCGCGCCGATCGCGTATCTCCGGTGTTGGTTGGCGGCCATGATGCAAATGCTCCATCAACAAGACGGAACTCCCATCTGTGGCTTGCGATAATTGTCATGAGCATGTGCCGGGAAGGCCACAAAATCTGCTAACTCAGCACCTGCAGATCCTCAATCACCCAATCCGGCCGCATCGGCTCTGGGAGCTTTGCCGCGTCTTGGGCATTATTCACGCCCGTCAGAACCAGCGCCGTTTTCATTCCCACCGATTTTCCGCCGGCAATGTCGCTTTCGAGGTTGTCGCCGATCAGCAGGCAATTCTTTGGGTCCGCGCCGACGCGGTGGCATAGCTCGTGGAAGAAAAGCTTTTCCGGCTTGCCGCAGAAGATTGGCTTGACGTTGGCGGCATACGCGAGCATCGCGGTGAGCGCGCCCACGCCGAACTCCAGGCCGCGCGGGCTGGGGTAGACGCGGTCGGCGCAGATGCCGATCAGGGCCGCGCCCTTGCGCACCAGCAGCATCGCCGTGCGACGGCGATCGTCGCGCGCGGCATGGACGCTCAGCGGCACGCCGCAGATGACGGCGTCGCATTCCTGCGATTCGGTTTCCACCCATCGCACCTTTCCATCCAGCATTTCGTGAATGCCTTCGGTTGCCAGATTGAAGATGCGCGGGCGATCGCCGTAGGTTTTCAGCACAAAATCCACCGCAGCCGCGGCGGCGGTGTAAATATGCTCGGGATCCACCTCCACACCCATGCGCTGGAGGCGCTCGGCCAGCCGCTGGGGGCTGCTGGTGCTGTTGGTCAGGCAGGCGTATTTGCGGCCTTCGCGCTGCAGCCGATGAATCAACTCCACCGCGCCGGGCAGGGCGTGTTCCTCGTGATAAACCGTCCCGTCCAAATCCAGCAGCACGGCTTCAAATGCATCAAAATTAATGGGCACGGGGAGAGTGTAGGAAATGAAGAGTGAAGAATGAAGAGTGGGAGGAAGGCACGTAGGGACGAAGGGACGGAGGGACGAAGGGGAGCGGAGGCATGCCGCATTTTTCTTCCCTTCGTCCCTCCGTGCCTTCGTCCCTACGTCCCTTCTGCCCCCATTCTTCATTGCCACGGGAACGGCTCCCCTGTAGATTGGGGCACCACATCGAAAGGTTGCTCTATGTCCACCGCCTGGCGAATGAAGGGGGAATACCTCAAGAACTGCAATTGCGCTCCGGGTTGCCCGTGCGATTTTTGGGCGGCTCCCACGCATACCAAGTGCGAGGGCATGTGCGCGATGAACATCCGCGAAGGAAGCTTCGGCTCAACCAAGCTGGATGGCATTCGCTGGGCCGGCGCTTATTTCTGGCCGGGGCCTTTGCATATGGGGAATGGAACATTTCAGCCTTACGTCGATCATCGCGCCACGCCCGAGCAGCGCCAGGCACTGCTGACGATCATGAGCGGGCAGGCGGGTAACGCCTGGTTTCAGGTGTTGGCCAGCGTGGTGTCGAAGGTGCTTGAGCCGAAGTTTGTGTTGATCGAGTTTGAGTTTGATCTGGAACGCCGCAAGGCGCGGGTGCGGATTCCCGATGAAATTGAGACGGTGACGGAGCCGATCAAGGATATCGCGACCGGAAACGATCATCGCGCTCGGGTGGATCTGCCGTCGGGGATGGAATATCGCCATCCGGAAATCGCCACCGCCAAGCTGCTCAAAGGGAGCGGGGCGATCAAGTTCAACTGCCCCGATGCGCACAGCTCACTGGCACTGGTCGAGCATACGCAAGATGGGCTGATCGCGTGAATATCAGGTGGCATGGTCTTCCCGCCCGTGGACTTGTTGTACTCCGCAAGTCGAACCCACCAACGACCGACAGCAAGTTAGAACTGGCTAAAAAACATGGGCGGGACGCCCATGCCACTTAATTGAAACAGTTGACCGACCATCGGCGTATACCTCAAATAGTCAGAATCGAATTGGAGGCTCGCCGGCTATGCGGATTATTCTCGCTGTAGTTTTCATTCTCTCCGCCTGTGCGTTCGGGGGTGCCGACGCGAACATGCCCCCCGGTGGCGCGCCAATCGATTCATCCCACACCTTCGTCCTGCATCTTCCCGGCATCGCCGGCAATCGATGGGTCGATAAGCAGATGACCAGCGGCCTGCGCGACGCCGGCTACAGCGGCGAGCTGCTCACCTACGACTGGACAGATAACGAGCCGGGGATCTCGGCTCTGCGCGCGCTCAAGCGCAATCAAGCCGAGGCGGCCAAGATTGCCGACATCATCACTGCCCACTATCACGCCGACCCGGCGCTGCGGATCATCATCACCAGCCACAGCGGCGGCACTGGCCTGGCCATCTGGGCGCTCGAAAAGCTGCCGGCGGATGTGAAGGTCGATACCGTCATGCTCCTCTCCTCAGCCCTCTCCCCCGACTATGACCTGAGCAAAGCCCTCGCCCACCTGCGCGGCACCTGCTACTCCTTCTACAGCGAAAATGACGTGCTGGTCCTCAATACCGGCACAAAACTTTTCGGCACCATCGACGGCAAAAAGTGTGAATCCGCCGGCGAGTTCGGCTTCATCTTCCCCGAGACCGCCGACGCCAAGCAGTACGCGAAGCTGATTCAAAAGCCGTACGATAAGTCGTGGATGCAATACGACAACATCGGCGACCACATGGGCTCTATGCGCCGCCCGTTCTCGGCAAACGTCCTCGCGCCGCTGCTGTTCGAAAATAGTCCTCGGCTGACCGCGAACGCCGCCGCAGATCAGAAGGCCGGGCAACGGAGATAGTCGAGGGATTAGCCGCCGATGAATGCGGAGCAATCCGGGTCATTCGAGCGCCGCGCGTAAATTGCCATGACTTCCCTTCGGAGCGATGCCTGCTACGAGTGATCCTTCACTCGCCTGATCTCCTCCGCAAGGGCCCGTTCGCGTTCGTTTAACGGTCTGCCGGCCTGGGCTTCACGTTCCGCTCCCCAGTCGATGCTCTGTTTGTAACGCGACTTTAGCTCGTGCTCTCGATGCCAGACCTGGATGATGTTTTTGTTGCAAGCGAGCCCATCCGCAGCTTTACATTTCTTGATGGCGTGAATCTGGGACATCTGTCGCTTTTATATAAGCTGTATGCGCCGCCCGAAAGGGCGCAAAGCTTTCCACGTGAAACAGAAGTACCTCGCCCGTCAGACCTCTAGGACAAAGGAGTATCAATGCTTAGGGCTCTTCTTCCCTCGGTCATTTCCTCGACTCATCGATCCGGCTCGCAAAAAGCACATGAAAAACGGGGCCACCGTCGAAATCCGCGAGCGCGGCGGGCATTGCTGCGCGCCATCGAGGCGCTCGAGCCCCGCTTCATGCTCTCGAATTACACGATCGAAGACCTCGGCACGCTCGGCGGGAATTCGAGCCAGGCGAACGCGATCAACGCCAAGGGCGAAGTCGTCGGGGCGGCTCAACTCGGCAACGGCTCGACGCATGCCACCCTGTGGGATCCGGCCAAGGCGGCAAAGGATCTGGGCACGCTCGGCGGCACCAATAGCGCCGCGCTGGCAATTAATGTGTTGGGGGAAGTCGTCGGCAGTGCCGACAGTGGGTCGGCGGCGAATCAGCCTTTCGATTTCCTGCCCGGCGGATCGATGACCGATCTGACCAATGCCCCGCCTTCAGGCGATCTGGCGACGCTGCTCACCGCCAAGGGCGTCAATGATACGGGCATCATCGTCGGGCAGGCCCTGTTCAACGTGATCGATTTCTTTGCGACCGGCGCCTACTCCTTTGATCCCGCCTCGACGACCCTTAATGAGCTGGACTTTGAACTGGGGGTCAGTGAGGCAGTTGCCGTCGGGGGCACGCGGGCGGTGGTCAATAACGTCAGCAGCAATGTATCAAAGGCCCTCGTCGCGGATGTGAACACACCCAACTCGGCGGTCGCACTTCCCGCGATCGCAAATCAGGCGCAGAACGTCGCGATCGGCATTTCGCTGCCGGATGGATCGGGAACTCAGTTCGCCACCGGCTTTGCCATCGATACCTCCGGTAACGTTCACGCTGTCGTTTGGACGATCCCGCTGAACATCGCCGCGGCAACGGTGACCGATCTTGGTCACGTCTCCGGCGCGCCGGCGAGCGGCCCCGCCGGGCGCGAAGCGCGCGGTGCCAACTCACTGGGCGATATTGTTGGCGATGACGTCGTTAATGGTTCGCCGGTCGCGTTCGTGAAAGACCATGCTGGCGCCATCACGCTGCTGAGCAGCCTGCTCCCGGCGGGATCGGGCATTACGCTCGAGCATGCGACGGGGATTAACGATTCCGGCCAGATCAGCGCGACCGGCCTCATCGGCGGCAAAGAGCACGCGTTCCGCCTCACTCCAGCGCTGGCGCCCCCGCCGCAGGCGTCACTGACTTCCGCACCGGATGAAACGACTTTTGGCGCGGCCACTTATCAATTTGACGTGACATACAAGGACAGCCAGGGGATCAACTCCGGCACCGTCGCCAGCGCGATTCAGGTCACGGGGCCGGGAAACTTCTCGCAGACGGCAACCGTTTCCGCGACCTCCGGCACCACGAAGAACCTCGTCGTCACCTATTCGATCACCGCGCCGGGCGGGACTTGGGATTTTTCGGATGATGGAACTTACACCGTCACGCTGAAAAACAACGTCGTGAAATCCACTTCCGGCCAGAGCGTGGCCGGCGGAACGCTCGGACATTTCATCGTTGCAGTCGCGCCGGTGCGCGGCTCCATCTCCGGCACGGTTTTTAATGACGCCAACGCCAACGGGCATCGCGATGCCGGCGAAGCGGGCGTGCCGCTAATGGATGTGTTCCTTGATCTCAACTCGAACGGCAGGTTCGACAGCGGCGACCGCCTCGCAGAAACCGACGCCAACGGCGCGTACACGTTTGGCGGCTTGCTGCCTGGCGTTTATTTCGTGAAGGAAAATGTATTCCAGCCGCACGCGGTGACGTCGCCGGCCAACGATCTGCAGACGGTCAATCTCGCCGCCGGCCAGACCACGACGGGGATTGATTTCGGCGATGTCGCCGATCCGCAGATCATCACGATTATCGGCCAGAGCCTGGCGCTGGCGCACGGCAGCACGCCGCAATTTGATCAGCAGGGAACGTTGATCCACATCATCGGCAACAATTTTCAGCCGGGCGATGTCTTCTTCTTCGGCAACGACCAATCGGCGACGCAGCCGATTAATCTGGCGGGCGGCTCCAATCCGCAATCGTTTGGCATTCGCGTCTCCAAGTACGCGACGACCGGGCCGCTGGTCGTTCTCTCTCCAAACGGCCGCAAGACGGTGCTCCTGCCGAATTTTATTGTCGATAACTATCGCAACACCAAGGGCTATTCGTTCGTGAACGATCTGTCGAACCTGCCTGATTTCAGCTTCGACGAAATGTCAAAGGTTTACGGCGACGATCAGACCCACATCACGGTTGATCCGGCCGGCGACCTCACGTTTGGCCTGGTGAGCGAGCCTGTCGATACTGGAATTCCCAATCCACTTGTGTACGCCGAGCTTGCGATCATCAACGAGTTCATGAATCCGAACAGCGGGTTGTGCCTGGGGTTCAGCCTGTCTTCCGCGCGCCTTAGCCTTGGCGTTGGGCCGCTACAGATCGGTGACTTCGCGACGCAATCCAACACCGACGGCTCGACCGTCTGGGACCTGGCCGGGCCAAACGGGCCTTCGCCCGATCTGCTGGAAACCATTCGCTTGGCGCACCTGGAGCAAACCTCGGCAGAGACGCTCGGTCAATTCCTCCATCAGATCACGGCCAACGAGATCAGCGGCGTCGGTCATCTGGTCGGCGTCGTGAAGGGCGAACTGGCCGCCGGCCGGCCTGCGATCATTTCACTTGAGGAAGGCGGCGGGAGCGGGCACGCAGTCCTCTGCTATAACGTCGAAGATCTCCCCGGCGGCAGCGAGCAACTGGATATCTACGATCCCAACAATCCTTACGAAATATCTGAAGAAAAGCTGAACCCGGGCCAGGTGCTCGAAAACGGATCGCAGCACAAAGCCAACGTGGATGCCAGCACTATCACGTTCGATTCCAACGGCAACTGGAAGTACAACGCTTCGGGTGGCGGAGCATCCGGAGGGCTCGGATCAATCGCTGCCCTACCGCTTTCCACGTTTGACGATCACACGATCCTGGCGTCGATCAGTGGACTCGCTCAACTGGTCGAGACATTCGCATTCGGCTCCGCGAAGGAAACGCAGGTGACCGATTCCTCCGGCCATCATCTGCTCAACGCTGATGGCTCGCTGAACACCAATGCGAGCACACGAATTCCCAATGCGGCGCGCTATGTCGTCGATCCCAATTCCCCGCCGATCGATTTGTTTCAGGGGAGCGGCAACTTCATGCAAACGATCGTCGGCTCTGGCAACGGCACCTACGGCGCCGCGTCGATGAGCAACGACGCAATCGCACTGATCAACGGCGTTCCGACAGCCAATGGCCAAACCGACAAGTTCGGACTCAATCCGGCCAACGACATGCTCATGTTCACCCCCGCCACCACCAAGCCGATGACCGCCGACTTGGTGATCAACGCGCCACAAGGCGTGCAGCGGGAAGCGCAGCTCACGACCACCGCCAGCGGCGGCGCGCTGCAGACGATGCAGTTCATGGGCTCGCTGCGCGATCATGTTGTCCTTCACAACAACGGTGCCGCGGGCAAGTTCACGCTTAATCTCACATCGAATGCCGACGGGTTGGTGCAAACGTTCACCACCGGGCGCATGGCACTGGCCTCGGGCGATACCGTCGATCTGCTCCCCACCGATTGGGCCGATGTGCAAACTGCCAAGGCAAACGTCCTCATCAAACATCAAAATGGCACGACCACCACGATGCTCATTGCCAACGGCGGCAAGGGCGAAGTGCTGAATGTGAGCGAAGCCGTCTCCTTCACGCACAGCGTCGCGCGATTCACGAATCTCAAACCTGCGGGTCTTAGCGCCATTATCGATTGGGGCGACGGCACAACCTCACACGGCACTCTCAGCGCATCGGGGAATGATCTGCTGGTCAGCGGGTCGCACAAATACGCCAAGCAGGGATATTTCCCCACCCGCATCAGCCTATCCGACGCCAGTGGCCCGCTCGGGCAGGCGACGGGCGAGGCGGTTGTCGCCGACACCAAGTTTACGCTCGCGCCGGTTGCCATCTCGGCGTTCTCGGGCGTGCCGTTCAGCGGCAAGATCGCCACGCTGACCGATGTTCCCTCGGGTGATGTCGCGGCTGATTTTAATGTCAGTATCAACTGGGGCGACGGGACGACGTCCGCCGGCACGCTGCAGACAACTGCCGCCGGCAAATACGATGTACACGGCTCGCATACCTGGGCGACGCCGGGTACTAAATCGGTTGTCATCACCGTCACCGAGCGCGGCTCGGCCAGCGGCCAGGGGCACACGATCAAGATCACGTCGAACAAGAGCTTCTCGGGAACGGTTGCGCAAATGCAGTTGCCGCTGCCCGGCAGTCTGCCGGGCGACTATGTCGCAACGATTGATTGGGGCGACGGGAAGAAATCGACCGGCACGCTCACGCTTGCCGCCGATGGGACGGCCATTCTCAAGGGCAGCCACACCTACGCCGCCACCGGCAATTTCGTCACGCACTTCTCGCTCGTCGGCGGTCCATCAGCGAAGACGACATCCACGGCAACTGTCCGGCTCCCGCTCGGCACCGTCACCGGGACGGCATTCTTCGATGTCGATGGAAACGGCAAGAAAGACGCCGGCGAAGCGGTCATCGCCGGCCGCACGGTTTTCATCGATAAGAATCAGAACGGCATCCTCGACGCCGGCGAGCTGAGCGCCGTCACCAACTCGTCGGGCGTGTACACCATCGCCAACGTGCCGGCGGGCACCGTTCGCGTGATGCAGGTTGTGCCCAGCGGGTTCCGGGTCGATTCCCCAACCTCCGGATTCTTCGATCTCACGCTCAAAGCCGGGCAGACGATTTCCAAGCTCGACTTCGCCAACACGCAACTGGCGCTGGTGACCGGCACGGTGTTCCTCGATTCCAACGGGAACAAGACTCAGGACGCCGGCGAGGGCGGCCGCGCCAATCGCAACGTTTTCCTCGACATGAACGGCGACGGCGTTCGCGAATCCAACGAACCGCTCGCGCTGACGGATGCGAACGGCGTGTTTGCATTCACCACGGTGACGCCGGGGCTTTACACCGTCCGCCTCCAGCCGATCGCCGGCTTCAAGCTGACGACGCCGGCGGGCGGCGGATTCGACATCGCCGTCGGCCACGGATCTGTGCGTAAGGGCGAATTGTTCGGCGAGAAGCCGGTGACGCCCAAGTTTGCCGGACCGGCGAATCTCACGACGCTGGGCGCCAAGCCGGTGGCGCTGGTCGTCGCTGATTTCAACAACGACAAGCATCCGGACATCGCCACCGCCGATTCCGGCGGCAACGATGTGACGATCTTCATGAACAATGGCAACGGCACCTACGCCGCCGGAAAGAAGATCGCCGTCGGGCATAATCCGGTTGGCATCGTCGCCGGCGATTTTAACGGCGATGGGAAGGTCGATCTGGCGGTGGCCGATCAGGGCGATAACGCCGTTCACTTCCTCATCGGCGCCGGCAACGGTACCTTCAAGTTCGCGGCAAGTGGCCTGGCGGCCGCCGCGCCCAATGGAATTGCCGCCTTCAATTTCAACGGCGACAACACCACCGACCTCGTCGTGTCCGATCGCAACACCAAGCAGATCACGCTGTTCCTCAGCAAGAAGGGCGGCGGATTCGCGCCGGGCGTGACGATGAACGTGCAGACGCTGCCGAATGCCATCACGATCGCCGACGTGAACGGCGACGGCTTTGCCGACATCCTGGTCTCCAACAGCGGCGGTAATGGATCGACCACTCACGGTAGCGTCAGCATCTTGCTCGGCAACGGCAAGGGCGGGTTCGGAGCCGCCTCCAGCTTCCCCGACCTGACCGGACCCGCATCGCTGACGACAGCCGACTTCGACGGCGACGGGAGCGTTGACATCATCACCGCCAACCCCGGCAACACCTCCGCCGCCATTTTGTTCGGCGACGGGAAAGGCCACTTCTCGCCCGGCGCGAAGCTCAATCCCGGCACAACGCCGCAAGCGGTGGTCGCCGGCGATTTCAACGGCGACGGCATCGTGGACCTCGCCGCCGCCGACGCCGGAACCGGAGCCAGCGCCAACAAGATCGCCGTCTCAACCGGCAAAGGCGACGGCACCTTCGCCGCGCCATTGAACCTGACGGCCGGCACAACCCCGCAAGCCGTGGCCGCCGCCGATGTGAACGGCGATGGGAAGCTGGATCTGATTGCCGTCGCACGCGACAGCAATCGTGTGGTGGTGCTGCTGAATACGACGACGTGAGTCGAGAAAGGTCTGCTCGACCGGCGAAAGCTTTTCGGCTAGAAAGGAATTCGCGATTCTCGAAGACCGTCAGGGTGAGTTGCCGCGCGCCACTGGCCCGCGGCGCACGAAAGCGGCGGGCAGCGACCGCCCTACGAATAAATGCGGCGCGTAGGGCGGGCACTGCCCGCCGCACTTTCTGAAAGGGTGTCCGAAGCATCGGTCCACTGCACACGAGCGGGCCAGATGTTGAAGTACCAGCTTTAAGGATGTTGACGTTCTGACAGAAACGCCACGGGCATGCTGTCGCAAGCCCATGCCACCCAGAAGCGCCCGGCGCAAAATGGGTGGCATGGGCTCGCGATAGCGTGCCCGTGGCGTCGTTTGTTTATCGCATGGCCGCTAACTTTTGTAGGGTGGGTGTACTCGCCCACCATCTTCTGCCCGTGGTGGGCGAGTACACCCACTACAGAAACTCGTGATTTTCTCAGAGCGTTGCCCTGGGGCTTTCAATGCCGACCTCTAAACCCATCCGAATTGCCGCCCTCGTCAGCGGCTCAGGCACGACGCTGCAGAATCTGATCGACCGGATCGCCGCGCGGCAGCTCAATGCGGAGGTCCGCCTGGCGATCGGCTCGCGCGCGGGGCTTAAAGGCATCGAGCGCGCCGCCGCCGCCAAGATCATGAACTTCGTCGTCGATCGCGCTGAGTTCGGCGATTGCGCCACCTTCAGCAGGCAAATCTTTTCGCTCTGCGATGATGCCGACGTCGATCTGATCTGCCTTGCCGGCTGGCGCTGTCTTCTGGATATCCCGCCCAAATGGGTCGGCAGAATCATGAACATCCACCCCGCGCTGTTGCCAGCCTTCGGCGGCAAGGGAATGTACGGCCAGCGCGTGCACCAAGCCGTCCTCGCGCACGCCTGCAAGATCAGCGGATGCACCGTCCACTTCGTCGATAACACCTACGACACCGGCCCGATCATCGTCCAGCGCGTCTGCGCGGTGCAGGAGGATGACACGCCGGAGTCGCTTGCCCATCGCGTGTTCGAAGAGGAGAAAATCGCCTACCCGCAGGCAATCGAGCTGTTTGGGCAGGGGCGGCTGAAGATCGAGGGGAGGCGGGTGAGGATTGCGGCGAAGGAAGAGTCGCTACAGATGAACGATGAAACGTGAAGACGTGAAACGTGACGCATTCAATATCCGTCCACGGATATCCAGAACCGTCATGCTGAGGTACTCCGAAGCATCTGGCTGGTGCGCGAGATCGGGCCAGATGCTTCGGAGTACCTCAGCATGACGGTCCTCAAGGGTTGCGAACCTATTTTGAACGCGTCACGTTTTACGTCTTCACGTTTCATGTCGCACGTCTTCACGTTTCATGCACGCCTTCAATTCAACTTCCGCGCCGGCATCCTCGCCTTTCCCATCCAGCGCAGCGCTTCGCGCAAGGTTTCGGCCATCGCGACTGGATCGCCTTCATCCTGAAAACGGATCAGCAGCAGGCGCGGCTTTTCATACAGCAGATATGGCGATACCGATGCGACCTTGATCCGGCCCGCGCGCAGAGCGTCGATCACATCGTTGGCTTCGTAGTCGGCGACGAGGAATTGGCCGACCAGATTGAGTTTGCCGCAGGGGCAGCGGTAGAACCAGAAAACAGATTCGAGTCCAGCCGCGGTTGGTACGTCCATGCCTTCGATATTCACATCCAGATCGTCGCGCGGGATGGAGATGGTGTAGACGTTATCGCGAATGACGCCTTCGTGGTTGAGGGTCTTTGAGATTTGCGGCCAGGCGGGATCGGACGAGGGGGTCGTTGCGGGCGCGGAGGTGGGAGATTGAATAACCGGCGTTTCTGCCGCGCATCCGGTCAGGGCGCAAGCGATGGCAACCATCAGAGCGAAAAATTTTGCGAGTCTGAATCCTAAAACGCGGGATTTGAGGCTCGAAATTGCGCCTCTGAAATCCGCCGTGAGACTGGCATTTCGTAGGGTGCGCTTTAGCGCACGCGGAAACCGCTCGACGCCCGAACCGCGTGCGCTAAAGCGCACCCTACGGAAGCGGACTTTTCTTGTGGCACGGGTTTTCAACCCGTGCAAGCGGCGCGGGATTGAGAGGAATTGCTGTTTCTCACGTTCTTCTTCATTCGAATATCGCATGCACGGGTTGCAAACCCGTGCCACGGTGAAAGATTCCCGAGTTCCGTGGCCGACCCTACGGAAATGCAGAAATGGTCTCACTTGCTTCCCTCCGGCAGAAGCCTCCCGGTTTCGCGCAGGCGGCTGAAGGTTCTTCGCCGAAACCGGAAATACGGCTTGGTGATAAATCGATGCAGGCGGATCAGCATGCTGGGACGCTGCGATTGCTCTTCTTCCCTGGCCGTCAGCTCATCAGGCCGCAGGCGGCGTTTGTGCTTGAGGGTATGGTACAGGTCTTCGGCCTGAAAGCGGCGAAGCAGCCATCGGCCCGGTGGCCAATCGCCCAGCGTGTGCAGATCACAACTGATCTGAAAATCAATCAGGTAAGGCCGCCCATCGTTGCCCTGCAAAATATTCTGCGGCTTGTTGGTATCGACATACGCCATCTCGCGGCGGTGGATCTCTTCGAGCAGCCGCTGAAGCTCGTCGAAGAAGCCATCGGGAATCGGCCGCTCTTTGCAGAGCGGCTGGCCCTCAATGTATTCGTGGACGAATCCGGTTTTTCCAACGAACCCAATAAACCGCGGGATGTTCGGCAGATCCTGCAGCTTGCGGTAAAAATGCGCTTCGCGCTGGCAGAGCCATTTGCCCAGCCACAGCATCGGCAGGCCCGCGTAGTCAATCACCCGCCCCATCTTCAGCACGACCAGCTTGCCGCTCTCATCGGTGTAAAACCCGGTGGCGGCAAGAAAATCATGCTTTACTGAGCGATGCAGGCGATACGTTTTGCCCGCGATTGCAAACGTCCCGGGCAAGCCGTTCTTCCCCAGCGCGCGCATGGAATGTATCACGCGCTGCGGATGCGGCGAGCGGTCGATGGCGCGCGGATCATGCACCTGAGCCACGTCGGTGGATTATAGTGGATGTCGGCTGAATTACGGAAAGTTCAGATCGCTACGCGCCCGCCACCTCAACGAAGCTTTCGACGCTTTGAAGATCGCGCGTGGCTTGCGGCGTAAGCTTGATCGTCGCGGAGTGGCCGCGCTCCAGCGTGGGATGCACTTTATTGGGCCGCTTGGTCCAGATGCAACCGCCGCGGCGCTTGGGAAGGGGAATGAAGTTCTTGCTGCGCGCATCGAGCGGCTCACAAACGGAGCGATCCGTCATGAAAAGCCGCTCAATCGTCTTGCGAGCCGAGGCCCGCGTGATGATCTTGCTGATCGTAACCCGCACCGTCTGGCCGGGCTTGATATCCAATGCCATTGTTCTACTCCGAAGCGAAAGACGGGGAAGTATAGCGATCGGCCGGGGGAGGGCAAGGGGTGGGGCAATGCTGAATGCTGATTGCTGAATGCTGAATGCTGAATGCTGAATAAATGCGAGAGGAGGTTCTCTTCGATTCAGCAATCAGCATTGCTCGAAGCCCGCGCATGAAAAAGAGCGAGCCGAAAACGGCTCGCTCCTTCTTGCATGTCTCCCATTTTGTGGGACGTTTAGACTGCCTGCGCCAGTGGACGGCGGGCAAATTCGGAGGCGTGGTTGAACGTCGATTCGCCCTGCGAATCGCGCCGCACGGCGTGATCCATGATTTCCAGGCGACGAATCACTTCCGTCATCTCCGGACGCTTCACCGGGTTCAGGCGGACGCATTCCATCACGAGGTTCGACAACTGCTCGGGAACGCTCGCATTCAACTCATGCGGCGTCGAGATCCGGTCATTGACCAAAAAGCTGTTCTCGCCCTTGCCAACAGTAAAGAGCGTCGGCAGATTGCGGCCAGTCAACGCCCAATAGAGCGTCGCGCCGAAATTGTAGACATCCGTCTTGGGCGTCACCGGGAGCAGTTTGACCTGCTCGGGAGCGATGTAGTCAGGCGTACCCTGAATGCGCTTCTTGGCGGTGCCGATCTTCGCGGCTTGGCCAAGGTCGATCACCTTCACATGCCCGCTCACCGAGCGGAGAATGTTGTTGGGCTTGAGATCGCAGTGGACATAGCCCAGATCGTGCAGCGACTGCAACGCCGAGCCGGTCTGGATGAAGCAATCGATCGTTTCCAGCACATTGGCCGGCGGACGCGTTTCCAACGGGGAGCCGTCCATGAGTTCCATCACCAGAATCGCGTCGATCGCCTTGCGGAGAAACGTGCGATTGACCTTGAACTCAAGGCATTTGCGCAGGCCGCGATGAGCGACCAGGCGGCTGGCTTCAAATTCGGTTTCAAGCTGCTCGATAAACCGATCGTCCTTGTCGGTCTTGCGGACGACATATTTCAGGGCATAGACCTGTTTGCTCTGCGGATGGCTCACGAGATAGATGTCGCTCGCCGCTCCCTGGCCCAGGAAGCCGAGCACTTCGTAGCCGCACAGCTCCTTGGGGAGCGCGGGCTTCTCTTCAACCTGTTTGTTTAGCGCGACCATTTTCTCAACCCTCAGCAGTTAAACGTCACCGTCGCGGTAACTATTCCCAGATTCCCAACAATCTTTTGCGTCGGCCTCCTTCACTCGCACCATTTATAGCAGTGTGAAGATGAGAGTAAGATGAATGAGCCGGTCGATCACAAACATTTATTCTGCGGGCACATCCATCGCGAGGCAGTAAGATCAATCGTGTGCAGATCAGAGCCTTTTCTCAATTGCCCTGAACAGGTCTAATCGATGTTTTTGTCGAAGGCTTGAAAAATATTACCCAAACTAACATGCTCGGTGTTTTTCGCCCCATTAGAAGGGATCGAGGGCCTATGCGAACCAGCACGATCTGTCTCATTACCTTTGGATTGACGTTCCTCTGTGGATGCGCGAGCCATCAGCCCAAGCCATCACAATGGCCGCAGGGCGGCTCACAGACGGTGGTCGATCTTGCGCCAAAGAAATTGCTCGAAGTCGCGCAGCAGGCGATATCCGCCCCGCCGCTGTCTGTGCCGGTGGAGAAAGTCGAAAACGGAACGATCTACACGGGTTGGAAGGAATATCCCGGAGAGCTGCACATCGTGCGTCGCTGGTATGAGCGAACGCGGTTTCGGATCACCGTGTCGCCGGATTTCAGCGATCCAAACAGGAGCAGCATCGCGATTGAGGATCAAACCGAGGAGAGGGCGACCGAAAGCCAGCCCTGGTATCCCGCGCCGAACACCCGTCGCCCCGAACGCGGGCAGGATGTTTTGAATGCGATTCTCGCCCGAGCGGCGGGAGCGGCGAAAGGTTGAGTGGAAACGCAAAACGCCACGGGCATGCTATCGCAAGCCCATGCCACCCGTTTGAGTGCGACCGCAAAATCGGCTGGCATGCAATGGGTGCCATGCCTCACGCTTGCGTGAGCATGCGTTTTGATCTTCTGGGCAGGAAATTACAGAATCCGAAAGACATACCCACGCGAGCGTGGGACATGGCACCCGGCATCAAATCGGGTGGCATGAGCTCGCGACAGCGTGCCCGTGGCGTTCTCTGCGCATCGATCGAACGCGAGGAGGACGGCGGGATAATCCCGCCCTACAAAACGCACTCGGCGGAATAAATCCCACCCTACTTTAAGCGCCCCGTAGGGCGGGATTTATCCCGCCGTATCTTTCAGCATCGCGCGGCGCAAGTCGCCGTTTTCTCGTTCGAGGATCGATTTTGCGACTGCGGCATTGATGCCGCGCTCGTGCATAAGAATCGCCAGCTTCACGTGCCCATCAGCCGCTTTGAGCAGTGATTCGGCCTCTGAACCCGACAACCCCGTGACCGTGCCGACGATCCGCCGCGCGCGATCCTGCAGCTTCGCGTTGGTCGCGCGGAGATCGACCATCAGGTTTTCGTACACCTTCCCCAGCTGAACCATCGCGATCGTCGTGATCGTATTCAACACGAGCTTGGTGGCAGTCCCCGCCTTCAATCTCGTTGAACCGGTCACCACCTCCGGCCCGGTGAGCGGCCGGATGATCACATCCACCGGCGGCTCGGACTCAATCGCCTGCACGCACGTGAGAAAAACCGTCTTCGCCCCGCGATCGCGCGCGCGGCGCAATGCGCCATGAACATATGGCGTTGTCCCCCCCGCCGCGATTCCGATGACGACATCAATGTCGCCGGCATTTTTCGCGTCGACCGCCGCCGCCCCGTCTTCGGCGCGGTCTTCGGCGCCTTCCTGTGCACGAAACATGGCGGCATCGCCGCCGGCGATCGTCCCCACCACCATCTGCGGATCCGTGCGAAAAGTCGGCGGGCACTCCGCGGCGTCAAGAACGCCGAGCCGACCGCTGGTTCCCGCGCCAAAGTAGAGCAACCGCCCGCCCGCGCGAAACGCCGCGACGACCAGATCGATCGCCGCCGCGATCTGCTGCCGCTGCGACGCGACCGCCTCGACGGCTCGCGCATCCTGCGAGTTCATGAGCGCAGCACCGTCCTCAACGCTCATCGAATCCAGCCGCATTGATTCGGGAAGGCGAAGCTCGGTCAGGAGGTGTGATCGATCGTTCATGCGGCGGCGATTTTATGA
>DATBDZ010000153.1:0-17965 GCA_036276235.1 Humisphaera sp. | reverse complement strand
CCACCGCGCGCCTGCGGCCTCCAACTGGGCGGCAGTGTTTGGGCGATCGGTGGTGTACAGATCCAGATCGCCGGTCGTGCGGACAGCTCCATGCAAGTTAACCGCGATGCCCCCAAGCACCGGCGCGTCCACGGTACTTCGCAGCCGGCGTGCGATGCGCAAGATAAGGTTGTTGTCGCCGGGCATGCCGATTCCCAGTTTTGCCTGTTGTTTACGTCGCCGTTGAACGGGTGCGAGGGGCATACAAGAACTCGGAATGGATTCTATCTGCGAGCGCTCGTGAAGGCTACAAAGCTACAAAGGAGGCAGACGGGATTGGGTGTAGCGCTCGACTATGGCGACTGCATTGATCGCGCGGATCGAGTCGGGTTTGGGTTTTCCGCCCCAACGCGCACCCCGTCATGCTGAGGTACTCCGAAGCATCTGGCTGGATTGGGCAAATGGGCCAGATGCTTCGGAGTACCTCAGCATGACGGCTATTCTGATGCGAATGCCTTTCGTACCAATCCTCGCCATAAATAAAAGTTACACCCGAAGGTAGTGCCGCTCAGGCGCGACTGGGGTGCATCCACCAACAAATGAAAGGGCGGCCGCGCGAGGCGGCCGCCCTTCTTTTCTCCGCCTCGAGCGCCTACCTTTCGGAAGGCCAAGCGGCGGGTGATGGTTCGCAAGAGAGCATGTTGCGTGCCGCGCGTGCTGGCTGCAAAGATCTGCGAAATCCGGCATAGCGCATGGCGTGTGGGGACCGACCACGACGGTAAAAAAAACCCTGTGCCGGGCCCCAATCAAGAAAACCAACGCTTTAACCTCAGGAACTGCTTCTCGTAGACGTGATAGCTCACGACCGCGACAACGCCGGTCAAGATGACGTTGAGCGCAATGAGATTCAATGCACGCGGCCAACTTGTGGCGTCGCGGTCGTAGGCGTGCCAGCGCGTCAGCACTGATCTGCTCAGATACATCAGCGGCAGATGGAAAATGTAAATGCCGTAACTGTAGCCGCCGATGACTCGCAGCGCGCGGAGTTGGTAGAACCGGCCGGGGATTCCGAAAAGCGAGGCGGGGTCGATCGACCAAAACAACAGGGCGGCAAAGAAGATCGCCAGAACGCTGTAGAGAAAATCTCTCAGCCACGGGTGCCGCGTCGGATCGAATCCGGGCGAGATCGCCAACAGCAGCAATCCCGCGATGACTCCCGCATACCCGCAGATCTTCCGCAACTGAAGCGCTCCGTCGGGCCGTCGCATCAACAATGCCAGCAGCGCTCCCGCCGCCAGCGAATCCGCCCGCGTCGGCGTCCATGTATAAATGGCAAACCAGTTTGTCCCGCAGGCAGTCAGGACCAATCGCAGCAGCGGTGCCCCGATCAGGATGCCCAGGCAAATCCGGATCAGCGCGCGACCAGAACAACAGAAAACGACAAGCGGCCAGACCAAATAAAACTGCTCTTCAACCGACAACGACCAGAGAGGAATGACAATCTCCGACCATTCGCTCCATTGCTTCTGCGCGGCGATCCAGAAATTCGCCATGTAAGTCCAAAGCCACGGCTGGGCGGCCCGCAGTTGTTGCAGGCTTTCGTCTGAGTCCCAGTGTGCGATGCGGGAGAACAGCAGCGCAAGAAGCAAAACGGCGAGGAACCCGTAATACAGCGGAAAGATGCGGAGAAGTCTTCGCGCATAAAAGTTGCGGAAGTAATGGCGCGTTCCTTTAGCATCAACGAGAATCCCCGTGATTAGAAACCCCGATAAGACAAAGAACAGATCGACGCCCGCCCACCCGTTTTCCAGCACGCCGGCCAACCCGAGCGGCCTGGGGAGCAGAGCAGTATAGTGACAAATGAGCACGGCCAGAATCGCCGTCCCGCGCAAGCCGTCCAGTGCGGGCCAATGTGGCCGGCCAGTCGGCGGCGTCGCCGATTCCATCGGATCGGCGGCACCGACAGCAGTTGCGGCCCCACCGAGGCTGGCTGCCGTTTCGTTCAATGAACGCTATCGTACCGGAATCGACGGTCCCGCGCTGATTTCTTACCTGGACGTGCCGTCTCCGATCTGCACTTGAAGCGTCACGCTCAACGTCGACATGATTTGTCCGAATTCCGTCCCCTTCAGTCCTACCGCATAAAGCTGTGACGGCGGAGGGTCTTTCTCGTCGCCGACCGTCCAGGTATGGGAGGCTCCCGCCCCTTCACCCACGACGACGACGCTGCCTTTGCTCTTCGGTATGCCTTGATAATACCTTACACTCGCAAGCACATCGCTATTGATGGAAAAAGTGACCTGGCTGCCGCGCGGTGTATCGGCAGGTATATGCAAGTGAATGGTGGAGTACTTCGGGGTTACTCCGTCCTGGTCAGCCAAGGCGTTGTTATTGGGTATGACGGCATCGGGGTCGCCAGGCTTGAGATCGTCGACTGATAACGCATCGTTAAATGGCCGCATCGTGATAAACACGGTGGCAAACTGACTGGCGTTGTGATGGTCGTCTTCAAGTTTGTACGTAAACCAGTCCGTCCCGACGAAACCCGCTGGCGGAGAATACAAAAAGGTTCCATCGTCTTTCAGGTTGAGCCATCGCCCAGAGGCGGCAGGATTGCCATCCAGCACGAGCACCGTCTTCAGCGGTCCGGTATTCCCCGCATTCAGCCCACACTGCACCAGGTTGAATTTGTCCGGCGCTTCGATCACTTTCAATTGTTGGTTTTGAAAAACGGTAAAATTCGAGCAAGGTGATTTGAGTATCGCAGCGGATTCGTCGGCAGCCCGATGGGTGACTACCTGAACAGTGGCGATGTTCGAATTGGCCGCGCCGTCATTTACGCAATATTCGAAAGTGTCGATTCCCTTCCAGCCGGCGTCGCGGGTGAAGGTGATACGCCCCGTCTGACCATCGATCGTAAGCTTGCCATGCGCAGGATCGCTGCGTTTCACGTAGGTGAGTGTGTCCGAATCCGCGTCGGCTCCGCCACCGGCTAAGGATCCAGTGAATTCCGCGCCGTCCTCCATTTTAAAAATCAGACTTTGTGCCCGGGGCGGAGTGTTCGTGACCGAGACAGTCACGGTTGCCGCATTGCTGATCGCGTTGTATTTGTCCGTCAGTTCATAAGTGAACGTGTCATCGCCGGCGTAATCGTGAGCAGCGGTGTAGGTCAACGATCCGTCTGATTCACGCGTTAAGGTGCCGTGCCTGGGTTGTGCGAAACTCGCAAGGCGCATCAGGTTTGGCGTGCAGTTGGGATCGATGTCATTTTGTAGGAGCTCATCCACCGGGATCTTGATCGAATGGCCGTGCACAGTCGTCATTGTGGGCAGATCTGCCGGCCCATCGTCCCTGGCAATTATTTTTGCGATGGGCGTTGCCCACACAATCTGGCTCGGTCGCGAGTTTCCAAAATTTCCGATCGCAGTGACCCTGTAATAATTCCTCACGCCCTGAAGCGCATCGATATCTCGGTAGCTGGTCTCGGCATGGCTGACAGTATCTGAACGGGTGAAATTCACTCCATCCCAAGAACACTCGATTTGAAAGGCGATGACCTGGTCGGTGTCATTTGCCGGTTTCCAAAAAACATATGCGTCGCTGCCGGCGGGCGATGCGCTGACGTCCGTCACCGGCAGGACCCGTTTTGGGCCGATGCCAAGCCACCCCTTAAAAAGCAACTCCGTCGCAGCACCCGGCAAGGACAGATAAGCCGGCACCGACCCATCGCCGTCGGCTGTGGGCACCGCGGGTTCCCACGGCTGCGTCGAAGGCTCGCCGGCTGGCGTGATGCACGGTTCCACCGCGGGGGCCGATACGCCAGAAGGCGTCGAAATGACGACTCTGAAGCAGTAACGCGTGTGCGGCTTCAGCCCTTCAACGAGATACCTTTCCGCGCCCGGCTCATTGAGAATCATCCGCGGCGTGAAATGGACGCCATCGTAGGACACAGCTATTTCAACGCATGCAGAGTTCGAATCGCAGGGGTTCTGCCATGTCAGTTCCACTTCACTTGCCGACCGCTGATGCGTGCGAAGGAATTTGGGCGGCGCGACCGGCGTTCGGATCGTGAGAACGTTGGAGATATTGGGAGGCATGCCACCGCCCACAATGCGAGTGATGCGATAGTGATATTCGGTATCCTGCCGAGCCTTGTCGTCGGTAAAGGAAGACCCATCGCCGCTCACAATGCCGAGTGGTTGAAACGCGTTGTCGTCGATCGATCGGTCGATGCGGAAATATGACCCGTCGATCGCTTCGCCGTTCCACTTCAGATTGACCCATTCCTCCGATACCGTTCCTTTCACATCAATAATGGCGCGACCCTCCCGCGCTTCCGCGGCTGCCGCCCGAACGCTGTTCAGCTCGACGCCTCCCATGCCAGCCGCCAGGAACAGTGACGTGATCCAACAAACCAAGGCGAGTCTCAATGGCGGCATAAATCAACTCCGTCTGGGTTAGATGCTACACCAGCGGGAATTACACGGGGAACTCCCGAATCATTTACGACGAATTGAGTGTAGCGGCCGAGTCCGCCAATGCGGCAGAGCGAGAGACACCGGATCAGCACTCTAACGATTCATAGGATAATCGCCTTTTGCACGAGCTTGCCACGATCGCTAGAGTGCGACGGCTGACTTTGGTTCGTGCTCACTACCAGAACAATGAGGCAACCGTGCAAATTGGCGATGCAACGAAGCATTATGAACGTTGGTTGAGTCATCAAACCACCATCGTTGCGGCGGACCTTCGCCGCAAACACGAGGCGATGAGCGAAGACCCGTTCTCGTTTCTTCGCGCGACTTATTACCGTTGGGCACAGCGCTTCACCGAATTGGACAAGCGAGTTGCAAACGCGCCGAAGCTATTGGCCGTCGGCGATCTTCACCTCGAGAACTTTGGAACATGGCGCGACGGGCTGGGAAGACTCGCCTGGGGAATCAACGATTTTGATGAGGCCTTCGCCTTGCCCTACACCAATGATCTGGTCCGATTGGCCACCAGTGCGCTTGTGGCTATCGACGCCCGGCACCTGGTATTAAAGGCAAAAGACGCATGCGGCGCGATCATGGACGGCTATCGTGAGGGCATGGAGAGTGGCGGCCAGCCCTTTGTCATTGGTGAAAACCACCGTTGGTTCAAGCCGATTTTGGCAAGCCCGCTTCGCGATCCCGGTCTGTTTTGGGACGGCCTTCGAGCGTTGCCGCGCGAGCGAGGCGCGCTGCCTCAGGAAGCGATGACTGCCATCCTGGAAATGTTTCCGGACGCCCATCTGGCCTACGAGCTGCGGCATCGCCAGGCTGGGCTTGGGAGTCTTGGGAAACCACGCTTCACTGCGATCGCTCAGTGGATGGGTGGCCCAATTGCCCGCGAAGCGAAGGCGTTAACGCTTTCTGCCGCCGCGTGGGCGCAATCAGAAACCAGCGGGCCATTTTATGGCCAGATTCTGGCCAATTCGGTTCGTTCACCCGATCCGTACCTGAAGGCGCAGGGGCCATGGGTTGTCCGGCGTCTGTCGCCCGATTCGCGTCGGCTGGAAGTGGAATCGCTGGGCCGTGTTAAGGACGAAGAATGGCTTCTGCACGCCATGGGCTTCGAGACCGCAAACGTGCATCACGGCAGTTCCGCCGCACGCCGCTCGATTGCAAAGCACCTAAAGAGTTTGTCGCGCACTGAAGTTCGTAATGCGGCGATCGCGATGAAAAAGTCGCTCGAAAAGGATTTTCGACGCTGGCGAGCGGATCGCTAAACCACACGTGTCCGTCAACCTATACCGTTCGTCACGACCGCGTCCGCGACACGCCGCCAAGTTTTTCCTTCCCTCACCCATGAGCGTCGGCTCTCAATCGGAGATAGAAAATGCAAGCGAGCTTTGCCGGCTCCGTCTATTCACCAGTGCGGCGTTATCGTCGTCGGATTGGGCTAGACTGTTTTTCATTTTGAGGATCTTGCCATGAAGCCATTGCTGATTCTTGGGTTCTTCTGCATTTTTCTGGTTGCCGCCGATAAACCTTATGACGTCAAGCAGACCCGCGAAAACCTACAGGGGACATGGCAAATGCGCGAGCAGTATCAGGGTGATACCGATATGAGCGAAGACGCCAAACACTGCCAGCTCATCATCGACGGCGATAAGTTCACCGTAAAGCAGAATCAGAACACGATCATTGAAGGCACCTTTCAGATCATTCCCGACAAGTCGCCGCCGCAGGCTGACTGGAAGGTTCTGAAGGAAGAGGGCCAGCCGGACCACAGCGGAAAAACGTCGCTGGGCATTTTCCAATTGGATGGGGACAAGCTGAAGCTCTGCGCGACCGAGCCCGGCGAAACAAAGCGGCCCACCGATTTCTCGGTGAAGGGTACGAGCTTTATGTTGGTTGTTTTGGAACGCGCGAAGAAATAAAGCTCAGCCGCCGAGGCCGCAAAGAGCGCCGGGACGCGGCTGTGCCGGAAATCCTCAGCCCGGAATTGCACCGCCATAAACTTCGCTCGCGGCGGCAAGCGCTTTGCCGCGCGGGAAGTTTTGGAGCTGGGTGGCGAGGATCGATTCCAAGGCCGCCAGAAATGTCACGACATTGCGGCGACTGCTCGACTGCCCCATCAGGCCGATGCGCCAAGCCTTGCCCTTGAAGGGGCCGAGGCCCGCGCCGATTTCGATGCCGTAATCTTCCAGCAGTTTCTTGCGGACAATTCCATCATCAATGCCTTGCGGGATGCTGATGGCATTAAGCGTTGTCAGTGAGTGCTTCGGAACGTAGCGGATGCCGACGGCTTCGAGGCCGGCGCGGAGGGCGCGGTGGTTGAGCAGGTGCCGCGCGATGCGCTGCTCTAAGCCTTCCTCCAGGACGATCCGCAGTGCTTCGTAGAGCGCGAAGGTCATGTTGATCGGCGCGGTGTGGTGATAAACGCGCTGCTCGCCCCAGTATTGGCGGAGCATCGAAACATCCAGATACCAGCTTTGCACCTTGGTCTTGCGCTTGTCGATGGCGGCGATTGCCGCGGCAGAGAAAGTCAGCGGTGCGAGGCCCGGCGGGCAGGAGAGGCACTTCTGCGTGCCGCTATAGCAGGCGTCGATCTTCCATTCATCGACCCGAACGTCGATGCCACCCAGTGACGTCACCGTATCGACCAACAATAGCGCGCCGGCATCGTGAACGAGTTTTGAGATCTCTTCCAGCGGCTGATGCGCGCCAGTGGAAGTTTCGGCGTGAATGATGCCGAACACTTTGGTTCCCGGGTGCGCCTTGAGCGCCGCCGCGACCGCGGACGGCTCGATCGTCTGGCCCCATTCGGCTTCGATGCTATGAACGGTTGCGCCGCTGCGTTGAGCGACATCGCGCATGCGCGTACCGAAGACGCCGTTGACGCAGACGATTATCTGATCGCCCGGCTCGATGAGATTGACGACCGCGGCCTCCATGCCGGCACTGCCGGTGCCGGACACCGCCAGCGTCATCTCATTGCGCGTGCGAAACACCTCGCGCAGCATGCGGCGAGTCTCATCCATCACATGCAGATAAAACGGATCCAGATGCCCGATTGTCGGCGCAGACAGAGCCGCCAGAACACGCGGCGGCACGTCGCTTGGACCAGGGCCAAGCAGAACGCGATTAGGAACGACAAGAGGAGCGGCGGGTTGGGTCATGATGAAAGCGTTGATAACGGGACCGCGCAGGGCATGCAAGCGCGTTTGAGCGATCGCCGTGTCGGCCGAAAGTAGTGAGGAGAAAGTAGACCGGGGAGAGCGATCAATCGATCTTCCAACGGTGTTCTATTTTGAGCGTTCTACGCCTGCTCTACTTTCTCCTTACTACCGCTCTCCCCTCTATTTTGGCCTAGGCCAAAATGGCCTCGGAGGGACTCGAACCCTCACGCCCGTGAAGGCGACGGATTTTGAATCCGTTGCGTCTGCCAATTCCGCCACGAGGCCGATTCGTCAGTGCTTGGGGATTCTACGCGTGCAATTGAATTTGCCAAGACGCGATTTAACGCCAGTTGAAGTGGACGCCGCCCCAGTCGGCTATGACCCGGATCGGGGCCATCAGCATGTCGCGGAGCGGCATCCTGGGGCGCATGCCGTTGGGGCGGAATAGCAGACAGGTGATGTCGTCGCGCGTGAGGTTTTGTTTGCCGTGGTTGTCGATCCTTTCGAGGATTTGCGAGACCAGCCGCGCGGGGTCGGGGGTGCCGAGGCTTTGCACGAGCGCGAGCAGGCCTTCCTGGCCGAGGAGTTCTCCATCGGGGAGGCGGGCTTCGGTGAGTGAATCGGTGTAGCCGAGGACAAGGTCGCCGACGCGCAGCTTTACTTCGAATTGCTGGTAATCGACTTCGTCTTCAATGCCCCAGGGGACGTTGACGCCTTCGGTGTCGGCTTCCAAGTATTTCCAGCGCCCGGTCTTGGATTGATACCAAAGCGGGGCTGGATGACCGGCGTTGGAAATCACGAGGCGATTCTTTGCCGCCTCGAAAGTCATGACGATCGCGGTGGCGAATCTTCCGTCGGAAGTGGTGGAGGTAAACTCGCGGTTGAGGGCGCGCAGGAATCCGGATTGGCTGGCGTTATTGATGTATCGCCGCATCAGGCCGCGCAGTTGTGAGCCGATCGATTCGACCTTGGTGCCGTGCCCCGCGACGTCGGCGATGAGCATGCGCACAAGCATCCCGCCGGCGCAGGTTGAGACATAGTGGACGTCGCCGCCGCCGGCGTCCTGCTCGCACGGCTGGCTGAAGAGCCACGCATCCAGGCCCGGCATGACCACGCCGCTGTCGATGGAGCGATTGCCGCCCCACACTTCCATGCACTGCATGCGCTTGGGTTCGAGGGTCTGAACGTTGTCGGCTTTAAGGACTGCGGTGGCCATGGGGACCTCTTGCTCCGGTTACCCGTCACACTGCCGCCCGATTGTATGCCGTCGCAGAAGTTTGCCAAGCCGGCGACGTGAATTATGGAAAGAGGGTCGGCGTCTTCATCTTATCTTCAGGCGGGAACGAATAGGTTGCCGCGTTGACGCGGCAAACGTCCGTGCGGGGCCGAACAGGTGTGAATGCTCGTGTCGATGATTGATGCGGCACCCCGCCGGGCGACTGCGTTTTTGACCTACCAATTCCAGTCCAAGCCACCCTTGAGCTCTTTCTTTTTCTTCTTCGCGGCAGGAGCCGCGGCGGGTGCGGGTGTGGCGCCAGCGGCGGCAGTTGCAAGCGGCTTAGGCTCCGCCGCCCTTCGGATCGAGAGCGAAATTCGCCGCGCGGTGGGATCGATCTCCAGAACGCGCGCCTTCACTTCCTGGCCAGACTTCACCACGTCCCCTACCGTTTTCACGCGATGTGCCGCCAGCTCGGAGATGTGAACGAGGCCTTCGAGGCCTGGCTCCAATTCGACAAACGCGCCGAAATCGACCAGTCGCGTGACGTTGCCGCTGACGATCGCATCGACCGGATATTTTTCCTTGGCCGTCGCCCACGGATTTGGCCCGGCCTGTTTGAGGCTGAAGCTGAGCTTGCGCGCGGCAGGGTCAATGTTGATCACCACCAGCTTGATGGTGTCCCCCACTTTTACAATATCAGACGGATGGCGGATCCGCTGCCAACTCATTTCGCTGATCGGGAGCAATCCTTCGATCGATTCCTCGACTTCGATGAACGCGCCGAACGGCTCGATCTTCGTTACGCGGCCGGTCAGCTCCGTCCCCGTCGCATAGCGAGTCTCGGCGCCGGTCCAAGGATCAGCCGACGCCTGCTTAAGGCTCAGGCTGATCTTGCCGGTTTCCTTGTCGATCTTGAGAACTTTGGATTCGACCAGATCGCCGATCTTCACGAATTCATTGGGATGCCGACCGCGGCGATGGCTCATCTCGCTGATGTGGATCAGCCCATCGACACCGCCCAAGTCGACAAACGCGCCAAAGTCGGTGACGCTCCGGACGATGCCGCGACGGATCTGCCCTTCGCCCAGCTCCGCCATCGTCTTCTGGCGATGCTCTTCCTTCTCGCGTTCCAGAATCCGCCGTCGGCTGACGATCAGATTGTGCGCCTGCTTATCAACCTGCGTCACCTCGGCGATCATCTTCTGGCCGATGAAGACGGAAATATCGCGATTGAAATAAAGATCGACCTGGCCGGCGGGCATGAAGGCGCGGATGCCTTTGATCTCAAGCTCAAGGCCGCCCTTGTTCATGCCGGTGACCATGCCTTCGACGATCGCGCCGACATCGAGATTATCCCACGAGACATTGGTGCTCAGGACGCCCTTGCGATTGAGCAGTAGAACGCCTTCGCGTTCGTCGTAGCGGTCGATGACAAAATCGAATTCCTCGCCGATCTTCACTTCGGTGAATTGGGAGAGGGGCGCCATCGCCTGCGTTTTGCCGCCGATATCGACGAAGACTTCGTCCGATCCGATGGAGATGACCTTGCCGCGCTTGACGTTGCCCTGAGCACCGTCGCCGGCCGGCGCCTGCGGCTGCTGCGGGCCCTGCGCGATAATTTCATCGACGGTCAGCCCGCCGAGGGCGGCCTCCACTTCGCTATCGAGCGCGGAGTCGGTGTCGGGTCGAAACTTCTCTTTGTACTGGTCTGCCTGTTCTGACATTTGAAAGCATTCCTGCGAAAGGCGGCTATCCTATCCATCGGGCATTATGGGGGCAAACGGTCAACGAGTCCGTAATGCCAACTGGATCACCTGCGCCAGATGGAGCGGCCGCCGCTCAGTCATCTGCTCGATCTGCTCGCGGCAACTGAAGCCGTCGGCGATGATCAGCGTATCCTCCGAACATTGCCGAGCGGCGGGGAGCAAAAGGCGTTCGCCGCAGGCGATTGAGACATCGTAATGCTCGCCGTGCTCGTAGCCGAAGGCGCCGGCCATTCCGCAGCAGCCGGTTGCCGGCGCATCGAATTGAATACCCATCTCTTTGAGGACTTCTTTCGTGCGCTTGAGCTCTCCGTGCGTTTTATCGCCGAGATGATCAAGCGATTTTTGATGACAATGGCCATGCAGCAGCGCGCGGCGATGCAACGTCGGAACCGAATATCCGGGCGCTCGTTCTTTCAGAAAATCCGCCAGCGTGTAGATCAGATTCTGCAATCGTTTGGCATCTGTATTTGTCGGCGGCAGAAGATTGGTCAGCTCGTCCTTAAAGACTGCCCAACAGCTCGGCTCCAAGACGACGATCGGAATCTCGGCATCAACGATCGGCCGCAACTGCTCGAGCATTTTCAGCAGCCTTCGGCGGGCCATGTCGAGAAAGCCGTAGTCGTAAAGCGGCCGTCCGCAGCAGACATCCTCCATCGGGACTTGCACTTGAAACGCAGCGTCCTCGAGAACTTCAACCGCCGCCATCGCGATGTCGGGGCGGAAGTAATTGCTGAAGGTGTCGGGGAAGAGGATGACTGTTTGCGCATACGAACTCCCTGCCGAAGCGCCCTCTTGTTCCCTCCTCCGGTACTCCGGGGGAGGGTTAGGGTGGGGGTTCGCGCGAGTGGTGCCGTTCGACATGACCCCCACCCCAGCCCTCCCCCGGAGTACCGAGGGAGGGAGTAAGCTCCTGCGCGACCGCGCGGCAAACATTGATTTGAATGACCGCTCCGCAAAAGGCGGAATATGTTTCCGCCGCGGATCAACCCCGGCGAACCAACCAGCAATTTTCGACAACCCCGGCGTCTGCGTGAAAAAGTTTGCCAAGGATGGAGCGAGTGATGCCAATCGCGCCCAGGCGTGAATCCATCCGAACGCATATGCATGTCGCGGCCGCGCGTGGGATTTGTAATAGTGCGACAGGAACTCTGCCTTGTACGTGGCGATGTCCACATTCACCGGGCAATCGCCTTTGCAACCCTTGCAGGAAAGACACAGGTCCAGCGATTCCTTGACGTGCTCGTTTTGCCAGCCGCCTTCCAGCAGCTCGCCGTTGAGCATCTCGAAGAGCATTCGCGAGCGGCCGCGCGTGGAATGCATTTCGTCGTGCGTGGCCATGAAGCTGGGGCACATCGTGCCGCCCTCATCGCGGCGGCATTTCCCGACGCCGACGCATCGCAACACCGCGCGCGAAAAGGAGGAGCGATCCGTCGCGTAATGAAAATGCGTATCCGTCTGCGGCGGGTTGTAATCAGCGCCGAGCCGCAGATTATCGGTCATCTTGTAGGCGTCGATCACCTTCCCCGGGTTCATCTTTCCATCCGGGTCCCAGATGCTCTTGAATTCGCGAAATGCCTGCATCAGCTCCGGGCCGTACATTTTTTCCAGCCACTCGGCGCGCGCCTGGCCATCGCCGTGCTCGCCGGAAAATGATCCGCCGAACTTGATGACCAGATCGCTCGCTTCATCGATAAACGCGCGCCATTTTTTGATGCCGTCAGCGGTGTAAAGATCGAATGGAATCCGCGTGTGAACGCATCCCTGGCCGAGATGTCCGTAGATCGTGACGTGATAATCATGCCGTTCCATCAGCGCGCGAAACTCGTGGAGATAGCCCGCCATGTGCTCCACGGGGACGGCGGTGTCTTCCCAGCCTTCCCACTTATCAGACAGGCCGGGCACCCACGCGGTCGAGCCAAGGCCCCCCTGCCGCACCTTCCAGATCATCTCCTGGTGCTTGGGGTCGTCGATCAATTTCACGGCCGGAGCGTTCGGCATTCCCTCAAGCTTCTGCATACAGCGGCGGGCGCGGTCGTTGGCTTCCTCGCGCGAATGGCCGCCGAAATCGATCAGCAAGAATCCGCCGCCCGGCGGGAGCAACGCCAGATTCGCGTTCTGGTCTCCCTTGTCGCGCACGAATTTCACAAGCATGTCGTCGATGCCTTCCAAGCCGATCGGATTGAATTCCAAAATCTCCAGCAACTGGTCGGCGGCACTATAAATATCCGGGTATCCGCAGATCAGCAGCGTCCGCACCGGCGAATCGGGAACCATCTTCAATGTCGCTTCCAGAATCGTGACGCAAGTGCTCTCGGTTCCCACCAGCGCCTTGGCGACATTGAAATTATTCTCCGGCAGCAGCTCATCCAGGTTGTACCCCGACACCCGGCGCGGCAACTTCGGAAACCGCGCGCGAATCAGATCCCCATATTTATCCCGCAGCGCCTTGAGCTTGCTGTAAATAATCCCCTGCGCCCCGCCTGCTTGCACGATTCGCTCCAGCTCATCCGGCGGCGTTTCTCCGACGCGAAAGCGATCGCCGCGATAGGTGAGGATGTCCAGCTCGTGAGTGTTATCACTGACGCGCAGCCCCAGGCCATGATTGCGGCTCATCAACGAATGCACGCCGCAGGAATTATTGCCGAGCATTCCGCCGAGCGTGCAATGATCGTGCGTTTCCGGGTCAGGGCCAAAGGTCAGCCCATGCCTCCCGCACGCATGCCCGCGCAGATCATCCAGGATGCACCCCGGCTCCACGCGGGCCAACCTTCGCGTCGGATCGATCTCCAGGATTCGCCGCAGATGTTTGGAGAAATCGATGACCACCGCCACATTGCAGCACTGCCCCGCAAGGCTAGTCCCCCCGCCGCGGCTCAGGATGGGCGCCCCATACTTGCGCGCCAGCGCAATCGTCGTCTCCACATCCTTCAATGTTCGAGGCACCACAACGCCAATCGGCGCTTGCCGATAGTTTGATGCATCCGTCGAGTAGAGCGCGCGAGCCCCCGCGTCAAAGCGCACCTGCCCCTCAATGGCCTGCCGAAGCTCCGCGGCCAGCGCCTGCGCGTCGCTCTCTGGAATTGCCGTTCGCGCGTCGTCGCTTTTAAGCCGCTCCAAACGCAGGGATTGTCCAATCGTCAGATCGTGTGATTTCACCGGGCGGTAGATTATCCGGGCCACTCAAACATGGCGAATGCAAGCAGGGGCCAGCGGATCACAGAGGGGTGCGTGACGATTTCGGCGACGAGTGTTGTCCCCTCCTCCGGTACTCCGGGGGAGGGTTAGGGTGGGGGCTTCTTGCGAGCAGCGCCAGTTCTACACAACCCCCACCCCAGCCCTCCCCCGGAGTACCGGGGGAGGGAGAAATACCAGCTGCCTCACGTGTCGCGCACCCATCACCGAAGAGCTGGCGAAGCGGATGCGATTGGGACGGCAGAAATCGGGGTTCTTTCGATCGATAAAAACCCGTGTTAATATCCCGCCCAGCGCTCGGGGCGCATCCTGTCCGCGGAAAGGGCTGTGCCCACCCATCGAAGTACATCATCGTTACGAACCTTCTTTCAGCCTGATTCTTGCGGACAGCCAGGCACTTGATGAAAGGAGATTCGTATGTTGTATGTGCTTCCGCTGCCGCCGCGTCCCAATCTGGAATCATATAAGAAGCGGGCGAAGGAGCTGGCAAAGATTTGCAAGGCCGGCGATCGGGTGGCTTTGCGCGCCTGGGTCGCTGAATGGATCGAGGCGCTGGTCAAGCTGCAGGAGGCGGATGATGGGCAGCCGCGATTGGGGCATCGTGCTCTTACGCCGGCGGAGATAGAGCGGCTCATTGGGCGCACGGCGGATGGCATCGCGAAGAACCTCGATTGGGCGAGGGGACAGGCCGATTGCTCGCTGTCCCGGGCGCAGTTGGCTCTGGCGCGCGAGCACGGTTTTGTGAGCTGGCCGAAGTTTGCCACGCATTTGGAGGAGTTGGCGCGGGCGCGCTCGCCGGTGCGGGCGTTTGAGTCGGCGGTGGATGCGATTGTCGGCGGCGATCTTGCGGGGCTTGCGACGCTGCTGAAGAAAAAGCCGGCGCTGGTGCGCGAGCGATCGACGCGCGAGCATCGCTCGACGCTGCTGCACTATGTATCAGCGAACGGCGTCGAGGATTATCGCCAGAAGACGCCGGCCAATATTGTGCAGATCACGAAGCTTCTTTTGGACGCGGGCGCGGATGTCAATGCGGAATCGGATGCATACGGCGGCAGATCGACGACGCTGGGGTTGACCGCAACGAGCTATCATCCTGAAGCGGCGGGCGTGCAACTCGAATTGTTGCAGGTACTGATCAATGCCGGCGCGACGATCGATCCGCCGGATGGCGGGAGTGCCGTGAACGGCTGTCTGCGCAATGGCCGCGGGAACGCGGCGGAATTTCTTGCCGCGCGCGGCGCGAAGCTTGATCTGGAAGGAGCCGCCGGCATCGGGCGGATTGATGCGGTCAAGCAATTTTTTGCAGCAGATGGCAGCCTCAAGCCGCCGGCGACTGCGGCGCAGCTTTATGCGGGGCTGGCTTGGGCGTGCGAATTTGGGCGGACCGAGGTTGTCGAGTTTTTGTTGCAGACCGGGATGCCGTTGGATCCGAGCCTCATGCGCGGCAAACAGACCGGCCTGCATTGGGCCGCGTACTACGGACACGCCGACATCATTCAACTGCTGTTGGATCGCGGCGCGCCTGTGGATGTCATCGACGATCATCACCGTGGAGCTCCGCTGGAATGGGCGCTCTACGGCTGGGACGGATCCGCGCAAAATGCAGAGGGGTTTTATCGAGTGGTCGGGCTGTTGGCCCGTGCCGGCGCGAAGCTTGACGCGAAGTGGTATGAGAGTGGCCCCGAGCGGCAACGCGTCGTCGCGAAAATCCAAGCCGACCCGCGCATGCAAGCCGCCCTGCGCGGCGAATAATGGGTCGGGTACGTGAGCCGTCAGGCGGCTGGCGGCTGCATTTCTCCCTCCTCCGGTACTCCGGGGGAGGGCTGGGGTGGGGGTTGTGTAGAAGGTGCGCGGTTCGCAACAAGCCCCCACCCTAACCCTCCCCCGGAGTACCGAGGTAGGGAACAACACGCGTCGCCGAAATTTTCGCCACCCTGATGGCCCGCACGTGTGGATGATTACTTCGCCGTCAAAACCGCGCGCTGGCGGGAGGAGATGAAGGGCCTCTCCGCGACGAGATAAAACAGCGCCGCCGTCGCCACCGCCAGGGCGAAGGTCGCGGCCAGTTGCACATAGGCCCCGCCGCCGGGATTGAGCTTGTGAAAGATCTGATTGGTGATCGCCACCGAGATGTAGTGGGTCAAATAGAGGCTGTACGAAAACAATCCGATCAGGCCCAGCACCCGGACGGGCGCCAGCCGCGCGAGCGTTCGGTCATGGGGGGCGAGCCACAGCAGACTTGCCGCGAACAAGAGACAGATCGCGAAGCTCCCGCGCGATGATTGCTCCATGTAGCCGATCGGTCGGTTATGCGCCGCGATGAACGCGAGCATGAACGCCCCGACAGCCGCGGCGGTCAGTTTCAGCGCTCGCGAAGGCGGGCGGCGCAATAGATCATACACCAGCACGCCCAGCCCAAATTGCGGAAACAGATCCAGCGGATAGCTCATTTTTGCAGGGGCGCGGATAAGCATCACCAGGATGAGAATCGTTGCCAGGTGAGTCGCCATCAACAGGCCCGTGAGCTGGCCGATCTGGCGGCGCACGCCGATGAGGGCGGCGATGATGACGTAAAATACCATCTCATAGCAAAGCGACCAGGTGACAACCACCAGGCAAGACTGGCCCACGAATAATTGCGTGAGCGTGAAATTGCTGGCCCAAAATGCCAATCCATTCTGCCCCAAATCCATCTGCCCGGATGAGCTGCTTTTAAGAATGTGATGCGCCAGAAGAAATCGAATGAACACGACGGTCAGGATGTAGAGAATGAGTGCCAGCCAGCAGGTGGGATAGATGCGCCGGAACCGGGCGAGCAGAAAACTGCGGCTGCCTCGCCCCCGCCCCAGCGTTGAGGCGGCGGCGCCCGCGATGCAATAGCCGCTGATGACAAAGAACAGTTGCACGCCCAGCCCGCCGTGCAGGCAAAGATAAATCAGCGGCGAATGCGCCAACGCCGGGTTCTGATTGACCAGCACCGCCGCCGCATGAATCCCCACCACCCACAGCGCGGCAACGCCGCGCCACGCATCCAGCGTCTGATACGTCGCCCGCGGAGCGCGCACGTTATCGCCGCCGACTTGGCCCGGCGCGGGTGAGTGGGAGATGCTCGGCGTCAGCACCGTCATCGCGGATACACTAGCCTGGATTGGCAGCCGGTTGATTTGCGCCGCGTTGCGCCGGCCGCCGACTGGGACGCCCGATTTGGTGCGTTTGCGGCACGAGCCGGGCGATGCCGTTTTCGATGGCGGCGCGATTGAGACACCCGAAGCAGAAGAAAGTCAGAGCGCAGCAGGCGTACTCTCCGCCGTACAGCCAGCGCATAAAACCGGCGGCCATGAATGAGATGACGACGAGGAACATGGGTCGGCGGGTCTGCTGCCAGAGGCGGTAAGCTGTTCGGATGACACTGCCCATGAACAGCAAATAGATGACACCACCGACCAGGCCCATTGAAAGAAACGCATCGGCGAAATCAATTTCAGTGTCGGCTCCTGCGCCACCGAACCTGGCGACGGCCATGTTGGTTGAGCCCAGGCCGTGGCCCCAGGGGGCGGTGAGGCTCCAAAGGACGCCGCTGAGCGCCGCCTTGACGTGGCCGATGCCCGTCGATTTGTGCTCATCTTCGATGTGGCCCACGCCGTCAATCTGATGCTGAATCAGGCTGGTAAGCTGCGGCGAAGAAGAAATATCGGCCGGATCAAGATGGTTGAGCGTCCAGATCATCCCGCCGAAGATGACCACGCCGGAAACGACCATACGGACGGCGCTGGTTTTCAAGCTTCGGCCCAGGACGGCCCAGAGCACCATTAATGTCATCGCGGCACCGACAAGCGGGCCGCGAATGCCGGCAAAAAAGATCGCCGTCAAAAGCACGGGGACGACCACGAGCGATGCCCGTGGGCGGCGGGCCAGAAACGCGGCGATGGGAGCCATCATCGCGGCGGCAACGTAGCGCGTGTATTCGGAAGACGATGAAAAGAATCCCATCGGCCGCCATTCGGAACCGTTGATGCGGACATTGTGAACAAGCATTCGTGCGAACCAGGCGCGCTCGAACGGGAGATAATCGTAGACGGCCTGGTAAATCCCCAGGATTGCCGCCATTAGCGCCACCGGAACGACGACGCGGAAAATGACAGTTTCGAGCAGGGCCTGGGAGCC
>DATBDZ010000152.1:0-6544 GCA_036276235.1 Humisphaera sp. | reverse complement strand
GGTGCACTGCGCCAAGTCGGGAAGCAACTTCGGCTGGAGCATCATGGAAGGGCCCAATCCGATTCATCCGGATGGGAAGCGCGGCCCGACGCCGATCACCCCGCCGCTCATTGCGCTGCCGCACACGGAATCCGAATCGATCACCGGCGGGAATGTGTATCGCGGGAAGAAATATCCGGAGCTGGCGGGCAATTATATTTTCGGCGACTGGATGACCCGCCGCGTCTGGGCGGCGAAGCTGATCGGCGATGACAAAGTTGAGCCGCGCCGAACGATCGTGGATTCCGAAGCACGTGTCGTCTCGTTTACCGAAGATCCTGAAGGTGAGCTGTACATCCTCGATTACGAAGGGGGCGGCATCCACACCCTGGCGCGCAATACCGAAGCCGCCAGCGCCTCTCCATTTCCGCGCACGCTGAAGGAGACGGGAATTTTTTCTGATGTCGGCAAGCAATCGCCGGCAGAGGGCGTGCTGCCGTATTCGGTGGTGGTGCCGCAATGGGTGGATGGCGCATCGGCCAGCCGCTTCATAGCGGTGCCGGGTGAAGGAAAGATCGGTTGGCGAACGGATGATGTCTACAACCGCGCGATGTTTGCCGTGCCGAAGGACACGGTGCTCGCGCGCACATTTACGTTGGAGATGACCGTTGGCGACCCCGCTTCCAGCCGCAAGGTCGAGACGCAGCTCATGCACTACGACGGCGTCCACTGGCACGCGTACAGCTATCGTTGGCGCGACGATCAGAGCGATGCCGATCTGGTCGATGCCGGCGGCGCCGATCTTCCCCTGACCATCAACGATCGCACGGTGCCCGGCGGGAAGCGTCCGCAGACGTGGCATTACGCCTCGCGCGCGCAGTGCATGACGTGTCATAATGTGTGGGCCGGTTACACGCTGGGCTACACGCTCGAGCAGCTTGCCTGCCCGCAGAAATATGAAAATGGCCAGACCGATCAGCAGATTCCGGCGCTGCGGGCGGTGGGATTATTTCCGCCGACCGATCGTCCGCAGCCGACGGAGGCCAATCGCAGTCCGCCGAAGTGGGATAAGTTCACGCTGGTGAATCCGTATGACGATGCCGCTCCGCTGGAAGACCGAGCCCGATCGTATCTTCACGCCAACTGCGCCCATTGCCATCGCATGGGCGGCGGCGGGTCGACGCTGATCGACGTTCGCCGCGAGATGACTCCCAAGCAGACGAATCTGATCGACGCCCCGCCGATGCTCGGGACATTCGGCATTGACGATGCTCGCATCGTCACCCCAGGCGACCCGGCGCGATCGGTGCTGCTGTATCGCATTTCGAAAACTTCGACTGGACGAATGCCGCGCCTGGGTTCCGATCTGGTGGACGATCGCGCGGTGGCGATGTTCAGCAAGTGGATCGCGCAGATGCCGAGTGAGTCGCAGCATGTGCCAGCGAAGGACAGCGCCGCGCAGCAGGCGGCACTTGCCAGCCTCAAGACACCCGGCGCGGCCAATATCGGCTCGGCACTCGATACATTAATGGGCACGCCCAGCGGCACCCTGCTGCTGGCCAGCGCGTTGGAGAATAAGGAACTTCCGGACAGCGTGCGCGAGCAGGTGATCGCAAAGGTCGGCCCATCTCCTTCGCCGGCGGTGCATGATCTGCTCGATCATTTCGCCGGCATCACCTCGCAGACGCCCAAGCTCGGAATCAACTTCGATCGCGAGAAGCTGGTGGCCATGAAGGGCGACGCCGCGCGCGGGCGGACGATCTTCCAGAGCGTTTCGCAATGCGCGACCTGCCATCTGGCGACGGGAATCACCGGCCGCGAGTACGGGCCGGACTTGAGCCATATCGCGACGAAATACAACAAGCAGCAGTTGATCGAGAATATCGTCGAGCCATCGAAAGTGATCCTGGAAGGTTTCGTCACTTACAATGTGCTGAAGACCAATGGCGACGTGGTAAGCGGATTCCTGGTCAGCAAGAACGATCAGGAAATCGTCATCAAGGATTCCACGCTGGCGGTGATTCACATTCCGGCAAACCAGGTGCAGCGGACGGCGACACAATCGATCTCGGCGATGCCCGAAGGATTGCTGGCGAACCTGGAGCCGCAACAGGCGGCCGATTTGCTGGAGTTCTTAACGACTCTTAAATAATTGCGGCGGTTCTCCACATTTGTTAACCGAATATTAGCGATTGCTTGATACTTGCTTGATCATCCGTGAATGATGTGGCGCGAACTTAACGAAGAGTTGATTTGAGGGATTGCGATAAATTGCTGCGAATTATTCTCATTCGCACACAGTCTAAATACATTCTTTACAAATGGTGCGGATCATTTCTCCGGGCAAAGACAAATTACCGGAGGTCATGGAATGATCCGTCGATCAGGGAAGCGTATGGGCTTCACGTTAGTTGAACTATTGGTTGTCATAGGAATTATCTCGCTGCTCATAAGTATTCTGTTGCCGGCCTTGAGCAAGGCGCGCCAGCAGGCACAGCTCGTTGCCTGTCAGAACAACATGCGCCAGTTGGGCATGGGGTTCCTCATGTATTGCGACGAGAACAAGGGTGCCATCCCCTGCGACGGAGGGAATGGAACCACTGCGCAAGGCGTGACCGTTTCCACCAGTTCGACCGGCGGGAAGCTGCTGCTCACCTGGGATGACAGGGCGCTCTGGTTTAACTGCGTGCCGGCCTACGCGGGCGAATCTGCCTATTACGATCAGCAAAACTCCCCCGGCGGGCCCCCAGGCCTCAATGGCAAGGGCCTGTTCATTTGCCCGTCAGCCACCGCGTCGATCGCGACCGCCGCGGACATCTCCGCTGGCGTCGTGACCACCGGCGACGGCTTTTACATGCTCCACGGCGCGCCTTCCGGCAGCGTCACCGGCGACGAAGTGCGCAAGACCTACATCTGCTACGTCCTCAACTCGAAGCTGAACGCGACGCAGCCGATCCAGAAGCTCGCGCAGTTCAACGACAGCTCCTCCACCGCCCTCTTGGTAGAAAAGCGGATGGTGCAAGGCGAGATTCCTAAGACTGATCCCAACTACAGCAAGTCGCTCGGCCAGCTCAAGGCCGAATGGAAACGTTTCAGCGGCCGCCACAAAAAGGGCGGCAGCATCCTGTTCGCCGACGGCCATGTTGCCTGGTTCTCCGTAACTCAACTGGAAACGCCCTTCACCACCAGCCCGCTCGATTACAACGACCCGGCAAAGGTGATCTGGGACCCGTTTGGGCCGGAAAATTGATCACTTCGCGAATGAAAAATGAAAAGTAAAAAATGGCGGAAGGATGCAGGCCCTCCGCCATTTTTCATTGATCACTTTTCATTTTTCATTCTGCTGCGGCAGCGGGTGCGGCTCGACGCCTTCCGTTGTGATCTTCACTGGCTTGATCAGCCCCTGCTCATCAAACTCCATTCGCTCGATGCAGACGACGCGGTCATTCGCCCCTCGTCTTCCTGTCGGCCGGCGATGATAGATGATGTACCATTGATCTTCCCCCGGCACTTGCAGCACCGAGTGATGGCCGGCGCCGGTCGCGATCGCCGGATCCTGCACTAGAACTTTCCCGATTCGCTTGAATGGGCCCAGGACTGAATCGGACATCGCATATGCGACGGCGTAGTTGGGGCCCGTCCAGCCGCCCTCCGACCACATCAGGTAATACTTCCCCTTGCGCACGACCATGAACGGCCCCTCGACATACTGCTGTGGCGTGATCTCGCAAAACACCTGGCCGTCTTGCAGCGGCACGAACCCGGTGAAATCGTCTTTGAGCTTCGCGATGTTGCAGTGACGCCAACCGCCGTAGATCAAATAATGCTGGCCGTCGGTGTCTTTGAAGACGAACTGATCGATCGGCTGCGCGCCACTGTGGAACCGGTCAACCAGGGGCTTGCCAAGATAATCTGTGTAAGGCCCATCCGGCCGCTCGGCGACCGCCACTCCGATTCCGCCGAGCTGCTGGTCATTCTGGATATCGTTGGCACCGAAGAAGAGATAGTACTTGCCGCCCTTCTCGACGATGGATGGGGCCCAGATGGCTCGCTTCGCCCACTTGATGATGGTGGTGTCGATGATGCGCGAATGCTTCGTCCAGGTCGCAAGATCGGGCGACGAAAAGCAATCCATGAAAGTCTGCTGATCATACGGCGCGGAGTAGGTGGCGAAGATCCAATACTGATTGCCGAAGACTCGCGCTTCCGGGTCGGCATACCAGCCCGGAATAACCGGATTGCCGACTGTTTTGACCGGCTCCGCGGCCGAAGCCAAGCCTGCCAGAGATAAATGCGTGACCACAAACGAGAGGAGTAGCCGCCGAATCATGCTCGACAGGATATGGCGGCGCGCTGCGAATTCAACGCGCTTCGATGCGAGCCGTCATCGACTTGCGAATGGAAGCGAGCGGCGCTGTGTCATCAAACTCGATTGCCCCGCGTCGGCGAATAATCCCAAGTTTCTGCCAAAGGGCTTCGAGGTCAGCGCGAGCGGGATGCAGTCCAAGCTCGGCGTGAACCTCGTGCAAAACATGCGTGCCGGTCGCCTGGTCGGCGGTGTCGAGCACGCGTTCCAACGGCCAATGATGCGCGCCGTCGCCGCCGGCGTTGAGGATCGCGCGGATCGCATCGTCGAGTGATTTCTGGTTGTTGGTCTGCTGGCGAATGCGCACGTCCGCCAACAGCCAGAAGATCGCGCCGCCCCAATAGGTGCGTGCCCACGTGTGCGTGCGATCGAGGCCCTGGTCGCCCGCCTCCGGCTGACCCTGCGGCATGCCTTCCAGAAAATCGCCCCATACTTTCTCTGGCGAAATGTACCCAAGGCGCGCTCGCGCCAGCGGCTCCAGATAATCCGAAAGGCCCTCTTCCATGTAATGATATTCTTCATCCACCAACGGAAAGCCCAGATGAAACATCTCGTGAGTCAGGGACCAATCATCATCCAGATCAGCCACGCGCGTATCGCGGCCAAGTGAAATGCGGATGCCACTTCCGTTGAATTCCTGCCCGTTATGCACTCGGTCGCCTTCGTCCGCTTCGACGACAAGCCGCACGGTTTTCACCGGGAAGCGGCCGTAATAATGCGTGACCGCGTTAGCTGCTTTATAGATCCACGCGCGCATCTCGTCGGTGGAAACATTCGGCAGCGGCGGCGGGAGTTCCTGAATGATACTCGCCCCGCCGATGTGAAGGACGCGGGGATCGTTGTCGAGCGAAGAATCGGCGGATGGGGAATCGGTGTGGCAGCCGGTGATGGAGATCATCGCCATCAAAAGGATGCACTGGCAAAGGAGAATGCTGAACCCGCCCTGCGCAGTTCCCGGCCGGCTGCTTGGCGCTCTTGCTCCCTCTCCCCTGTACTCAGGGGAGAGGGCTGGGGTGAGGGGACAGCGAGCTGCGATATAGCGCGGTTTGCAAATAGACGCGTTCGTCCCCTCACCCTGCCCTCTCCCCTGAGTACAGGGGAGAGGGTTCTGAGCGTGAGCTTGCTCTCCGCTTTGTAGGGTGGGTCTACTCGCCCACCATTTGTCACTCGTGGTGGGCGAGTACGCCCACCCTACGAAAGCAAGGATTCCGTCGCATTGGCCCTGACCACATGAATGGCCAGATGCTTCGGAGTACCTCAACATGACGAATCCCTTCCTTCAGGCGATTTGCAACAAGTCGTAGCCACTCACGTCGCAGCAACTTCCGGCAATGCATTCAAATCATCAATCAACATCCGCAATCTCCCATGGTCGCGGCGATTGAAGACGAAGACGAGCCGCGCGAGGTTTTCCAGCGCCGGTTCATCGCGCTCGGCGGGCAGCGGGCCGCCTGTCGAGAATGCCCCGCGAACTTTGATGTCGGAATAATCTTTCTCAATCTTTTCGAGTTGCTGCGGCGTCAGCGGTTGCTGCAAGCGAATCACCAGATCGTCGCGCACAAATCGCAGGCTGTGATAGTTGCGGTAGAACCGCCGCACTTCTTCGACGGCTTCGTCGACGTTGCTGGTGATCTTGTAGAGGCGCAGGTCTTCTTCGCCGATCAGCTTGCGGGCCAGCAGTTGCTTCTTGATGTACTGTTGCCAGGTTGCCCAGTAATCGCCGCCGGGCGCATCGATGAAGACGATCGGTATCGGCACGGATTTTCCGGTCTGCACGAGCGTGAGCACCTCAAAGCCCTCGTCCATCGTGCCAAACCCGCCGGGAAACAGCGCAATCGCATGGCTGGAGCGCACGAACATCAGCTTGCGGGTGAAGAAGTAGCGGAAGTTGATCAGCTTGGGATCGTTGGCGATGAAGCGATTGGTGAGTTGCTCAAAGGGAAGGCGGATCGCCAGGCCGAACGAAGGATCCTTGCCAGCACCACCATGCCCCGCGGCCATGATTCCGCCGCCGGCGCCGGTGATGACCATCCACCCCGCGTCGGCCATCAGCTTTCCGAATCTCGCCGCCTGCTGGTAGTCCTGGTGATTCTCCAGCGTGCGCGCGCTTCCGAAGATGCTCACCTTTCGAAAATCGCGATATGGCGCGAAGATTCGCAGCGCATAGCGCAGCTCTTTGAACGACTTATTGATGAGCTT
>DATBDZ010000151.1:0-24893 GCA_036276235.1 Humisphaera sp. | reverse complement strand
AGGGGAGAGGGAGCAAGAGGCTTCACTTTAGCGCCCGCTTCTTCGCTCCCCCCGCCTTGTACATGATGAACAGGTAGTTGAACCCGCGCAGAAAAAAGTTTCCCTCTTCGGCCGCTTTGCGGTAGTTGCCCATTTGCAGGGTTTTGTTGTGCCGCGTTACGGAGATGATGTCGATCGGCTCGAAATATTTCCGCAGGCGGCCGAACAGCTCAAATCCCAGCGGAAAAAACCCTGACCCCTTCACATACGAATCGCTCACATACAGCGCCATGTACCGATCCGGCTTGAGGATGCGATCGATCTCGCCGATCACCTGCTCCATCGCCTTGTAGTATTCGCCGCTTTTGGCGTCGAGCTTGCCGATGTCGCGCGGGTCGCGGCCATATTCCAGATGTGTTGAGTAAGGCGGATCGATGAAAACAAAATCCGCCTTGCCGCTCAGCTCCGGTGGCAGCTTGCGCGCATCGACGCGAAAAATATCTTTGCGCGTCGGATGCACATCATACCCTAGCGCGCGGCGATCCAGCTCGCGCGCCACATCCAGCGTCGTGCCGCTGCCGGCACACGGATCGATGACCAGGTCCTTGGGCAGCGTATAGCGCTGCAGCAAGTTCCAGATAATGTAGCTCGGCGTCGCGCCGCGATAATTGGGATCGCCCTGTGTGTCGTCGCCATAATGCTGCGACGGATAATCCCAAAGCGTAGTCACCTGCGGCCGCAACGGCGGCTTGCGGAATTTCATTGTCATCACAAGATCCGTGGCAATTTCCCTCTCTTGAGCCGATCAAAAATCGCCGCCAGGATGATGATCCCGCCGGTGACCATTTCCTGCACCCAGTTGGGGATATCGAGCTTTCCGCAGCCGTTGGCGATGACGGTCATGAGCAGCGCGCCGACCAGGCTGCCGGCGATGGTTCCCTGGCCGCCCGATAGGCTTGCGCCGCCGATCACCACCGCGGCGATCACGTCCAATTCCTTGCCGTTGGCGGTCGTGGGATCGCCCATTGTCAGGAAGGAAAAGAGCAGCACGCCGCCCAGCGCGGCGAACATTCCACCGAGCATGTAGACCAGGATTTTCGTGCGGGCGACGGGCACGCCGCAGAGCCTGGCGGTTTGCTCGTTGGAGCCGATGGCAAAGACATGCCGCCCGAAGCGCGTGTAGCGGAGGAGCACGGCCGTCATGATCGCCAGGACGAGCATCAGCCACACCCCGATCGGGACTATCATCCAGGCCTTGTCCGGTGCGAGCATGTGATTGATCGGCACAAGCCACGTATCGCTCGGCGGATAGACCGCCTGCTCGTGCGCGATTCCCTTCGCCAGCCCGCGCAAGCTTCCCCACAGGCCAAGCGTCACGACAAACGGCGCCAGATCGACAAACACCACCAGCGCGCCGATGAACAATCCGACGCCGATTCCCACGGCGATTCCCGCCAGCGCCGCGGCCAGCGGCGACCAGTTGTTCACCAGCAGTGTCGCGACCACGACGGTGGTCAATGCCATGTTGGCGCCGACGGAAAGATCGATCCCGCCGCTGATGATGACGATCGTCATCCCCAGCGCCGCGACGCCGACGACGGTCGTCAGCGTGAGGATTCGCTGCCAGTTATCGACCGTCAGAAACGAGTGCGGCCGCAGGATCGTGAAGATCAGCACGACCAGCGCCAGGCCGATCGCGGGCCCGGTTTTCACGAGGAGGGAAAACAGGCGAACCGTCCGATCGCGATACGTCGTCGGCGACTCATATTCGATGGTCTGTGTGCTCATGCGCTTGCGCTCGCCAAAGTTCCAATTGCTTCTGTCATAATCTTGTGCTCATCAAGCAGGGCCACATCGCGCGCCGGCCCCAGCACGCCGCGGCACATCACCGCGATCCGGTCGCATACGCCCAGCAGCTCCGGAAGATAGCTGCTCACCAGCAGCACTGCCTTCCCCTGGCAGGCCAATTCATCGATCACGCGATAGATCTGCGCTTTTGACGCGACATCGATTCCGCGGGTCGGCTCATCCAGCAGCAGCACATCGACATTATGATGCAATAGCCGCGCGATGGCGATTTTCTGCTGGTTTCCGCCGGATAGATCGCCGATCGGCTGGCGCGTCGAGCGAAGCCGCACGCCCAGCCGCGATATCCACGGCTTTGCCGCCGCGTCCAGCGCGCCCAGCGACGGAATCGACGGCAGCTTTGAGAGGGCCAGGTTCTCCGCGATGCTCATCGAGAGCGCGAGCCCTTCGACCTTGCGATCTTCGCTGACCATTCCGACGCCCGCCGACCACCGCCGCGCCGGAAGCGCGCGGCCGACTTGCGCTGCTACCTTCACATCCCCCCGCCGCACCGCGTCGAGCCCGAAAATCGCCCGCAGCAATTCGGTTCGTCCCGCGCCCATCAATCCGGCGACGCCGAGCACTTCGCCGCGGCGAAGCTGCAGCGACGCCGTCGTCGGCATCTCCTCGCCGGCTAGCGCACTCACTTCAAGCACCACCTCTCCCGCGCGGCGAGCCGATCGCGGATACAGCTCATCGACATTTCTTCCCACCATCATCGCCACGATCCGCTCGACGGGCGTCGTGCGCGGATCACCATCCCCCACGCTGCGGCCATCGCGCAGTACCGTGAACCGATTGCACACCGCCTGTACTTCCTCCAGGAAATGCGAAATGTAGACGATCGCGATCTTCTGATCGCGCAGCCGCCGCACTAAATCGAAAAGCCGCTTGACATCTTCGCGCGTGAGGCTGCTCGTCGGCTCATCGAGCACCAGCACGCGGCAACCGATCGCCACCGCCCGCGCGATCTCCACCAACTGTTGTTCTGCAATCGGCAGCTTGCCCGCCGGCGCGTCGAGCGGAATATCCGCCCGCCCTACCACCGCCAGCCCCTCGGCGGCTTTGGCGCGCATCCGTTTCCAATCGATAAACCCGCCGCGCCCCGGCTCCATGCCCAGCAGAATATTTTCCATCACGGAAAGATGCGGCGCGAGCGACAGCTCCTGATAAATCATCGCCACGCCCAACCGCCGCGCTTCCAGCGGACTGCGCGGCTCATACGCCGCCCCATCCAGCCACATCTTCCCCTCATCGCAGGTATGTGCCCCCGAGAGGATCTTCATCAGCGTGCTCTTGCCCGCCCCGTTCTCCCCCACCAACCCAAGCACCTCGCCGGGGGCCACATGCAAATCAACACCATCGAGCGCCAGCGTGGCGCCAAAGCGCTTGCGCACGCCCACCATACGGAGGCGTTCGCCGCCGCGTAAACTCGATGAGTTGGCCGTGAAATCCGCCATAGCAGGTCGAGGAGTATTCATACCCGAGCGGGGCGGAGATTGAAAACGTGAGATGAGCGGGATCGCATCTCAAAACCGTGCGGTAGCTACCCAGTTTAGCCGCCGCGGCCTCGCGGCGCCGGTGCGCGGAGAAAAACGCCGCGAGGCCGCGGCGGCTAAACTGAATCGCGTCATCCTGGTTCCCGGATGGCTTTCAGGAACGATTCCCCATACAGCTTCGCCTTGTGCGGACCCATACCTTTCACTTCCTGCAAACCCTCCAGATCGCTCGGGGCTGCGTGGGCGATTAACTTCAGCGTGCGATCGTGGCAGATGACATATGCGGGAAGCTGCTGATCGCGGGCGAGTTGCGAGCGGACGGCTCGCAGGCGATCGAAACGCTGAGCCGCCTCGGGGTCAAGCGCGATGGTGGAGTCGCCGTCAACGGGCACGACTCGCCGCCCTGACGAGCTTGACCTTCGCGGCAACAAATCCGCCAGTGACGCGGGTGGGAGCTGCTGCGCTTTCATCACGGCGACGCCGCTGGGAGTTAGCTCGATGACGGGGCGGAATTTGACTCCGTCCGGATCGCGCTGGCGGGCGAGGCCCGCCTCCATCACGCGATGCAGCATCGCGATGATCTTTTTGATCGAGTGGATTCGCAGCAGGCCAAAGACCGTGAGCTGATTGAAGCCCCAGCGCTGGGTCTTTTCGTTATCGGTGCCGGCCAATACTTCGGCGACAACGCCGACGCCGAACTTTCCGTTGAGCCGCGCGATCGCGGAGAGGAGCTGGCGGACGAGGATGATGGTGTCGTCATCGACGACGGCGGCTTCCTGAGGGGCGTCGGGATCGAGATCGCGGCCGCGCCGGCAGACGTCGCACTTGCAGTTTGTTGCCTCGGTCTCATCGCCGAAGTAGTCGAGAATCATCTGCCGCCGGCAGCGGCTGGTTTGCGCGTAGCGGATCATGAGATCGAGCTTCTGCGTGGCGTGATCCTTCAGGCGTTTGATTGTCTTCGCGTCGGCGTTGGAGTTTTCTTCGCCTATCTTCTCGATGAACCATTCCTGCGTGTAGCGGTCCTGATAGGAGAAGAGCAGCACGCAGCGCGATTGCAGGCGATCGCGGCCGGCGCGGCCGGCTTCCTGGTAGTACGCCTCGAGCGTGCCGGGGGTGTTGTAGTGGATGACCAGCCGCACGTCGGGCTTATTGATCCCCATGCCAAAGGCGTTGGTCGCCACCGCGACGGCGCGCGGCGTGTTCATGAACCGCTCCTGATTTGCCGTGCGCGCCGACTGATCCATGCCCGCGTGATACGCGAAGATCGGCCGATCGCGCAGCGTTCCCGCCAGCAGCGAGGTCAGCTCATCGACGGCCTTGCGCGTCGCGCAATAGACAATGCAGCTACCCGGCTCGGACCGCACAAGCTGGATCAACTCCTGATCCTTCTCCGAGACCTTGGCGATTCGCCGACATTCATAGACGAGATTGGGTCGATCAAACCCGGTGACGATAATCGTCGGCTCCCGCAAGCCGATGCTGCGGATGATGTCATCGCGAACATCTTCGGTAGCGGTGGCGGTGAGCGCGATGCATGGAGGCGAGCCGAGTTTTTGCCGCGCTTCGCCGATACGCATGTATTCCGGCCGAAAGTCGTGGCCCCACTGGCTCACGCAATGCGCCTCGTCGATCGCCAGGAACTTCACCTTCAGCCGCGGCATCAGCTCCTGAAAATCCGCCGCGACGAAGCGTTCCGGCGCGACGTACAGCAGCCCGTTGAAGCCGCGCTCCAGCTCGGCCAAAGTCTGGCGGCGAAGCGCCGCGCTCAGCGAGCTGTTCAAAAGACAAGCCGCAATCCCCTCATCGCGCAACTGCTGAACCTGATCCTCCATCAGCGAGATCAGCGGCGACACCACCAGCGTCAGCCCTTCAGAAATCGCCGCGGGCAACTGATAACACAGGCTCTTCCCCGCTCCCGTCGGCATCACGCACAATACATCTTTCCCGCGCAACACATCTTCAATAACGTCGCGCTGCGCCGGACGAAAATCGTCCAGCCCAAACAATTCCTGAAGATGCTCCCGCAGATCCGGCATGGCCGACCGATTATAAGCGCTGCGAGCAACTTCGACATGAGTCGTAATAGATGGCGCCGTTGGCGCGGCGAGGATAGCCGTTATTGTGCCGTTAAAGTGGCCCTTGGACTGCCGTTAAAATTGGTTGGGCGCAGATGAGTGATCCAATCCAAAATTCTGAGATCGTTGAGCCGGCTGGCACCCTCTTTACGATCGGTCATTCCACTCGTACGTTCGAACAGCTCGTCGAGTTGCTTAAGGAGAATGGCGTTGCCGCGATCGCGGACGTGCGGCTGATCCCGCGCTCGCGGCGATATCCGCATTTCAATGACGAGTTTCTCGCGGCGAATTTGCCGACCGCGGGCATCGCGTATTTCCCGTTCAAATCATTGGGCGGCCGGCGCCGGCCCGCCAAAGATAGCCCCAATACCGGCTGGCGCAACGAAAGTTTTCGAGGATATGCTGATTTCCTGCAGACGCCACCATTCGAGCGTGCGCTGGGCGAGTTGATCGAGCTGGCGCGGGGCGTGCCGACGGCGACGATGTGCGCGGAAGCTGTTCGGTGGCGCTGTCATCGTTCGCTGATCTCGGATGCTCTGGTGGTTCGCGGGTGGCGCGTGTTGGACATCATGGGTCGCGGGAAGGTTACTCCGCATCACCTCACGTCGTTTGCACGGGTGGAGGGGACGAAGATTGTCTATCCCGACGTTGAAGATAGCGATGGTTTGTTTGCGTAGGACGAGCTAATTCTCTGCTGTTCACTCTTGCGCTTGCACGACGGGTCCGGGGCTTCCGCCCTCGGCTATCAGGGAGGAAGCTAACAAGGGAGGAAGCTGTCAGGGAGGAAGGCGCAATCCTTCACACAATTCTTCATGCTTTGTAGCCGAGGGCGGAAGCCCCGGATGGTTCAGCTGACAAGCATCCACCGGGAACCGCGCACGCTATGCTGCGGCCGCTTTCGTGGCTTGGATGATCCACTTCTTGATGATGCCGGTCTGCCCTTCCCAGGCGGAGCTGGCGCGGACCTTGAGGAAGGAATCGAACATGCCGTCGATCAGCTTGCAGAGATCTCGGAGGATTTGCACGCGCTCCTCGAAGACGACACGCGGGGAATCGGCTTCTTCCACATCCGGCAGCTTTGCGCCGCCCAGCGCAAATGCCTCGGCGTTGAAGTTGAGCGAGAATTGCTGGCGATTGGCGTCGAGCACCAGGCCCGCCTTGCGGGGGACTTTGCCGGTGCGCAGGGCGTCGCGGGCTTCGATCATGCGCGAGGGGCCGTCGCCGCTGAGGGTATCCTTGCCGGTTTGGCCGTACGCGCATTCGAGATTGAGCGATTTGTCGAGATAGATCGTCACTTCGCCGGCCTCGGTTTTGATGATGCTGGATCGCGCATCCGCTTCGTGCCAGAGCCACAGGAGAAATTCGTTGCCCAGAAAATCCTTGGGCTGCGGGCCCTTGGCGGTCCAGGGGTATTCGGGCCATTGGCCTTCGCCGTCGGGGCCCGGGACGAATCGCGTCGGGCGGAAGTCTTCGTAATCGCGATGCTTCCCGCGCGCTTCCAGGGCGCGCAGCGCGAGCGTGCCGCTGCTCAGCGGCTGCAGTTCCAGGCCGAAGGTGCGCTCGAAGAGCTCGATCAATTTCTCGGCGGATGAGCCGTGGGCCGAGCAATAGAGCATCTGATTGGGCAGATCCCACAGGATCGGCAACAGCTTGCTTTTGCGGAAGCGTCCGGCGCGCAGCTCCTTGTCCATCTGCTTGCGAACCGAATCGCGCACGTTTTTCTTCTGTCCCTTGCTGATGAACCCGGACGGATTCTCGGCTGCCGCGGCATCTTCCTCCATCAATTGCCACGCTTTCTTCAACTCCGAGGGCACTTTGTTGGTATCGATTCTCAGAGCAAAGTGGAGCGCATCGGCAAAGACGTTGTGCTCGAATGAAAAGCTGGCGTCGAGCACATGGCGGCCCCCGCACCAGCCATACTCGACCTCATCGGGCATGCCCAGTTCGCCGGGGCGAAGGGCAAGCTCATCGAGCTTGTCGATAATGTTCTGATCGACCGTCTTGGGGGCCTTACCCACGACAACGAATCGACGAAATGAAACAGAGCCGGATGCAAAAGCCATTAAATGCGTTCCTGTAAATAACAGTTGGTCGGCGAAATAATTCCGAAACCCGAATGAAGCCCGAATGACCAATTCCGAACGATGCGCTACAATTCGTCATTCGGGCTTCGGAATTGATTCGGATTTCGGGGATTCGGGTATCGGAATTCCGCAGCGCGGTGATTATGCCTGCGGTTGCGACATTGCCAAGCTTCGCGCATCTTATCGACAGCTTCTTTAGACGGAGACCGATGCAAAGTACATTTCGCTTCGTAATGCTGATCGCTCTGACGGTATCGCTGAGCGCCGGCTGGGCGCTGGCCAAGGGCGATCATTCCTCCGATAAGCCTGATCCCTATCCCAGTGCCACTCCGCAGGCCGTGGTGGAAGTCAGCGGACGCATTTTCCCGGCCGTGGTGCGGCTTGATGTGGCGCAGGAAGTCTATGCCGAGGGAAAGCGCACGGTTCGCCGCGGAATCGGGTCGGGCGTCATTATTGATGATAAGGGGCGGATTCTCACGAATTTCCACGTCGCCGGTCGCGCCGCGGAAATCTTTGTCACGCTTTACAACAAAGAACGCGTGCGCGGCACCCTCATGGGCGACGATCACTGGACCGATTTGGCCGTCGTGCAGATGGACATGGACGAGATCAGCCGCAAGAAGATCACCTTCCGATTTGCCGAGCTGGGGGTCAGCTCGACGCTGATCGTCGGGCAGGATGTGATGGCCATCGGCACGCCCTTTGGCCTGGCCCGCACGATGACGCTTGGCATCGTCTCCAATAACGAGCGCACGTTCTATCCCGAGCGCATGCGCATCGACGAATACGAAACGGGCAATTTCAACAACTGGATTCAGATGGATACGCCGATCAACCCCGGTAACAGCGGCGGCCCGCTGGTGGACATGACGGGCAAAGTGGTCGGCATAAACACGCGCGGCGGCGGGCAGAATCTCAACTTCGCCATCCCCATCGACACCGCCAAGGAAGTCGTCGCCAAGATCATGAGCAGTGCGTCCAAGGATAATAAAGGCCGCGTCGATCGCAGCGATCTGGGGATCGATCTCAAGCCGTTGCAGGATCTGGAAACGTTTTACAACGTCGATATCAATCGCGGCGTGCTGGTGAACAGCGTCGATCGCAAATCGCCAGCCGAAAAGGCCGGCGTTAAATCACAGGATATTCTGCTGGATATCAACGGCAAGCCGCTCAATGTGCGTTTCCCCGAAGAAATCGCGGCAGCGTGCAAGCTGATCGCCGATCTTCCCATCGGCGCCGAGGTCAACCTCAACATCCTCCGCAACGGCCAGACGCAAACGCTCACCGCCCGCACCGAGAAGCTTCAAGGCGCGGTCGGCGAAGAAAAGGAATTCAAGACCTGGGGATTATCCGTCCGCGAGCTGACGCGCACTTACGCCAATCAGGCGCAGCTTGATGATACGGCGGGCGTCGTGGTGACGACGGAAAGCAACGGCTACCCCGCCGCCAAAGCGGGGCTGGCGCCGGGCGATGTGATCAAGTCCGTGAATCGCAAGCCGGTGAAGGAGCTGGATGATTTCCAGAAGCTTTACGGGACATCGGTCGAGAAAAAGGAAAAGGTGATTTTGCTTGACGTTCAGCGCGGCCGAGGAACGTACACGGCGGCGATGAAAGTGTCCTACGACGAATAGTTTTTATGTAGGGTGGGCGAGTACGCCCACCCTACAATGCGCGCGGATTTGATTTGGTGGAACCAGTGATGTTGAACACGATCATGCCGAGGTATTCGGAAGCTCTGGCCCATTCGCGCAATCCAGCCAGATGCTTCGGAGTACCTCAGCATGACAATTCCCTGCGGATTAGCTCAACAATGAACTCTGCGCCGACGAAATCTGGAGAAAATATGATTCGGACGATTCGCTTTTTGTTGCCCATTCTTTTGCTGGCCGGCGTTTCCTGGGCGAGCGTGCCGCCGGAGACGAGCCGCACGCTTTATGAGCAGGTGACGCCATCGCTTGTTGCCGTGCAATATGCGTGGGTGACGGAGTTGGGCCGCCATGAATTGATCGGCGCGGGCGTTGTTGTCGGCGAAGATCTGGTGCTGGTGCCGCTGGAATTTGTGAGCCCGCAGATTCCTGATGAACAGATGAAGGATTTCAAGGTCATCGTTCCCAGCACGACGGAAGATCCACAGGAAATTGATGCCGTCTTTGAAGGGCGCGACGAGCGGACCAACATGGGCCTCGTGCGGGCCAAGACATCGCAGCATTGGAAGCCGATCAAGTTTGAGGATGCGCCGCTGCAGGTTGGCGACACCATTCTATCTGTCGGGATGTTGCCGCAGATGGCGGCGTATAAGTCTTACATCGTCGAGTCATCGGTCTCGGCGCTGCTCCGTGGCGAGACGCCGCAGGTGTTGGTGAACGGCGGCGGGCTTGCCGCCGTCGGCTCGCCGGTGTTTAACCTGGACGGCAAAGCGGTCGGCGTCGTGATGTATCAGCAGGGCCAGCCGCTGCTGCTCAACGATCGCCGCGCGGCGCTCACATCGATCACCAGCCCGCCGAAGCTGTTTGTGCCGGCGCGGGATTTTCTGCTGACGATGCAGGATCCTCCCACGCCGCAGAAAGCCGTCGAGCTGCCGTGGCTTGGTGCGCCGGAATTGAAAGGGCTGACGAAGGAAGTTGCCGAGGCGCTAAATCTGAAGAATCAGCCGGCGATTCAGGTGGAGTATGTGATCCCCGACGCCCCCGCCGCCAAGGCCGGCCTCAAGCAGGGCGACATTATCTTGAAGTTCAACGGCAAGCCGCTGGAGCGCGGCGACGAGGACACCGAGCTTCCCGAAATCTTCAAACGCCGCATGCTCCGCTACAAGCCGGGGCAGACGGTGACGATCTCCGTGCTTCGCGAGCAGGACCAGCCGCCCAAGGATATCCAGATCACACTCGGCGAGCAGCCAAAGCGCGCCAACACCGCCAAGCGCTTTTATGCCGAGGACACGGGTTTTGTCGTACGCGAGCTGGTCTTCGCCGACACCTACATGCGGCATCTTCCCGGCGATCAGAAAGGCGTCATGGTCGATCTGGAACGCCCGCAAAGCGCCGCGCAGGTCGGCGGCGTCAAGCGCGGCGACATCGTCATCCGCCTCAATAACAATCCGGTTGAAGATCTCGACGGCTTCGAAAAAGCCTACAAAGCGCTCCGCAAAGATCACCCGCGCGATCCGATCGTGCTGGTCGTGCAGCGAGAGAACAAGGAAGACACGATTCGGATTGAGCCGCCGCAGTAATGTTTTGTAGGGGCGAACCTCGTGTTCGCCCTGAGCGGCTTCTGCGAGCGACGCGGGTGAACACAAGGTTCACCCCTACGGAGAAACGCGGAACCTGTAGGAGCGAACCTCGTGTTCACTCTGCCCCGTCCGCGCGAGCAGCGTCGGGCGAACACAAGGTTCGCCCCTACAATACGCCATGCCTCTCGATCTCCCAAAACTGCGTAAGCTCGTCGCGCTGGATGAGAATGATCCTCTGAGCCGCTTCGCGCTTGGGCGGAAGGTCTCGGAGAGTTCCAATCCCTCCGACTTGGCCGAGGCTGCCGGTCATCTGCTTTTTGCCAACGCCAAAGCGCCAGATCATCTGGCGACTTACCACGTCCTGAGCCAGGTTCTGATTCGTCTGGACCGCAAAGACGAAGCGCGCCGTGTGCTGACGCAAGGCATTGAGAGGGCGACAGCCGTCGGCGAAGGAATGGGCCGCGATCTGGCGCCCGCGATGCGCGAGATGCTTGAGTCATTGGACGCATAACGCTTGCGGCGACTTGTTTTTCTCCCTCCTCCGGTACTCCGGAGGAGGGCTGGGGTGGGGTTGTGTGGAAAGGGGATCAACTGCGCGAACTAGCCCCCACCCTAACCCTCCCCCGGAGTACCGGAGGAGGGAACCAGAGTCGTCACCTTGGTTGTGGCGCATCTGAGTCTTTGTGATCCGAGCGCGCGCAGCCTTTCGGGGAGGCCTCTCGTCGGGTAAGATATGATCTATCGCGGCGGCCGGGCAGATCGTTTGGGTCTGCAATCGGCCACCGCATCTAACGGAGCAGTAATGCCAGCGCAGATTGAAATTCCCACCCAGGACGTTGAAACCGAATACAATGCCCTGCTGGCCCGCGCCGGCGCGAAGGATCGCGCCAGCATCGAGCGGCATGTCGCCGCCTGCGACGCCGAGCCCAACGCCGCCCACGGCGCGCTATGGCGGCGGGTTGCCGCCCGCTTGGGCACGCTTGCCCCGCTGGGCGTGCAGACGCTTGGCCAGCATGCCGTCCTCTTCTTCATCCCCGACGGCAAATACCGAATGCAGGTCTTCGCGCTGGAAGACAAGAAGGACGGCTTCCTCAACATCTACGTTCCCGATGTGCTCGCCGACGCAATGAAAAAGAAGGTGCTTTCCAAAGCCACCGACGGCGAGCACTACGGCCTTCCCGGCGCCGGCAAAAATACGCTGGAAGTGCACTCAATGGATGCCGCCAACACCTCGGAGCCGCCGCCCCATGTGAAGAACATGCTCGGCTGGAATCGCAAGGCGCTGCGCGTCGTGCTGCCGACGACCGAAGCCAAATCCGCGGCCGTTACCGCGCTCGAATCACTGGCGATTCTGGCATCGAAATCGTGGGCCGCGAAGGCGAAGGCGTGAGAATGGGTTTCCGGTTTCAGGCTTCGGGTTTCAGGCGAATGCGAGTCCGAACCTGAAACCTGAAACTCGAAACCTGAAACCCATTACCCCACTTCGTCGGTCCACACCTTAAATCCCACCAAATTCGTCATGCCAAATGTGGTCGTTAGCGCGACATCTGTCGCATCTCGCCCGCGCGCCATCAGGATTCTTCCGATGCGCGGCTTGTTGTGCCGCGCGTCGAAGGTCCACCATCTTCCGCTCAAATAGACCTCGAACCACGCGCTGAAATCCATCGGATATGGGACCGGCGGAATGCCGATGTCGCCGAGATATCCTGTGGCGTATCGCGCGGGAATATTCATGCAGCGGCAAAAGGTGATCGCCAGATGTGAGAAATCGCGGCAGACGCCTCGCCGCTCGTAGTAGACGTCGCGCGCCGTTTTGGTGGAGTTTGCCGCGCCGTAGCTGAAGGTGACATTCGAATGGCACCAATCGCAGATCGCCTGCACGCGGCTCCAGCCCAGCGGCGTTGAGCCAAACAGGCTCCACGCGATCGGCGTCATCACGTCCACTTCGCAATAGCGGCTGTTCAGCAGAAACCGTAGCGTCTCCGTCGGCAGCTCCTCGACCATGTGCTGATACGCGGAGTAATTCTGCTCGTCGGGAAAGCCGCTATCCTGCGCGACAAAATCGTCGAAGAGCGTGAGCCTTCCTGGCGGCGCGTTAATACGGGCGGAGGTGTTGCCGAAGCCGTCCTCAAAAATCTCCAATGGAACATTGGGTGTCACCCTCACCTGCTCGGGCTCGCGCAAATCCCGCGTGCGCGAGGGATGGACGTGCAGCATCAGTAACATCGTCGTGGGAGCCGGGATATCAAACGACAACTCGTAACCAGCTCGGATGAGCATCAGCCTCCTGTCGGGCGCGAATCGGCAGACACGACAGTATTAGCGCGAGGCAAATCCTGTCAATCGAAAATATTAACTTACAACCCCGATGCATAGTGCGCGACATCGCGGCCGACCGTCAGCATCATATAAACGCGTAAGCCCAACGACTGCCCCACTTCCTTACCGGCGTTGGCGGCATCCTGCCCCTCGTTCAACCCGGGGATTTCCGCCGGCGTTCCGTCCCACATCTTCATCCCCTTTGCGTATGCGTCATATGCTTTTTCGACTTTCCCGTACAGCTCGTTGTACTCCTGGGGCTTGTCTTCCGGCGGCTTGGTGTGCATGGCCGACACAAATGTCTTGATCGATCCGTCGAGATTTTCCTTCACCTCATCGAAGATCTCCTCGGCCAGGTAATCGGCGCGAGCATCATTCATGCCGGCGCCGCCCGCCACCGCTTTGTTGAAACAGGCGACGAACTTCATGCAGTTGCGGACCATCGGAATGGAGGTGTCGGTGAGCACCATCTCCCCCTCGCTGGCGGCCTGCCCGCGGCCATCGGCACCGATCGCCAGGGGCTGGCCACTTCGATCGATCCGCCACCAGGCGATCGCGGGCTTGCCTGCCATTTGAACCGGGCGCGCGGGAATCAGCAGAACGCCGCCGTCGCGGATTTGAGCTGACATGATCGCCTGCGCGTCGGCATCTGCCTTGATCTTTTTGAGATCGTCAGCGGCGCGAATCGTTTCAAGCGGAATCTTCTGCTGAGCGGCGGATCGCAAAATCTGCGCGGCATCGAAGCTTTGCTCGGCCTCGCCGCGCCGCAGCAATCGGCCTTCCAATTCGCTGGCCCACATGCCGCTAACCAATTGGGTCTGCGCACAGACTTCGGGATTTCCGATGGTTCGCACATTGATGGCGGCGATATCGATTCCGGTGCGGAGGGTTGTTTGATTCGCGGCGCGCTGATCGAGCATATCGCTGCGAATGAAGACATCGGGCTCCGCCACAAACGCGATCCCGGAGCCGGCGATCTGTGCCTGCGTTAGCGCGACCGATTCATTCAATAGGCCAACCAAATCCGCGCTCCAATGCGGCAGCGACAATTTCGCCAGCAAGTCGCTGGGCTTGGCCTCGAACTGCTGATACTTGACCGCCAGCGCCTGCGAAAGGATTCCACGATCCAGAATTGTCTGCAGCGCATCGCGCGCGACGCGCTGGAGGCTGATTGGGCCGCCGGCCACGAGTATTTGATGGCGCTGGATGAGCGACATTCGCACGCGGTTCACATCGCGCCACTCGCTCTTGATCCCAGTGCGACTTTGCTGGCGAGCGGCCGGGCCTATGCGATCGAGCAACGCACGCTCGATGATCCGGGCCGGCTGTCCGGGTGAATTGAGCGTGATCGTCAGCCATACCGCGGTCAGCTCGCTGGCCGGCGGCGTCGGCGTTCCTCGTCCGACGCGTTTGAACGGATCGACCGTTCCCACGCTCAAAGGAGCCGACGATTCGGGAGCGCCGGTCCTCCCCTTCAGATCAAACGTCCTGCCCGCGCGCGGCGGCGCATCGCCAACCGCGAAGACCACCCCAAACCGCTCAAATCGGCGCGCCTGCTCGGCAAGCCCTGCGCCGCTCTTCTGATCAAACATCGCCTCCAAATGCAGTTGCGTCGGCAGCACCATCACATCCAGAGATTGCCCCGCGAGCTCGGCGAGCTTCCATTCCTGTTCGATCAGCGACTCGCGAATGAGCTTCCCGCTTTCCAACCGCTCGACGCTGACGGCAATCTGCGCGCGATGATTCCAGTCGGCCGGCAGATCATCCATTGTTTGCGCCGCCTCCGCTGAAATCGGCGCGCAGTTGATCGGATCGAGCGTGAGCCACTTCCCATCCTTCTGCACCTGCACCCAGACATGCTGCCGCGCGTCGGCGATGGCTTGAGTGCGCGCCGCCGAGTTGGGTTGCGGCTTCCAGACGGCGCTGATCTGACTCAAATCGGCCTGCGCATCGGCAAGCGCCTTCCAGAGATCCTGATTGGCGTCGGTCGCACCATTGCCAGTTACTTCGACGCGGTTGATTCGCGCTGCCGCATCCTTGCTGGCGGCAATGGTCGGCCGCGCCGGCGGCGCTGCAATCGCCGCATCGACCAGCGCAGCCGCCTGCTGCTCGGAGATTTCGCCGACGGCAAATCGCAATTGCAGCGACGGATCGCCCTCGTGAATGATCTGGCGAAGCAACAGCGCCAGATCGGCGCTGTTTCCTCCGCCGGCATCGAGCGTACCCTGCGGCCCGCGCAGAATTCCGCGGTAAGGTTCAAACCGCGCCGACCGCCGGATGAACGCCGCACAGGCTTGCGGATCGCCGTGCAGCAGCTTGCCGATTGCCGCCGGCGTGTCGGCGGGCCAATCGAGTTGCTTCATCGTCGCGCGCAGCGGCGCAAGTTTCACATCCAGCGCCGCAACCGCCTTGTCATAATCCTGTTTCGATGCCGCCCATGCATTGTGGCCAAGCACGGACACGATCATCGCGCAACAAATTCCCCGCCCGATCAGTCGAAGTGTGTGAAGCCCGTTCATAACGCGCCTCCGAAAAAGATGGGTCGTCGAAATGATAACCAGCGTAAGCCGGCAGCGACATCATTTTCCGCCGGCCACGCGCTCCACGACGATGAGTTCCACCACCCTTCCCCCATCCGAATACGCGAGGCCGCGCGACGGATTTTCCGGGTCGGCGACGATTCTCAGCCGCGCGCGCGATTCCGGGGGCGCGCCATCCAGAGCTTCTCGCGTCACCGTCATCCAGCGCGGCCAGCGGTTCCAATGCAAAGGCAATAGAAAGCTGCGCTTTTCTTCGCGGATCGTGCCGCCCTGATAAAAGCCCAGGCTTGGCTCCTTGTAGTCGATCATGACGGCATCCCCCTCATGCGTCGCGCCCACTCGCTGCAACACCTGCGCGACATGAATCGAAACACGAAGGAACTGCGCGCGCGGCAGATAAAGCACATACACAATCAGGCAGATCGCCATCATCCCGCCGCCGAGCGTCAGCATGGCAGCAGTGAGACGGTACATCTTGAGAAACAGAAAAACAGCGCCGCCAAAAGCAATAGTCGCGAGCGTAAACGTCGCAATGATCGCAGTGGGTTGGCCGGGAAAACTTGGCGCATGAATTCCAGGAAGTCTAAAGCCCGGCACCAACAGCCAGGGGAGCAATCCAACCAACGCCGCGAAGAAGGCCCAACAGCCGGCGCCGATGAGGAATGGCCGCGATTCCATGTCGCGATCTTCGCCGCGCAAAGAGCGGATGATGGCCGATGCGGCGAGATACGAGAGCGCAGGAAACGCCGCCAGGATGTAGTGTGGCAGCTTGGTGCCGAAGAATTCGAGCACGAGCCAGGGCCCGATCGCCGCCGCCAGCGCGAAGCGGATTTGCGGCGTCGCTCGATAGCGAATCCCCATTCCAATCGCCATCGGCAGCAGCAAACACCAGGGGAAAAACGTCACCCAAATCAACAGCAGATGATATCCCGGCGGAAAGCGATGCCCTTCTTTCCCTGACTCAAGATGCGCCTTGGCTTCGGCAGTTGCTTTGCCGAGAAACTCCGGCGCGCGGTGATGCACCAGATAAAGCCACGGGGCAACGATGATTGCGATGATGAATATTCCAACCAGAACCTGGGCGACCGATATGCTAATGGAGCGACTTGGAGCAATGTCGGGCAATGCGCCTGGCGAGCCCGTATCTTCGACGCCCACCACCGCAAACCCGCGCGGCGTCGTCTGCTTTCGTATCTCCTTGATCGCCTTGAAGACCAGCAAAACGAAACCTGTCGCCCCCACCGTCAGCAACACCAATGGCTTGGTCATCGCGCCAAGACCGAGCGCAATGGCGAGCAACATTGCCGGCTTCCACGATCGGCTGCCGCGCCAGATGGTGTAAAGACACAGCTGCGCAATCGTCCCGAAGACCAGCAGCACGCTATCGGTCAGCGCCACCTTGGCGGCGACGATCGTCATCAGGCTCGATGACATGACCAGCACCGTCCAAAACGCCTGCTCTTTGCCGACGTGTCGCGAGATTGCGATTGCGAGAATCGCCAGCGTCAGCAGCATCGCAGTGGCCGAGGGAAGCCGCGCCGCGAAGGTGCCGTTGATCGGCGCATCGCCCAAGAGGCGCATCGCTGTGGCCTGGCACCAATAAATCAGCGGCGGTTTGTTAGCGCGGATTTCATCGTAAAGACGAGGAACGACCCAATCGCCGCTCTGCAGCATCTGCCGCGAGCATTGCGCATAGCGTGGCTCATCGCGGTCCCAAAGCCCAACGCTCGCGTTCCCGGCAAAATAAACCACCGCCGCCAAGGCGATGACGAGAATGATGTTCCGCACGCTTCCCAAGAATGCCGCAAGCTACGGGGAACGGGGGAAAAGTAAATGGGTGGGCGTAATGCGTGATGCGTAATTCGTGAGGCGTAATGCGTAATGCATTCTCCTTCTTACGCATTACGAATTACGCATCACGCGTTACTAATCACTCAGTTCACCGTCAACAGCTTCGCCAGTCGATCGTGAAAGTCCTGGCATTGCTTCTCCAGGCCCTGCAAGAATGCTTTGCGATTCGCGTCCTGCTCCTTTTCGTTCAGGGACTTGCAGAGTTGGATGGCGTAGTTCATCGCCTCTATTTGCGTGAAGACCAGCCGCGCTTCGAAGTCCTTGCCGCTGGAGGTGAGCAGCGCCTTCGAGTAAGCCGACGATTGCAGTTCGCGGCTCCTTTGCTCCATGTACGGAAGGTCAGCCGTTTGATACGAAAGCCGGCTGTCCTGCTTGGCCAGTTCGTCCATCTTCTTGCGAGCCGCCTGCGCGGCATTACCGATCTCCTTAACCGGAGCGGACACCGCCTCGCTCGGCCGCTTCAAAATGAAGATTTTCCCCACATCGCTTTCATCGCTCATCAGCTTGTAAAGCAGGCTGTAGCCTTCGTTCAATTGGTGGATCGCGTCGGCACTGCCCGCTGGCGCGGGAGGCGTCTGTTGCTGCACGGGGGACGATTTGCAACCGATTATCAGCGTGACAAGCACGATAACCCATCTGGCGCGGAGCGATGTAGGGTGGGTGTACTCGCCCACCATTTGCCGCTCGTGGTGGGCGAGTACACCCACCCTACAAAAGAGGGGCGGCGGGATAAATCCCGCCCTACCTTGGGCTATCTTGAGTAGGGCGGGATTTATCTCGCCGTCTTCTGTCCCTCGCGCAGAATCACTGCATGGATTGAGGATAGGCATGACTATTGGATACCTTATCGCCAGCGAAATCGCTGCGCACGAATGTTTTCGGCGAGGGACTACTGAACCCCCAACACCTCAATCACCTTTCCCGCCGTTTCTTCGATCGCTTGATCCGTTACATCCAGCATCGGCCAACCCTGTTGATTGAACAACCGCCGGGCCCGCGTGAGTTCGTCGGCGACGCGCTGCTCGTCGCCGTAGCTGGTTTTGGTCATGTGCCAGGCGGTCTCGCGGCGAACCCGGATGCGCGCCAGTTTCTCCGGGTCGATTAGCAACCCCGCCACCCTTCCGCGCGGCAAGGCCAGAAGCTGGCGCGGCGGCTCAACGCCCAGCGCCAAGGAAACGTTCGCGGCGCGAAAGCCTTGCTGGGCCAGGTAGATCGTTGTCGGCGTCTTGCCGGTGCGCGAAACACCGGCCAGAACGATCTGCGCTTCATGCAGCGTTTCCAGGCCAAGGCCATCATCATGGGCCATCGCAAATTCCACCGCATCGATGCGGCGTTCATACCCATCGTCAATGCGATGCAGCGATTTTGGATCGTGCAGGGGCTGCGCGCCGGTGGCGCGGGTAAGAAACTCAATCGCCCCACCGGTCAGATCGTGAGAGGAGATTTTCGCCTGCTTGCAACGACGGGAAATCTCCTGCTTGAGGGCCGGCGAAACAAACGCGTGGAACACCGCCGACGCGTCGGCGGAAATCTTTGCGAAGATCGTCGCCAGCCGCTGCTTGGTGCGGATAAAGTTTTCGTATCGAACGCACAGCGCGTCGGTGGGAAATTGCGTCAAAAACGCCGCCAGCATATGGCGGGCAAGATTGCCGGTGGAATCAGAAAGCACATACACAACCGCCGGCTCGGACGGCGGCCGAGAGGTTTTTCTTGCCGAAGGGGAACGCCTGGCTATCCGCATGGATTCTTCCTGAATAGAGTCGGCGCGGTTCAGCCGCGCCCGCACGTCAAGAAGTATCCAGTGTGGCTCAGCTAAGGGCAATCAGGAAGAAATCGGATGAACGGCTGTGCTGCCGCCCGCGGCCCCGTAGCGGTTCATGGCGTTACCGCGGGAAGGCGTCATGCTGAGGTACTCCGAAGCATCTGGCTGCATTGGGCGAATCGGCCAGATGCTTCGGAGTACCTCAGCATGACGGTGGTCGTGGACCGCGAAACCTGTGTTGCGATGCGGTCCACACAGACTTCGAGCCTACCCCGCCTGGCTCCTGGCTCCCTACGAAATGATCTCCCGCATCGTCTGCAGCGCTGTCCGCCAGCGCTCGGTGGTTTGCGTGGTTTCGTAGGTGAGGATGTCGCAGAGGCTCACGAAGTCGCGCGATTCCAGGGCGAGCTTGATGTTGCGCAGTTGATGGCTGAAATCCTGCACCATCTGTGCCAGGCTGGTGTCATCGACTCGCATCACTTCAAGATCGATGCGGAGCAGCTTGGCGGTTTTCACGATCGATTCCTGCGCGTTTTGCCAGGTGCTGAAGCAGCCGCTCAGCTTTTGCATCGCCTTCTCGACGGCGTTGGATTGGATTAGATCAACCGCGTCCCCCTTGAGGCGGTCCGCCTCGGCCAGTTGCAACTCGACTTCATGCAGCGCGTCCAGCGCCACATGCTGCGGCTCGGCGGTTTCGATGAATAGGGTATGTCCCAGCAGCAATGACCGCCGCACCTGGCCGATCTGATGAAGATCGGGCTCTTCGCCGTCGATCAGCAGATTCACCACCAGGCGATTGTCGCGCTGCACGTGGGAAAGGACCTGTCCAACGGTCCGCAAGCCCATCTGTTCCGCTTCGAGCAACTCATGATCTACCGTCACCGACATTCGGCCTCCTGCCTGAAAACGTCTGTGAGGTTCTATCGGCAGGCATACGAGCGAAGCTTGACGAAAGTCCGATAAATCGCCTTGAGCTGCGGCTACGTCATGCCTTCAGGCACGCCAATCCTTTCGAGGCCATTAGCCGGCCCTTGAGAATAAGACAGGAGCGGCTACGTTCATTCACACTATCGGTGACCTGTCGGCCGCGCGGCCCGATTTGGAGGTTGAAGCATGAAGGCGCGGAAGCTCTATTTGTGCGGGGGAATGCAGAGCAGCGGGTCGACTTTGGTTTCCTGGTGCTTTCTGCAGCGGCCGGACATGGACGGCGTATTGGACGCCGCGTTTGATACATTGCCACAGATTCCGGAGCAAGGGCCAGGTCAGCACGCCTGGTGCAAGTTCACCATCGCCTGCTTTGGTTTTGAGGATGTCAAGCAGCATCTGGAGGACGAAGGCTGGCAGATCACTCCGCTATTGATCGCGCGCGATCCTCGCGCGGTTTTCAATTCGCTGATTCGAAAGAGATACGGCCGAAATGGGATCACTGCGGATGATCCGCCGCTGCGCTTGCGGCTGCGGCGCTTCCACCGCGACTGGCAGCTCTTCCGGGAGCGCGGATGGCCGATCCTGCGGTATGAATCGCTGACGCCGGATCCGATAGCAACCCTTCGCACGACGTGCGCAATGCTCCAACTCCCCTGGGACGACGCGATGGTGCATTGGCCCAAGCCGCCAGACGCCATCCCCGGCAAGGGGAACGAAACCTTCGTGCACACGCGCGGCGCGGGGTTGCGCGACTCGATCCAGCCAGCGATGGCGCAGGTCAAGACCGATCATATTCCGCCGGCTGATCTGGAATGGATGGAGCAAGAGTTCGCCGACATGAATGCGGACCTGGGATATGCAGCGCATATTCCGTCACAAGCCGCGGCGGACGTTCCCGCGCGGGCAGTGCCAAACATCGATTGCACCCGCCGGTATCGGGCGGCCAGTAGAGCCCTGCGGCATCAACGGCGGAAGCGATGGCTGGCATTAGTCGTCATCGCGGCGACCGCGCTGATCATCCTTGCGGATGTGATGGACTGGATCAAAGTCATTGATTTTTTCTGAGGCCCAGAAAAGACTGCCATGAATGAATCGTTTTCTATCTTTTTTCTATCTGGTGCCGAAAGTGATGTTGCGCTTTGTATAAAAATGCGGCGCGCCGAGCAGCTCAGTTTTATCAACTTATTGCACATGAAGCGGCGCAAGCCCATTTAGCCGCTGCGCTTACGGCGGATCGCGATCGATGATTCGGGTCCGAATTAGTCTACCCCGTAGCACATTGATTGTCAAGCTATATTTTGACAAATGTTGGCCTAGATGTACTTATCCCCTTTTGTGTTTCCTTTGAATTCCGAGCATCACCAGGCAGTGGGCCGGACATGCTTCTCAAGCCCGATGGATTTCTTCGCATCCACGAGAAGGATGCCGATGGCATTTTTGAGCACTCGTTTTTTCTTGAGGTGGACCGCAGCACGGAGACGCTCGATACGCTGGCTCGCAAGGCGCTCTGCTATCTCAATTTCTATCAGACCGGCGGACTTGCCGTTCGCGCCGGGTACCCTCGATCGGACTTCAAAGATTTTCCGTTTCGTGTCTTGATGGTCTGCAAAACTGCCGAGCGTCGCACTAACATTGCGGAGCGGCTTTTGACAAATCAGCCGCCGATCCTGACGCAGGTGTGGCTTTCGACGCTTGATGAAGTGAAACAAAATCCGCTTGGTGCCATTTGGATTCGTCCTCGTGATTACCGAGCAGCGGTAGACGGAACACCGTACGCTGGCGGTCAGTTCGCGCCACAGTCTATCTATCGCCGTCAATCAGATCGTGACGCATTCGTTGAATCGGCCGTCACGAAGCATCGGTTATTGGCGGCCGAGATTCCGGCTACGTGATCCCAACAACGAAGCCCGCGGCCTTCACGTCAAATGTGTCGCTAGTAGAACTTGAGAAGTAAGCGAATCCGCCACGTAGTTCACCCGCGCGCCAATGCCGTGCGATTGGGAAAGAACCACGTCGCTACATCGTGAGTTGTCAACATGGTCCGACATCGAAGACCGTCTTCATCACGATCGGATTGACAAACACTAAAAACACCCAGATCGCAAAGGCAATTGCGCCCATGAGGAACATCGCCGGCCAAAAACGCCTTATGTCGCATCCGGATCGCAAAATCGTGCGCATTGATTGCGCCCAGAGTGCCAAAATGGCGAGCCCACACGCCAAATACGATATCAGACCGAGGTCGTGATGATGTGTGGCGGACGACACACACGACACATCAAATGCAATCGTAAACAAGATCGGAACTGCGGGTACCCACATCGTTGCTTGGAACTCTCTTGGAGTTAACGACATGCCGTCTCCCAATAAACACTTCTACCAACACGATACGAGCGGGGGTGTAGAGAGGCTACAACTTCCCGAGCCTCCCGCGCCTGCGTACGCTCCGAGACCAAAGCCAGGCATAGGCGGAAAAGAAAGCGTAGCACCCGTTCCCGAAGAAGGCGCACCGCTAACTGGCCCGCTAATCGATGCGCCTGCCGTCACTGGTCCGGCGCCTCCACCAGCTGCAACTGTTTTGGAAATCCCCGCACCGACCGTCGGATTAACCCCGGTCTGCGCCCCACCCACCAGTGAGGTGCCAATGCCGCCGTATCCGCCGAGCCCCCCGAGTAAAGTCCCTGTCAGGCTGACAGTAAGTTGTCCGCGCGAGTTCGCCGTTAGGGACACTTGACCTTGTGCCCCCACAATACCGGGTGGCCAAACGGTCGCATCACCCGCGATGCCCCCATATTTCGTCGGCGTGGCTGCTTTGGGTACCAGCCTTCCGTTCACGCAGCACATGCCTTGGGCTTTCGATCTCCGGTACAGTTTGTTGCCGCAATGGACGAAAGCGCAGTCCTTTAGCGCCGCGATTTCGTCGTCGATACCGCGAGCGGTTTGGAGATCCACCTGCAGCATCTTCAATGGAGGAAGCATCGGAAACGCGTTGTAGCCCGGGAATCCCGAACCCTGAGGCGACCCATTGAGGTCCGTGACGATGGCGGCTTCGATTTCCGCGCGCAAGTCTTGCAGGTCCTGAATGCGCTGCTCGATTCGTGAATCCGTTTGGCCGCTGCACGGACTCAATCCAAATGGATCTACCATTCGGGTCGGGTTGTCGCTATCGGCCGCATAGAGGTTGGCGGTAACGCCGTAGCCGGAGGGATCCTGCTGCATCCACCTTCCAAGTGCTGTGCTCTCAAGCCTTAATCCCATGAAGTAGAACCCGCCGGTACCCTCATACCTCGCCCCTTGGAACTTGAAGCTCCAGAACCAGCTGGTGTCGTTGAATGTAGCCCAGGAGCCATTGAGGTTTGAATAGCCGCCGTATGGGTTGTAGGCGAAGCGTTCAGGGATGCTGCTCGTGCCGATGTTGTAGATGCTGGTCACGTCCCAGTTCGCGTCCTGCTGGGCGTAGACGCGCTCTTCCAAGCCAGAATTGCCTTCACCGAGCGAGCCCGTGCCGGTGTTGCTGTCCCCGTTGCGGTCGCGCACCAGCACGTCGTTGACATATCCCATCCCCCACACGTACTGGTTATAGACCGCCGCGTACCGCGATTCGATCAGCTGTGTGCCGCTGTAATAGAGGTCGCCAGCTGAGCCATTGTCGTACTTGATCATCCGCTCGGTGGCATCATCGGCCACCGTCAGCAATCTTGTGGTGCCATTGGTGTCATAGACGGAGACTAGTTGGTTCCAGGCATCGTAGTGGTAATGCTTGCCTGCCTGATCCGTGATCATGTTGCCGTTGTTGTCGAAGGTGGGCGTGGCGGTGGCGGTGCCGCCGGTCAGGCTCGTATACTGATTGCGCGAGTTCAGAACTGCGGTCTGATTGGTCGTGCTGCTGTCGTTGAAGCCAGTCGCATTACCGACGGCGTCGAGCGTCCAGCTTTGAGTTTCCGAGGAAGTCGTCACCGTGTCGGGCACAGTGCCGTTATGCACGGCACTGAGCGTGCCTCGGCGGAATCCGATTTCTCGATTCAACTTGTCGTAGGCGGTGACGTTATCACCGCTGGTCGTGCTGTTGGTGTGGAAGAGTTCGGAGAACGCGCCGTTCACCAGGTTCTTCTCGTACAGCACGTTGCTGTCGCGGTCATAACCGTACTGGAAGCGGTCTGTCGTGGTGCCGGCTCCGTAGTTGATCCAGTTTTGGTCGAGGATTCTGCCGAAGCGATCCAGGCCGGTATAACGATCTCCTCCGTCGGTGATGGCATTGCCATCCCCCGTCTGCTGCACGTAGGAAAGCTGTGTCTTCTCCTGCGGGCGGTTGCGCACGACGATCGTATCCAGGCCAAGGTAGCTGTACCCTTCGACGACCGTGCCGGCGTTGGTGCCGCCGTGATCTTCGATGCCGCCGATGCGGCTGATGGCGTTATCCACTGTCATCGTCTGGCTGGACATGACAAGGTCCACGCCGCTGGCGGCGAGCAGGGGCGTGCCGCTCATCGTGTAGGTGAGGGTGGTGGCGCTGGTGACGGTCGCCGTGAAGTTGCCATTGTACAGCGGATCGGTTGCGCCGGCGATCGTGACGGGGATCGTCGTGCCGTTGGTCACTCCCGATAGTCCGCTGGTCAGCGTAATCGTGGCGGTAGTGCCCGAGTGCGTGATCGTCGAGATCGGCAACTTTGGCGTACCCGTCACCAGCATCGCTCCGTCAGTGACGTTGGCAGTCGGCGCCGAGAGCATCGTGTAGGTAAACGAGGTGGGGGTTGCGACGCCAGTGATCGTGAACGTGCCGTTATAC
>DATBDZ010000150.1:0-2526 GCA_036276235.1 Humisphaera sp. | reverse complement strand
CGCACGATAATGACGCCGGCCGCGAAGTCCCAGGCCGAGAGGCCGCGCTCCCAATAGGCGTCGAACCGTCCTGCCGCCACATAGGCGAGATCGAGCGCGGCCGCGCCAAAGCGGCGCAATCCCGCGACCTTGTCCTGGATTGCCGCCATCTCGGCGCGGAACAACGCGAGATCGCCGCGCCCGTGATGCGGCAAGGCGCAGCACACGACGGCGTCGGCAAGCCGCTTGCGTGCCGCCACACGGATGCGGCGATTATTGAGGAAGGCGCCCTTGCCGCGCTCGGCGGTGAAGAACTCGTCGTTTGCCGGATTGTAGATGAGCCCCGCGATCGGCGTGCCCTCGCGCACCAGGGCGATCGAGATGCAAAAGTGCGGAATGCTGTGCAGGAAATTCGTGGTGCCATCGAGCGGATCGACAACCCAGGTATGGGTCTTGTCGGTTCCTTCGTGGCTGCCGCCTTCCTCGCCGACGAAACCGTAGCCGGGGCGCGCTTTCAGGAGCTCTGTGCGGAGAATTTGCTCGGCGCGGTGGTCCGCGGCGGACACGAAGTTCGCCGGACCCTTCAGCGAGACTTGCAGATTTGCGACCTCGCCGAAGTCGCGCTTGAGGCTGCGCCCCGCCTTCCGCGCGGCGGATTCCATCACGTTGAGCAGGGCGGATTGAGCGGGCACGAGAAAACTCCAGGCGCCGCGCATGGACGCCAAGACAAACGCTGAATGGATTGTGCGGGGCCGCTGATAACGGCCCTGCGGCGCGAAATCAACTTCAGCCCGTAGCCCGGATGAAGCGAGGCGAAATCCGGGGCCTAACCCCGTGCGCGAGACCCCAGATTGAAGCGAAGTGAAATCCGGGCCGCCGTGTTGCGTACGAGAAACTGGATTGCGCTCCGCGCCATGCGGGTTAGCTTGCTTCGATCCGAGCCTGTGTAGCGGTATTGTTAGCTATGCGCACTAGGCTGCGGACTCATAAAACCTGAGCCATAGTCGGATGCAAGCGATCTTGGCCATAGCGAGGTAGTTCAAGGCGGTTCGGTCGTAGCGTGTAGCGATGTGGCGGAACTGCTTGAGCTTGTTGAAGCAGCGTTCGATGAGATTGCGCTGCTTGTAGAGCTTCTTGCTGTAGGTGATGCCGTCGTAGCGGTTGGATTTGGGCGGGATGTGCGGCGTGCAGTCCTGATCTTCGATCAAATCCCTGATCCAGTCGGCATCGTAGCCTTTGTCGGCAATGACCTTGGCGCCGGCCGGAAGATCATTGAGCAGGAGTTCGGCCATGGGCTGGTCATTCATCTGGCCGGGCGACAGCTCGATCTGAACCGGCAGGCCGTTGCCGATGACCCGCAGATGCAGCTTCGTCGTCAGTCCTCCACGACTTCGACCGATACAAGCGTCTCCAGTCTGTTTTTTTGGGCGGCAGCCTGTTGGTGGACCCGCACGATGCTGGAGTCGATCATCTGCACCTTGCCGTCATGAGCCGCGATGATGGCGTTCATCAGCTTGTCCCAGATGCCGGCCTTCCGCCATCGATTGAAGCGGTTGTAGATCGTTGTTGCGGGACCGTAGCGCTCCGGCACATCGGCCCACGGCGAGCCCGAGCGGAGCACCCAGAAGATGCCATTGAGCACCCGCCGATCGTCCACGCGCGCAACTCCACGCGGCTTGTTCGGCAGCAGCGGCTGAATCGTCTTCCACTCAAACTCGGTCAGGTCGTAGCGGGCCATGTTCAAGCTCCTCTAAGGAGCTTGAATCATCTTCCTCCCGATTTGCCCACCATTTATGAGTATGCAGCCTAGCTCAGTTGGCTGCACGCCGATGATGTCGTGCGCGGGCTGCGAACTTCCCGCAAGCTTTTCAAGGATGCTGGGCAGAGTCCCGACTGCCTTCGCAGCATCTTTCACCGTTTCGCCAGCAGCAACGCGTTGAAGTCCTTCAAGCAAATGAAACGGCTTGGGCCAAGACTCGTCCGGATACGCAGCTTTGAAGAACTTGACGAAATCCAAATTGCTCATCACAGCGTCTTAGGGTCTAGTCCAAATCGTATACCGGATGCACGAACGTAACTTGGTTCGACATCCACGCCTATCCAACGCCGCTCTAGGCCTTGGGCAACCTGGCCGGTCGTATTGCTCCCAGCGAAGGGATCGACGACGAGATCGCCGGGCCTGGAAAGCAGCTTGATAAAGAACTCAGGCACAGCGCGCGGAAAGCGTGCTGGATGGACCTTGATACCCAATTCGGCACACGCGTTTATATACTCCGAGTTGCTCTCATTATTCCCTCGAACAATGATGTTCTGCGGGATTGCTCCACCACGATTGTTCTGAAACTTGCTCGTAATGACGTGGCCACTTGGGCGTTTCTTCGCTTTATACCCTCGCTCAATTAGACGGATCATATCGCCGCTATAAGGTACGAGTACATTCCGATTGTCGGCATAAGGCCACGCGGTAGGAGACAGCCACCAAAGGTATTCGACGCTATCTTTGATCCTGAATCGGCGAACATTCACCCACTCGGCCGGCGCGGGAAG
>DATBDZ010000149.1:0-31006 GCA_036276235.1 Humisphaera sp. | reverse complement strand
GCGCATGGAGAATCCGCCCCCTCGCCTGAAGCTCGTTGACGGCGTGGGGACACTTTCTTTGCCGGCAAACGTTCACGCCGACATTTTACGCCTTTGCCGGAAATCAACCGGCCGACCGGCCACCTTCGATATCCTTGGTTTCCGCTTCGACGGGCGCGCAAGGCACCGGCAATCGCGGCCCTCGCGCTCCCGAAACTCGAAACCTGAAACCCGAAACCTCCCCAATCACTTCCCCTTCGTCTCAAACTTCCAGTCCTTCTTGTTCGCCGGAATGCTGACCGTGTAATTCTTCCCCGTCGGCTCGACCGACAGCGCGATGTAATTGCCCTGATCGTCCGCGTTGTTCTTTGTATTCGCGATGAATTCTTCCGGGATGTTCGGGCCGTTGGCGGCCTGGCTTTTGTGGATCAGGAAGATTCCCTGAATCGAATCCTGCGCTTTGATCGTCTGCCATGTGCCGGCTTCAGCGCCTTTGCGGGGGCCGTTGCTGAAGACGGCTACCGTTGGCGCAACCGATTTCACTACCACCGGATTATTGCTTTGATCCAGGCCGTGATGCGTCACCTGATAGACATCGACTTTGCCGATCAGGTTGATCGGGCAGACGAGTTTGGCTTCGACGTTCCAGGTGAGATCGCCGCCGAGGTACATGCGGAAATCGCCGAAGCTCAGGACCTGCACGATGCTGTTGGCGTTGTCGGAGGCATCGTCGAGCTTCTTGCGGACTTCGGCGCAATCGGGATTGGGCTGGGCGTTGGCGGGGGGATCGATGATCTTCTGCCGCGCCGCGATGCAGCGCATCGCGATTGGCGGCGCGCCGTCCGCCTGCTTGAGCGGAAGCGTGTCGCCGGGATTAAGCACGCGGCGCTCGGCGGGGAATTCCAGGTATTCCTTGCTCGGCCGCTCGCGGCCGCCCTGGAACTCGCCATTGTCGTAGACGACCTTGATCGGGATCAGCTTCGACAGGGCGGCAGCGCCGCCAAAATGATCGATGTGGAAATGCGTGGTGATCAGATAATCGATCTGTTTGAGATGTGCGACTTCGGTTGCGGTTTTGAAGATGCGTTGAGAATCGCGCCCGCCCGGATTGCCGGCGTCAATCAGCACCGACTCGCCGGCCGGCGTGACAATCAGGGTGGCGGCACCGCCTTCGGTGTCATTCCAGTAAACGTCCAGCTTCTTGTCAGCGGCGCTCGCGCGGGCGAGGGATGCGAAGAAGAGAACAGCCGACACGATGATGAATTTCTCCAGGGGTCGTTTCATTTGTTGCTCCTTGCTGTGAATTATTCGGTGGGATGGATTGCGTTGTGGTGCCGCTCATTTGCGCCAAGAGGCCAAGACGCCACGGAATATATGAACATGCGAAGCTAAAGAACTCCAGGCTTTGAGATGAATTTCGTTTGATGCATCCTGGCTCGTGAAGTCTTTTGCTCTTTCCATGAATTCAATTCCTTTGCGCTCTTTGCCTCTTTGCGTCTTTGCGCGATTCAAATTGCGCAAAGACGCAAAGAGACAAAGACGCAAAGAAGAATTGACCCTTGGCGTCATGCCGTCTTGGCGTAACGATCCTTTTTAGAACGAGAAACGGTCGCGAGCACGCTCTACAGCAACAAAAGCTGCGGGATAAATCCCGCCCTAGTGCGCCTGCGAGTGTATCAGATCAGAGAGGTGCAAGTCCTCTTCGGGCAGACGTTCTCCGGCCCGTAACTGAAGGTAACTGCATGGCCGCGAGGCCAGGTGGAGAGCAACCGGAGGTGAACTGCCGGTCCGCAACGCAAGTGAACTCGATTCGGCCGGATGGACCGGGGAGCCTGCTAGGGAATGGCGAACCCCAGACCCGCCGCAAACGGGAAGCCCGCGACGCTGAAGGGTAACGTGTCAAAGCGATCGCGGGGGCCATCAGGTGGTTGGAGGCGGAACGGCGCGGAAGATCCGATGCATGAAGCAGGGAGACCTGCCGCGGAGAAGCGAACGGTGTTCATGCGAACCATAGAGTCGCCCAAGAGCCGGCCGCGGCAGGAGTCAGAGCGTCCGTAGTAGCGATGAAAGCCCGTAACGGGGCCGGAGCCAAGGGACGCAGGAAAGTGGAAGCGAGAAGGACAGAGCCGATGCAAGAGCAACCGACGGCAGTGCCCACGAGGGCTACACAAGCCGGAGAGGACCACCAAACCCACGCGCGACGAGCGCGATGGCAATGGGCCGAAGCATCAGTCTGGACGGATCGCATGTTGGCCGCTCTGGAAGACGGAGTGAAAGGAGGCGTCTGGTTCAGTCTGATCGACAAGGTCTACAACCTCAAGAACCTCTGGGCCGCGTGGGCCAAAGCCGCACGCAACCAGGGGGCGGCGGGTGTGGACGGCATGAGCATCGGGCAGTACGAGCGCGAGGCGGAGACGAACCTCAAGTGGCTGTCGGAGCAACTGAGGACCGGACAATACCGGCCCAAGGCGATCCGGCGGACCTACATCCCCAAAGCCGACGGCACGCAGCGTCCGCTGGGGATACCGACGGTCGTCGACCGCATCGCGCAAGGCGCCGTTCGCCAGGTGATCGAACCGATCTTCGAGAAGCAGTTTGCCCCGCAGAGCTACGGCTTTCGGCCCGGCCGAAGCGCCCGCGACGCCCTGCGGCACGTCTGGCGACTGCTGCGCGAAGGACATCATTACGTGGTGGACGCCGACCTCAAGAGCTACTTTGACACCATCCCGCACCGGCGGCTGATGGAACAGGTGCAAAAGCGTGTGGCCGACGGCCGCGTGCTGAAACTGATCGAGTCTTTCCTTGAGGCAAACATCATGGAAGGCTTGAGCCAGTGGACGCCGACCGCCGGAGCGCCACAGGGAGCGGTGCTCTCACCGCTGTTGAGCAACATCTATCTCGACCCGCTGGATCAACAGATGGCGGCGTCGGGCTACGCGATGGTGCGCTACGCGGACGATTTTGTGATCCTGTGCAAAACCAAGGAGCAAGCCCAAGCCGCGCTGGAGGCAGTGACGGCGTGGACGGCGCAAGCCGGCCTCACGCTGCATCCGACCAAAACGCGGATCGTCGATTCGCGAGTCGAGCCCTTCGAGTTTCTGGGCTACCGCTTCGAGCGGGGCCGACGCTTCGTCCGCAACAAGAGCCTGATGAAGCTGCGAGACACGATCCGGGCCAAGACCAAACGAACCGACGGCAGGGCGCTGCCGCTGATCATTGCCGACCTCAATCGCACGCTGCGTGGCTGGTTTGGATACTTCAAACACAGCTACAAAACGACCTTCCCCTATCTGGACGGCTGGGTGCGCGGCAGGCTCCGCAGCCTCCTGCGCAAACGCCAGAAACGAAAGGGAAAGGCCCGAGGCCGGGACCATCAGCGCTGGCCCAACGCCTATTTTATCGAGCAAGGTCTCTATACGCTGAACGATGCCTTTGCTCGGGCGCGCCAATCCGCGAAGGCGGCCCACTGACTGGAAAGCCGGATGCGGTAGACCCGCCAGTCCGGTTTGGCGGGAGGGAAGGCCGAATGAGTTCGGCCTTCCCTACCCCGATCGTGGCTGATTGAATTCCTTTTCTCCCTCTCCCCTGTACTCAGGGGAGAGGGTTGGGGCGAGGGGACGAACTGCGGATTTGCTAACTGCGCCGTACTGCGGCCCGCTGTCCCCTCACCCTGCCCACTCCCCTGAGTACAGGGGAGAGGGTTCTTAAGGCGGCCTTTCGAGCGGTTTTCACAACTTTCAAATCGCGATCGCACCGACATTGGCTCCTTGTCCACCGGCGCGAATTTCACCAATAATTGAGTCAAACCTTTTCGGAAGGACCCCTCAATGACCCGTCAACAAATCGCCCGCATCAACATCTGTTCCTTCGTAATCTGCCTCGTCTCGATCGCGGCGGGTACCGTAATAGGATTGCTTGGAATCTGGGGCGTGATTCCGACCAATCACGCGCCGTTCTGGAGATGGCTCGGAACCTGCGCGACAATGTTCATCAGCGCGGCGTTCACCTCAATGGCGATCCAATGCTTCAAGACCAATGAGTGAAGCACTTCGTGCGTGAATTACTTAGCGAGCGAACTACTTCGCCGCTGGCTTTTCGATCGGTTTGCCGGCTTTTTCATAAGCGGCATACCCGCCGCCGAAATCGTAGAGGTGAAGAAAATCCATCGTGCTCATCTTCTTGGTGGCGGCGGCACTGCGAACGCCGGCCTGACAGTGCACGAGATACGTTTTGGATTTGTCGAGCTTCGCCACCTGGTCGGCAAAATCGCGCGCGTGCCAATCGATGTTCACCGCCCCCGGCACATGGCCGGCGGCAAATTCCCGGGCTGTCCGGACATCCAGCACGACCGCGGCTTTGTCGGCGCGCATCGTGTCGAATTCTGGGAGGGTGATCTTTTTCACTTCGGTTTCCGAAGGTTGCGTGGCGGGTTTGTCCGCCGCGCGAAGCGCGGATGCGCTGGCAAACAATGCGGCGAGCGCGATCACGATAATCTCGATGGGACTTTTCATATTTGTTGTTACCGTGTTGGCCGAGCATCGTTCAATCGCGAATGCTATCGCCGACCGGCACCGCGTAAAAGCTGATCGGCCCACTCGGCGTCCTCAGCGTCGAGCGGCGGATCGCAACTCACGCGGTAATCCGTCGAGCCGTATCGACCGGATTCATATGCGCGATCGAGCAATTCTTGTAAATCCAATAGGACATCCTTGTCGCTGAGCCGCAGCGGAATCGCCAGCATCTGCAGTCGCTGACGGAGCGAGATCGGATAATACTCCACTCGTCCGGCCCGATCGGCGAGCCGCACAGTGGCGCGATAGGCTTGATGAACATGGGCGGGAGCGCTATGCAGATCCATTAAGCCGATCCAGTCTCCGCCACGGGTCAGATCGATCTCGACAACGTTTGATGATGCTGCGACGAGGAGTTTGCGGGTTCTGAGATATGCATCCCAAGCTGCGGAGTCTCTTTTTTTGTTTGCCGCGCTTACAAACTCGATCGCTGTAACGACGTGCCCATTGTCGGCCTTGCGAACCTCAATGAACCGTTCAGTAACAGGTTCTGGTTCGAATTTAATCCGGCCACCAAGTTTATCCTCTTCGACATATGTGCGCTCATCGACTCGCGCGACCAGATCGGGCGGGAGAGAGTAATCCAACGATTCCCGGGCGGCGATGATGAGTGCAAGTTGCACGTCGCGCCAATGACGCTCGAGGTAAGGATCCATTCCCGGGAAAGGGCTCTTCACAACAAGAGATTATATCGCCGGCCTTGCGACAGCCATCACTTGGCCTGCGGACTGGGCGTCGCCGCAAGCTTTGATTTGTACAAGTCGAGCGCGGCCCGGATGTCAGGTCGGTCGGCGATCTTGGCCGCCTGCCCTTCAAGCTCCACGGCACGAGCCACTTTTCCCTTCTCGTACATCACTCGCGCGTAGGTATCGATCTTGTTGGCATCCTTGTTTTCGGTTAGCGCGACGGCCCGCTCCGCCATGCGCTGCGCGAGATCGAGATCTCGCTGGGTCAAAGGCGCGTCGGTCGCGATGGTCCAAGCCAGGGAGTTCAAGACCGACGCAGATGCATCCGGCCGATCCGCGACCTCGCGAGTCAGGGCATACGCCGCGGAAAAATCGTGCTTGGCCAGCAGAGCCTTGAAGCGCGCTTGCGCGACCATTTCGCGGGCGGCGGGGTCTTCCGCCAGCGCCGCGGCACGGTCGAGCAGGGCCAGGCTCGCATCCACGGCTGGCAAGCCATAGCCGCGCAGGCCGGCCAGGTAATCAGACACGCCTTTCAAGCCATCCGGCGTGGCATCGGGGGATTGGGTCACCTGTCGTATGGCGTCATCGACGGCCGCGCGATCGCCTGAACGCAGCGCCAGACCGATCCGCACACGGTTCTGGTTGGTTGCGACATCGGGCGCGAAGTTGACGGACTCGCTGATCGGCTTGGCTTTCATTCCATTGGCGTGCGCCCCCAATTCGCGCGCCGCCGCAAGATAGCCCGCGTCGGCATCTTCGCGCCGTGCCATCGCCCACGCGACGCTGAGCAATCGGCGCGGGTCGTCGCCGGGAGCTTTGGCCAGTTGCGAAGCGATATTCGCGGCCGCCGCAAAATCCCCCTTGCGGTTGTATGCGGTGAACCGCGCCGCCAGCAGGAAGACCCGATCCACATCGTCGCCGGGAAGGGCCGCGGCGCGCTCGAGGATGGCAAGCACCCGGTCGGAGTCGGCGTCATTCCACCCGTTCAGCACCATCTCCGCCGGCCAGGTCACATCCACCGCGCGCGCACCTGGAGCTGCGACCAACCGCTCGAGGGCATCGTACGCTTGCTCCACTTTCGTCTTAGGGGTGTAAATGAGCCTCCCAATCCGCGAGGCGTTGATCTCTGGCAGTGGCGGATGATCAGGGAGCCGAGCCGCCTCGTCATAGATCCGGTTGGCCTCGACCGGGTCGCGCGTGTTAGCCGCGCGTTGCATCAGGCGCTGCGCTTCGCGGCCGCCGTACTCTTTGATGGGGTCGAACGTGCCGGCCACGGTTTGTTCAAGGGCGATCCCCGTGCCGTAGCCGGCGATCCTGCCGTCGCGGCCGACGATGATCGAGCACGGAAACGCGTCGTTTCCCGTCGCCTTCTCCCAGGCGACGTAGGTCCGGCCCTCCTCGGTTCCGCTGTAGTCATCGACGGCAACGCGGTAGTTCATCTGCTTGCCCATCCGCGCGACAAGTGGTGGAACTTTTGCCGCACCGTCCGGCTCACCGCTGTCGATGCCGATGAAGATTACGCCTTTGTCCTTGTATTGCTCCTGCAGCCGCGACAGGTGCGGAATCAGCTGGACGCACGGCCCGCACGATGTGGCCCAGAATTCGATGACGTAAATCTTTCCCTTCTCCAGTTGCGGCACCGGCTCGCCTTGCACCCACTTCGAGATCGCCAGCGGTGGGGCGGGATCGCCGACGAATAGCGTCGGGTCAACCGGTGCGCCCTTCGCGGCCGTGGCTTTCGACGCAAGGAGTAGCCCAAAAATGATCAATAACGACCGGGCGCGTTTCATCGGTAATCCTCCCGCGGCATCGAGCGGCACGTCTTCTATGCGACACTAACTAGGAAGACGAGGCGGAATCTGACCGATTTCATAGAATCGAAACGCGCGGCGCCGCAAACACCAACGCCGCCACCGGCAAGTTCCGCGGGTAGACGGCAGGCGCTTCATGATGTCCCCCTTGGCTGGCCGCCTGAAATTGTCCCACATTCCGGGCAGCGCTGCGGTGTGGCGCGGAGGTCGTAGCCACAGACTGGGCAGAGCCCAGAGACGTTTTTCGGCTTACGTGTCATGATCCAACCGGCAAGCACTGGAAGGGTGCCGGCGGTTACAAACCAGTCGGGTAAGGTGACACCCCACCACTGGTGGCCTTTGCCATCTGCGCCCCTATCAAGACGGAATCTCGGATAAAGTATTTTGTAGTCCCAGTTTGCTTTATCTATTGCCCATTGGCTTTTCCAGTCGGCACCTGTTGAAGTTGCGTATGCGACCCGCGTTGTCCCCTTCCACGTCCAAAGGGCAACGCCCCGGTTTTTACTCAAGGCAATTTGCGAGCGGTCATTGACCGAGTAGCTCCGCACCCACAACACGCACGTCGCCGTGAAAACTATCGCCGACGAAGCCGCCAGCCCATTCCAAGCAACATTTAAAAATCGCTTCACGCGGTCCCCTTCGGTTTGCCCGATGATGTTGTTAATCCTCCGGCGGCATCGATTGACTGGTACACTAGGTTGACGAGGCAGAAGCAAACCGATTTCAGCGGTGCTCTTTGCTACGTGCCGTTGTTTACCTTGCATCGCCCCGCGTGGCGGCTTTGCCGGCGACCTGCCCTCCGAACACCGACGCGCCGCCGACCCTGATCCAAACTTCCGCTTCAAACTTTCGTTTGACGCAACACGCCTCAAAAGCTAGGGTAGGGATTTACGTGATTATTGGATGAGTAAGTGGAACTGGCAGGGAGCGATCCATGGCAGGCACTTCTGAAGATCAGAACGGCAAATCCAACCCCTCGGGTTGGACTCGGCGGCATTTTCTTAAAGGCGTTGGGGCGGCGGCGGTCGCGACGGATGCGGTGATTGACCGCGTTGTCCATGCCGCGCCCGCGGCGCCCGATGGTACGGCCGTCGGCGAGGTGATGAGCGGGACGATCAACGTCACCCTCAATATTAATGACACCGATCACAAGGTCGCGATCGAGCCGCGCGTGACGCTACTGAGCACATTGCGCGATCGGCTGGAGCCGGCGATTACCGGGCCCAAGCTGGTGTGCAATGCCGCCACCTGCGGCGCCTGCACGGTGCTGCTCAACGGCAAGCCCGTGTACGGCTGCTCGGTGCTGGCGATCGATGCTGTCGGCAAGAAGATCACCACCGTCGAAGGCCTGGGCACGCCCGAGCATATGAATCCCGTGCAGCAGCAGTTCGTCGAAAAAGACGCGATGATGTGCGGCTACTGCACCTCCGGATTCGTCACCTCCGTCACCGCACTGCTGCGGCGAAACCCGAATCCGACGGAGATGGACGTTCGCGAGGCGTGCAAGGGCAACTTCTGCCGCTGCGGAACCTATCCGCACATTTTCCAGGCCGCGCTGGCGGCAGCCAAGTCCGGTGCGAAAGTCTGAGAATGAGTTTCGGGTTTCAGGTTTCGGGTTTCAGGAAAATGCATTGCCTGAACCTGAAACCTGAAACTCGAAACCTGAAACTCACGAGTCGAGGCGAACCCTATGGCAAAGAAAACGATCAAAGTCCCGAAAATCGTCGATGGCGTCCCGATGGGCGAAGTCGAAATTGAAGTGGACGACACCGCCGGCGCGACTTGGGGGCCTAACGACAAACATCGGCTGCTCAATTCATATCTGGATCGCGTCGATGGCCCGGCCAAGGCGACCGGCACCGCTGTCTATACGCAGGATGTGCGGCCGGCGGGAATGCTGTTTGGCAGATTCCTGATGTCGCCTTATGCGCATGCTCGCATCAAGAAGTTCGATCCCGCGCCGGCGATGAAGATCAAAGGCGTGAAGGTTGTGCTGCCGGTCGTGCAGGTGGGTGGCGAAGTCCGATTTGAAGGACAGCCAATCGCGGCGGTTGCCGCCGAGACTCCTGAGCTGGCGGAAGATGCGGTCAACGCGATCAGTATCGATTACGACGTGCTACCTCATGCTGTGACTGCCGAAGATGCGACAAAGCCGGGCGCTCCGGTTGTCGCGGCTCCGGCGCGCGGAGGCGGCGGTGGGGGTGGCCGCGGCGGACGCGGGGCCAATCAGGGAGATCCGAAAACCGTCGCCGACGCGCTCGCGACTTGCGATGCCGTCGTCGAAGCCGAATATCGCACGCCGATCCTGCATCACTGCTGTTTGGAGACGCACAGCCTCGTTGCCGATTATCACGGCGGAGATACCGCGACCGTTTACTGCTCCACCCAGGGAACTTTTTCCGTCGTACAGGATGCGGCTCGCGAGCTGGGCGTTCAGGCCTCGAAGCTGACTTCGATCGTGCAAAACATGGGCGGCGGCTTCGGCTCGAAGTTCGGCGTCGGCATCGCCGGCATGTGGGCCTGCAAGCTCGCCAAAGCCGTTGGCGCGCCGGTGAAACTGGCCTTGAGCCGACGCGAGGAATTTCTGGCGGCGGGAAATGGGCCGGGATCGATTCAGAAATTCAAAGCGGGCGCGAGCAAAGATGGAACGCTGGTGGCGGTTGATGTAACGCAACACGCGCTGCCGGGTATCGGCGGCGGCAACCTCGCGGGCCAGCCCTATCAGTACACGGCGAAAACGGTTTACCGCCAATCGACCCCGATCAACACGAATGAAGATTCATCGGTCGCACTTCGCGCGCCCGGCCATCCGCAGGCGAATTTCGCGATGGAATCGCTGATGGATGAGCTGGCGTACAAGATCGGGATGGACCCGGTCGAGTTCCGCAAGAAAAACGCAAATAACGAAGCGTGGCATCGCCAGCTTGATCGCGGCGCGCAGGCGATCGGTTGGGCCAACCGCAACCCGACGCCCGGCGGCGGCAAAGGGCCGCTCAAGCGCGGCATGGGATGCGGAATCGGCGCGTGGGGCGGCGGCGGAAGCCGCTCGTGCGTTGTCGATGTCACCATCGGGCAGGACGGATCAGTCAGCGTTGCCGTCGGATCACAGGACCTGGGCACCGGAACGCGAACGTATGTTCGCGCGATCGTCGCCGAGGAGCTGGGTTTGGAGATGGGGGACATCACCGAGAAGATCGGCAACTCCACTTACGGCAATGCCAACGCCTCGGGCGGCTCAACTACCGCCGCGTCGCTGGCGCCGGCAGTGAAAGATGCCGTCTACCAGGCTCGCCTCAATATGGCGGCGCGCGTGTCGCAGTTGATCGGCGCCAAGCCGGAGGAAGTGATCTTCGACAAGCGACAGATTTCTGGTAACGGAAAGTCACTGCCGTGGAAACAGGCGTGTGCCGCGCTTCCCACCGGCGGGCTGCAATCGCGCGGCGAATGGAAACCGGGCCTGTCCGGCAACGGCGCGCATGGCGCTTCGTTTGCGGAAGTGGAAGTGGATATCGAAACCGGCAAAGTGCGCGTCACCAAGATGTGCCACGTGCAGGACTGCGGCCTGCCGCTGAATCGCAAGGCAATGGAAAGCCAGATCAACGGCGGCATGATTCAATCGATGGCCATGGCGCTTTCTGAAGGCCGCGTCATGGACGCCGAGCTGGGCGTCATGGTGAATCCCGGTTTCGGCGATTACAAAATCCCCGGTACGCTCGAAATACCGGAGCTGATTCCGATCATCGACGACGGCGACACGCGAACGGTCGTCATCGGGATGGCGGAGCCGGCGAATATTCCCGGCGTCGGCGCTGTGGCCAATGCCGTCTACAACGCGTGCGGCGTGCGCGTGCGCGAGCTGCCGATTACCCCCGACAAAATCCTCAACGGCTTGATGAAGATGCAGCAGATAGGATGACCCTATGAAAGCATTCGAATGGGCCAACGCTTCCAGTGTCGATGACGCGGTGAAGCTGCTCAAGCCGGCCGATCCCAAGGCCGACCCCGACGAGATGCCGCGCCCCATGGGCGGCGGGCAGGACCTGCTTACTTCCCTCAAGGCGTACATCGTGCGCCCGCCTCGGGTGGTCAATCTCAAGACCATCCAGGGGCTCGATCGCATCGAGCCGGATGGGAAGGGCGGCTTCAAGATCGGCGCGCTGACGACGATCGTGCAGATCGAAGAGCACGCCGACATCAAGGCCAAATTCCCCGGCCTTGCCGAGGCGGCGCATTCGATCGCCACGCCGCAGATGCGCAATCTCGCGACGATCGGCGGAAATCTCTGCCAGCGCCCGCGCTGCTGGTATTTCCGCCTCGAGAATTTCAATTGCCGCAAAAAAGGCGGCGACACCTGCTTCGCCGCCACCGGCGAAAATAAATACAACGCCATCTTCGGCGGCGGGCAATCCAACTACGTTCATCCCTCCGATCTTGCCCCCATGCTCATCGCATTGGGCGCGACGATCAGCATCGCCGGCCCCGATGGCAAACGAACGATACCGCTGGAAAGCTTCTTCGTGATGCCGTCGAAAGACGTCCGCCGCGAGAACGTGCTCAAGGATGGAGAGATTGTGACGGAGATCGGAGTGCCGGCATCCGCGCTGGCGGCGAAGTCAACGTATCTGAAATTTAAGGAGCGCGACTCGCTGGACTTTGCGATGTCGGCTGTTGCCGCGGCCGTCGAACTGGCGCCGGATAAAACCGTCCGCCAAGCAAGAATCGTGCTCGGCGGCGTAGCCACGATTCCATGGCGCGTGCCGGCGGCCGAAACCGCGCTGGCGGGCAAGGCCTTGTCGGATGCCGTCCTGGCTCAGGTCGCCAAGGCCGCCCTCGAAGGTGCCACGCCGATGGAACATAACGGATACAAGATCCCGCTGACGCAGACCCTGGTCCGCCGGGCGCTGGCGAAGTTGAATGCGTGAACGGCGGCCGCGCTCAGAACCCTCTCCCCTGTACTCAGGGGAGAGGGCAGGGTGAGGGGACAGCCGGCCGCGATATCGTGCGTTTCGCAAGTCGCGGCATTCGTCCCCTCACCCCAACCCTCTCCCCTGAGTACAGGGGAGAGGGAGCAAGTGAACGGCCCGCGCCGATTGGAGACAACTATGAATCCCCGCATCGATCCCGCAAAACCGTCTTCAAGCCTCAACGTGCTCAACACCCCGTTCTGCGGCGATTTACGCTCCAAAAAGTACTTTATGCTCGATCATCTGCCGTCGGTCGAATCAGATTATTTTGATCCCAGCGGGCATTGCTGGTGCTATCATACTCAGTTGCCGATCGGCCCGGACGGCTACATCGCCGCCCCCGATCAGTGCGGCCAAAGCCGGGCGTGTTACCGCTCGGGCCTGTCTGAACCAAGAGCGCTTTGAAAGCGAATTAGTAGTCAGAGGTAATGAGTAGTCAGTAGTCAGAAAAGAAATGCGGCATACGCGAATCCGAATTCTCTGACTTCTGACTACTTATTACCTCTGACTACTTATTCAAGACCACTCATTAAGGAGCTAAAACCATGAAAGCTCTCCTCATCACGATGTTGGCATTGCTTGCCTGCTCGATTTGTCCGGCTTCGCCCTCGAATATTGCCGCCCCGGCGAGCAAGATCACCGGCGATTATGTCGAGGCCCGCACGGCGAGCGTCTTCGCTGGCGCGTGCCACTACAACGGCGAGCTGGTCACCACCGGCCGCGACGCGATCATGGCTTGGAGCTTCACAAGCGGCTCCTTCCACGGCACCGATCTGAGCGGCGTCCGCGCGATGGCTTCCGTTACTTCCGACGACAACCTCTCGCAGGAACATGCCACCCGCAAGGCGGAGCTGATCGTCGATACGCATGCGACGCAGGCACAGGTTTCGGCTGTCAGCGATCTGCTCGCCGAAAAGTGCGGGAGCGCGATCGGCAAGATTGTGAATGTCCGCCGCGCGGCGATCAGCTTCAGCCATGTCAATACCGCTTACTCGGTGAAGGCCGATGGTTTCGCGGCGATGTCGGTTGAAGCGATGCCGGATGATGCCTGCTGTGCCCAGCCGAATCTCGTTTGGTACACACCGCTGACTCCAATTGAGCATCGCAAGGTGGGATATACGCAGAACGCTTCGTACTCCGCGGGAACCCTGGGCGATAAGTGGGAACGTGAAGGGGAGAACAGCGCGTTTTACGGGTCGTTTTCGTTTTAGATTCTAACAACTAATCCGACGGATCCTCCACTCGCAACTTCACATACCGCGTCCCACGCGTTTGATCACTCCGCGGGCGCGGCGGAGCCTTCATAAACTCTTCCAGCAAAACCCCAAGCTGCCGGCGACCGCGATGCAGCCAGGTCTTCACCTGCGGCATGCTTACGCCCAGCACCTGCGCGATCTGCGAATACGCCATGTTCTCGTATTCGCAGAGGATGAGCGCCGCGCGGAAGTGACTTGGAAGCTGGTCGATGGCCGCCCGGACTTTATCAACCATCTCGGAGTTCATGATCCGGGCCGAGGGGGAGTGCGGCTCGCCGGGATGATCCTCGGCTACGCGGACCATCCGCGGATGCCGCAGGATGCGGATGGCTTCATTGACGACAGCGCGGCGGATCAAGCCGCCCGGGTCGCGCCAATCGTAACGATCGCGATGCTGGTAAAGGTTGGTCAGGGCCTGCTGGACGACATCTTCCGGAGCCGCTCGATTCCCGACGATTCCCCGCGCGATGGCGAGCATCCGCTTGGAATGCGTGCGAACCGCCTGCTCGAACATTTCGGCGGTTGCACCCGATGCGACTACCACAGTTGGGACGATACCCGGTGCTACTACTCCGGTTGCGACCCCTTCAGATGCAATCGTTGCACTCGCAACCCCTGCGGGCGCGACAACTCCCCGCGCGGCAATGGACGCTCCCAGCGCCGCAGGCGCCTGGCTTTCAGTCGCTTGTGTCCTCACTCCGGGAACTCCGCTGAGGGTCGAGAACGCACCCTGACTACTGTGAGTACCGCTGACGGGGCCGTTTATTCCAACAAAACTTTTTTTGAGAATAACCTGCGACTAAGGCGTTAGTAAAGCGTGATTTATTGTCGGCTTCAACCGCAATAATGAACCAAACGCGTTTGAAACGGTAGAATACCATTGTGGGCAGATCGGGGCTCCATGGGAGCGCAGGGTATGGCCGAATGTGAATTCAGCACCATGCTCAGCCCGTATTACGACGGGGAACTGAGCCCGCTCGAGCATGAGCGCGTGGAGCAGCACATCCTGGATTGCCAGGACTGCGCGCTGGAATTGGAGCGGATGCACGCCATCTCGCGAGCCCTTTCCACGCTGATCGTTCCCGATGCCGCGCCGATGCTCGCCGATGGTCCGCGATCTCCTGATAAGACGCTTGAGGAAATCGCGCTGGCCCGCTTTGGCCGCCGCATGACCGCGGTCGCGGCAGCCGTGCTGGCGGCGTCGGTCATTCGCTGGAGCTTTGTCAGCCAGCGCCCGGCCGCGAGCGCGCCCACTGCGAGCATCTCCAACTGGGAACGTGCCGCGATCGATCCTGATCCGGCAACCAATACCATCGTTGCATCCACTGCCGATACATCCACCGCCGACACCCAATTCGACGACTTCCTGGCCCGGGACTTGTCGGGAGGCGAGCCATGAGCAATCTAAAGCTGGCAATCGTGCTGGGATTCGCGCTGATGTTCATCGCCGGCCTGGCGGTGGGGCGTTCGCCCGCCGACAACCGCGAAACGCCGGCGATGTCGCCGCAGCGCCCGCAGCATTCCTGGCTGGGCAACCAGCTTCATCTCTCCGCCGAGCAGGAGAAGCAGATGAAGGCAATCTGGTCCAGCACCGCCGTCACGCGGCCGGATCTGCCCAAGCAATTTCACGAGTGCGACAAAGATCGCGATCAGGCCATCCTCGATCTGCTGACGCCCGAGCAGAGGCAACAATTCGACAGGATTCAACTGGATCACAAGGATCGAGTTGAGCAGTTAAACTCGGAGCGCAGCCAGTCGATGCGCGACGCCGAAGACCAGACCCGCCAGATCCTCAGCGAAGACCAGCGCAAGAAATACGACGACATCCTCAAAGCCCACGGCCATCACGGCCCGCCGCGAAACGCAATGGTCCATCGCCGAGCCCGGGGCGGCAGCGAGACGGAGCCGGCGCATCGCGATTAGCAATTCCTCGCGCGATCCACGACGATTGATCGGCGAAGATGAGCCAAACGCCGCCGTCCATCACTGCTGAAACCCTCGATCGTTTCTGCTCCAACTGCGGCTATAACCTGCGCGGAATCACAAGCACCACCTGCCCCGAATGCGGGCTTTCGATTGGGGCTGCGGATGTCTTTGTCATCCCGTGGGAGAATCGAAAAACATTTGGACGATTCAGCACTTTCGTTCGCACGGCGGCGCTCGCGACGTTTCGCCCGAAACGCTTTGCGACAGCGATTGGAGCACCGATCGACGATCGGTCGGCGCGAAGATTTCGATTGATCGTTGTTTTGCTGGCGGCATTGCCGATCGTCATTTCGCTCTGTGGTGTGATGATCGCCAAGCATGGCGCTGAATTCCTGCTCGACTTCGATGCCGATTTTTTACGCCCCGCGCTGGACCCGAAGTCCGGCCGAACCTGGCAACTTACATTTGTCTTCTTTGCCGGAGCGACGATGCCGCCGGTGCTTCCGATCGGCGTCATCATCACATTTTGTCTTGGACTCTCTGCTCCGGGGCTCTGGTTCCGTGCAGGCGGCATCGACGAGCAAAGGCAGATGCGATTGATCGCAATCAGCCGCTATGCATGCGCGCCTTGGGCATGGCTGATCGTCCCGACCGCCGCTTTCGTTGCCGCGCTATGGATCGCAAACGTCGTTGCTGGCGGGTACGGAGAGATGGACTCACGTCTGTTGTATTCTTCTGGCGCCACTATGCTGTTTGTCCTGATATCCGCATGGTGGACCAACATAAGGATGCTGGCGCGCACGACTCGTTGCGGTGTCTTTTACATGCTGGCGGCAGGTATCTCGCTCCCCGTTACATGGGCAGTTTCAGCGGCCATCGGTCTTGGCCTGTTCCCCTGTGTTGTCGGGCTGGTGTGGATCATCATTGACAGCCTTCGTAGATGACGGTGCCCAGCGCGCAAGGTCGCGCCACTGCGTGTTTTTCCCGGCCCACCCAAACGAAGGTTGAGGCGGGGCTTTGTCAACGGTTTCATTTGGGGCATTGAGGAACAAAAGCGGCCGATCCGCGCCGCCCGGCAGAACGGCTCGCAAGATCACATAGCCAAGCGGCTTGCCATCAGCGGAGAACGGATCGATTGGAACCGTCGGCAGAAAACCCGGACACAGATCGTCCAGTCGTGCCGGCCAGGAGTGGTGCTCAGCGCGATAAAGCCGAACGGCCAGCGCCGTCGCGGCCACTCTTCGTTCGGCAACATGCCGGAACTCCTGCAGGATCAGGCTTTCGATCCGCATGCCGACTTCGCTGGCGAGGAAGTGCGAAAACCTGATCTTGGTTTCGGCGGGCTGCGGGCCGTAGGAACTTGACTCTGCGAACAATCTCGGCCGCGCCGCGAGCATTGCTTCAGCGGACGGCCAATTCGGTTGCTCCACCGCGCGCAGCCCCCATTGCGTATCTTCCAATAGCCGCACTGCATCCAATTGCACCATTGGCTTGAGCAGATCGGACCGCTCGCTCAATTCATCGAGCGTGTCGAACTCCTCCATGCGGATGGCCAGCGCGCACGCAAGGCTTCGCTCATGCGACCACTGCTCATTCAACAGCTCATGAATCATTTCGCGAATCGTCGCGGCGGCGGCGGGACTGCCTTTGGGCGAAGGTGCCGGCGTGGCACCCAATTCCGTGTCCACGCGAAGATCAGGCGCGATGACTTCCAATCGATCCACCGCCAGCGCTTCGATGCCATAGCCGGTCAAATGGTTAATGATTGAAATGGAATGGTTGTCGATCGCGTCGGCTTCATGAAGAAGATCGCGAATTCGCTCTATCGCCTCAAGATCGTTGCCTTGCTCGTGCGCGAGCAAGGCGGCATCCCCCAGAAGATTGGCCAGATAGCGAAGGCCATTGAGATTCGGCGAGGCTCTCATTGGCCACTGCGCTCTGTGCGCGGCATGGCCATGTCCCCAATCTGCTTGGGCGTATGCCTGCGCCTTGCGAGCCAACTGAAGCGTTTGCTGATTGGCCGCAACCGCCTGATTGGCCGCATCATGCCACGCCTGCGGAAACGGCGGATACCCCGCGTAGCTCATGCTCGAACTGGATGGTGTAGCCGGCGGAAAAACAATGGCCGAGCAAGCCGCCGCGAAATACGTCGCCGCATTCTGCCCGGCGGGCACCGGCGGCGGATCAAAATCCTTCGGATAAAGCGGTTCCCCGCGCGCAGCAATCGCTGCGACCTGCGCCGCCAGCCGTTGGTTGGCGATGTGCGCCCACCAGAGCCAGAGGAAGAGCAACGAGGCGAAGAGGATCAAAGCACTCCAGGCCTTCCGCCTGAGCGGCAGCCGGCGCGGGATTGCACGGATCTTCGGGGAGCTGGTCATGGAGCGGTTTGCGGGCTGCTCGTCATTCTACCGATTCTTTCGCAAACCGCTCCCGCAATTCTTCGCGCACTTCTTCCCATGGTTTAACTTCGCCGCGCTTGGCTTGCGCAAGTCCTTCTTCAATCGCCGCGATCGTCTGGTCGTCCACTTCTTCGGTCTCGGCCTCGTTTGCGGATTCAAGAGCAGCGCGAACCGCCTCGTCGGGCGTCCGGTGCCCATCGCGTCGCATGCGATCTTCAAGAAGCCGTTGAGTTTCTTCGCTCAGTGAGATTTGCATGGTATCCAAAACCTCCTGTCTCGCAGGAAACAGAAGCCAATTCTATCACGAATTGGAGTCCCGCGATATTGCCCATACGCAAGCGCCAATACCATTGGATGTGAAAACATCGGACATCCACGCGCGGTACTAATGGCGGTTCACCTACTTCAACCGGAGAAGACACGATGACTCATCCCTGGCGGCGATTGCTCGCAGTCTTGCTTGCCCCGATTGCTCTGGCTCTTCCCGCGCACGCGGCGGACGATGCGCCCAAGCCGGGCGAGCAGGCGGCGGGGCATTTTGAAAAGCAAGTTCCTGTTAAGCTCGATTATCTGCTTTATCTGCCGGCCGATTACGGCAAGGATTCCAGCAAGAAGTGGCCGCTCATTATGTTTCTGCACGGCTCTGGCGAGAGCGGCAGCGATGTGAGCAAGGTAAAAGTGCACGGCCCGCCGAAGCTGATTGCGCAGAATGTGGATTCGCCGGTGAAGCAGTTCATCGTCGTGTCACCGCAATGCCCGGCCGCGCGGCAGGGGTGGAACACCTTCAGCCTCAACGCGCTTCTCGATGATGTGCTGGCGAAATACAGCGTTGATCAGGATCGCGTTTATCTGACCGGCTTGAGCATGGGCGGCTTTGGCACCTGGGAATGGGCCAGCCGCAATTCCGATCGCTTTGCCGCCATCGCGCCGATGTGCGGCGGGGGGAATCCCGCCAATGTCCGACGGCTCGCGACGCTGCCGATCTGGGTCTTCCACGGCGACGCCGACCCCACCGTTAACGTGAAGAATAGCGACGACATGGTCGAAGCGCTGAAGAAGGCCAACGCCGACGTGAAGTACACGCGCTACCCCGGCGTCGGCCACGACTGCTGGACGCGCTCGTACAACAACAATGAGCTGTTCGAGTGGATGCTCACTCACAAGCGCGGCGAAGCGCGAGCCACGCCGGCGCCGGCAACGAAAACTAACTAACTGCGGCGCAACGCAGTATTAGAACCCTCTCCCCTGTACTCAGGGGAGAGGGCAGGGTGAGGGGACGGCGAATGGCGACACGGCGCGGTTTACAAATCGGCGCGTCCGGCCCCTCACCCCGGCCCTCTCCCCCGAGTACAGGGGAGAGGGAGAGTGGGAGATCAGACTTGCCACAAGCCGCCGCCGCTCTTCATGCCCCGCGCTCTTCCGATCGCTTCCTCCACATCGTCCCGTTGGCGTTCATCACCTACAGCCTGGCGTTTCTGGATCGCGTAAATTACGGCTACGCCGCGGCGGCGGGGATGAGCGAGACGCTGCATCTGAGCAAGAACGTTGCCGCGCTGCTTCCTTCGCTGTTTTTTCCGGGGTATTGCCTGCTGCAGATTCCCGCCGCCCACTGGGCAGCGAAACGCAATCTGAAGTGGCTGGTCTTCTGGGCGCTGATTCTCTGGGGGATCTTTTCCTCGCTCACCGGCATTCTGCGCAGCGTGCCGGCGTTGATCGCGGTTCGCCTCGCGCTGGGCGCGGTGGAAGGCGTTGTCCTGCCGGCGATGCTTGTCTTCCTCACGCGATGGTTCACCAAGCCCGAGCGCTCGCGCGCCAACGCGCTGCTGCTCCTGGCCAACCCGCTCACCATGATGTTCGTGTCGGTCGTTTCCGGGCTGCTGATCGCCCACTTCGATGTTCACCCGGTCTGGGGACTCAAGGGTTGGCAGATGATGTTCATCATCGAGGGAATGCCATCGATCATCTGGGCGGGAATCTGGCTTGCCGCCGCCGATGAACGGCCGGCCGAAGCGCGATGGCTGACCGCGGACGACGCCGACGCGATTCAGAATGTTCTCGATGCCGAGCAGCGCCAGATGACGCGCATCTCCAGCTACTGGGCGGCACTGGCCGATCGTCGCGTCATTCTTTGGTCGCTGATGTATCTGTCCTTCAGCGCCTGCGGCTACGGCATGATGTTCTGGATGCCGACGATCATCAAAGCCGCCACCGCGCGCGGCATCGCGGCCACCGGCCTGCTCTCGGCAATCCCCTACGCCGTCGGCATCCTGCCGATGCTGACGGTTTCATACCTGTCAGATCGCACGCTCAAGCGCAAGCCCTTCGCGGTCGCATCGATGTTCGTCGCCAGCGTCGGCTATCTGATCGCCTTCGCCGGCGGCGAGCAACATTTCTACCTGACCTTCGCCGGCATGATCATCATCCCGTCCTGCACCTACACGCTGGTGAGCGTGCTCTGGGCCTGGATGGCCGACACCCTCCCGCGCAACGTCGTCGGCGAATCCATGGCCCTGGTCAACAGCGCCGGCTCAGCGGGAGGCTGGCTCGGAAGCTATTTTTTCGGCTTGATCATCGGAAAATTCGGAACAAGACCAGGATTCGTCGCGCTAGCGGGGATGTTTGCGATCGCGGGGGTGCTGGCTGTGATGGTGAAATCCGCCAGCGTAAGGCCTCTGCGTGATCCGGGAAGTTGAGCAGAACAATATAACCGCTCGCGCCACCTGTAATGCACAAATGAGGGGCGCAGGTGCGACGGGACGCAACTCTTCACTCCCAGAGTGTTGTTACCGGATAGCGGGGAATTGTCCGATCGCCCGTGATGATGGTCAAACCCTCCGCGCGGGCTTGGGCGATAAGGATGCGGTCGAACGGATCTTTGTGGTGCATCGGCAGGCGAGACAATTCGTCGATGTGATTGAGCGTGATCGGGAGAAGTTCCATCGCCCCGCGATCCAATTCGAACTGAACCAGGTCGCGGACCGGCTTCGCGAAACTCAGCTTGCCAATGCTTACCTTGATCTGTAGCTCCAGTGGTGAAGCGATGCTTAGGAATCGAATGTTGTTGAGATCCTGGATCACCCTGCAGGCCGCGGCAGGTAGTCGCTCGGGCTGATTGACCAGATAAATAAATGCCTGGCTGTCGAGCAGCAACTTCATGGCTTGGCCTCGTCGTCGCGATTATGGTCCCAGATGTCGTCGGGCAACGGGGCTTCCCAGTCGGGCGCGGCGTATGTCACCACACCACGCTGGAGCCCAAGCTGGAGCTTGGGCTGGACAGCAGGAGGCGCGGTCGCCTGCTCGATTGGCTCTATGCTGATGCGGATTTTCTGATTCGCCGGCAAATCCAACGGTTCATCGGGGACGATGACTTTGCCGTCAAAATGAGCATTTAACGCGATCATGGTCTGAAATAATATCACAATCCACGAGAATACATGAACACGTTAAGCTTCAAATCGCCTCTTGACTTCCGAAAGTGGCTTGAGAAAAACAACGCTACCTCGGATGGCATTTGGCTCCGTATCTTCAAGAAAGACTCAGGCGAAAAATCCATCACTTACGCCGAAGCGTTGGACCAATCGCTTTGTTTTGGCTGGGTCGATGGCCAAAAGAAAGCGCATGATGAACATTCCTGGCTCCAGAAATTCACGCCGCGCCGTGCCAAAAGCGGATGGTCAAAAATAAACACGCAACACGCCGAAAGGCTCATCAAGACTGGCGAAATGACCGCTGTCGGGCTCAAAGTGATTGAGTCTGCCCGGGCCGACGGCCGATGGGACGCCGCCTATGATTCGCCGCGCAATGCCACGCCGCCCGAAGATTTCTTGAGAGCATTGGATAAAAATAGGAAGGCAAAGGCATTCTTTAAAACGCTAAGCAAAGCCAACATTTATTCCATAGTCTATCGTCTTCAAACGGCAAAGAAGCCGGAGACCCGTGAGAAACGGATGAAGTTGATCGTGGAAATGTTGGCGCGAGGTGAAACATTCCACTAAAAAGCCGGACTATGCCGGCAAACGGTGATGAGTGACTTTGCCCTTACTTGCGTTGAAGAAAACGGTGGTGGCAAAGTTGGAGCGAGTTCGAACGAGTTTTGGCGGTTGTTTTAGCACTCTCCGTTACTGTCAGTTTCGCCATCTCCGACAGGAAGTCATAGCGATTTATGCGCGAGCGCCACAAATTCTTTTGGCGTAACTGTTGCAGCAGCAGTAAGTTGGGCGCGAGGAAAGATTTCCGGATTTTTATAACTTTTGGATCCGGCTTTGTCAGCGCGACAATTTCCAAGTGCTGGAATATCAAACACTTGCGCGACGAAAGGCCGGGGGAGGGGGGTCATATCTCGTAACCCTTTGATCGGCCGCGTGTTACCGAACGAAATGCTAAGTTTTTGACCTATAGTAGAGGACGTGTTTGTTGGGGTCGTGGGTGGTTGATTGTCGCATGCGAAAAAATTTGAAGCCTGAAGATTTTTCTTCGCCGAGCTTCTGCGCGAAGGTTGCAAACCCTTGGCTGGCAACCGTTTACGGCGGAAATGGGGTCATATTTTATAATTCCTGCTGGCGCACAAGGTTACAGACGAAAATGGAAACATTTTGCTATATGGTGAGGACGTTGCTTTTGGCTGAGTTGCGGCTTGGGTTCGACAGGCTCGCCGCGGCTGGCTCAGTTAATACCTTATGTATAATGTATGGGTTTAGTTCAGTTGGCCTGGAGGCGGCTGTTTGTGGATTGGGAGCCGCGCGACTCGGGCTCGCCCAACGAAAGTCGCGCCCACAGTCGCGCGGCACCTTGGGGGCGATTCACCATCCCGCCTGAGTCGGTGTTCATCGGTGCCCCATCGGCGGCTTAAGACGTGTTGGAATTCCCAATGAAACATGCAACGGGAGTACATGAAACGAAATGATTTAAAATTTGATTCACTTCGTTTCATCGGCGGACCAGGCGGCCGGATACGGTCCTCGAAAAATGGAATCCGAAACCCCTCCCGATCTTCGCGCCTTCCGCTTCTACGTGCGGCTTCAATTCGTTGGATGCAACATGAAGGCGATGCAGCGCAACGGAATGGTGCAAAATTCGATGCGAAACGTTGCATCGCTAAAGGGGAACATCGGGACTGACGTCCAGGTAGGAACCCATCACCCTTCCAGCTTGATCAGCAGATCGCGCGCGGCCACCGTCTGTCCCTGTTTGACGGATACTTCCGCCACCGTTGCATCGCGCGGGCTGTAGACGGCGGTTTCCATTTTCATTGCTTCGATGCTCAGCAGTCGCTCGCTGGCCTTCACGGCTTGTCCCTTTTTGACGGCGATGTTGGAAATCTTTCCCGGCATCGGGGCGGCGATCTGGTCGGGGTCGTCCGGGTCGGCTTTGGGCTGCTTGTGTAGGTTTCCTTCGAGCTGACGATCGGAAACATTCACCTCGCGCGGCTGGCCGTTCAGCTCGAAGAAGACCGTGCGCGTGCCATCTTCGTGCGGCTCGCCGGTCGTCAGATATCGGATGATCAGCGTTTTGCCCGGCTCGATGGTGACGGAAATCTCTTCGCCGCTTTGCAGGCCGTAGAAGAATGCGGGAGTGGGGATGACGCTGGTGTTGTCATAGGCGGCGCGGTGCTTGGCGAAATCCTGGAAGACCTGCGGATACATGATGTAGGAGAGAACATCGGTATCGGAAATATCCGGGCCACTTTCCTTCTCGAGCTTCGTCCGCGTCTGGGCCAGATCGATCTTCGGCAGCTTTGCGCCCGGGCGGCCCTTCAGCGCTTTGACGCCAGCCGTGTCGAGAATGATCTTCTGCAACACGCGCGGCCAGCCGCCCTCGGGTGTGCCTAAATATCCCTGCATCATTTCGACAACGCTGCGCGGGAAATTGAATTTTTTGTCGGGGGCGAGGATGTCCATGGGACGAAGATTGTTGGTCACCATGAAGATCGCCATATCCCCGATTACTTTGCTGGAGGGCGTCACCTTCACGATATCGCCGAACATCTGGTTGACCTGCGCGTAAGCCTCGGCGATCTCGCGCCAGCGATCGATCAATCCCATCGACTTGGCCTGCTGGCGGAGATTGGTGTATTGCCCGCCGGGCATTTCGTGGTCGTAGACCTCGGCAGTCGGCGCGGGCAGGCCCTCCTCAAACGGGAAGTAAAATTGCCGCACCGATTCCCAATATTCGCTGAGGCGATTGAGCGCCTCCAGATCAAGCCCCGTATCGCGCGGCGTATGTTGCAGCGCGGCGACCATGGAATTGAGATTCGGCTGGCTGGTGGTGCCGCTCATCGCCGAGAGCGCGCCATCGACGATATCAACGCCCGCATCCGCCGCGCGGAGCATGCTGCCGGCGTTGATGCCGCTGGTGTCGTGCGTATGAAAATGGATCGGCACGCCGACTTCATCTCGCAATGCCTTCACCAGCGCGTGGGCGGCGTATGGCTTGCAAAGCCCCGCCATGTCTTTGATGCCCAGAATGTGCGTGCCGCGCTTGACGAGTTCTTTCGCAAAGTTGACGTAATACTTGAGGCTGAATTTGCTGCGCTTGGGATTGAGAATATCGCCGGTATAGCAGACCGCCGCCTCGCAGAGCGACGACGTGTGATTGCGGACGGCGTCGATCGCCACCTGCATGTTGTCCAGCACATTGAGCGAATCAAAAATGCGGAAGACATCGATCCCGTTTTTGCCCGCGCCTTTGACAAACTCGCGCACGGCGTTGTCGGGATACGAGGTGTAACCGACCGCATTGCTCGCCCGGAGCAGCATCTGGAAGGGGATGTTGGGAATGCGCTCGCGAAGCTGCGCCAGGCGGTCCCACGGGTCTTCCTGAAGGAAGCGCATCGCGGTGTCGAACGTCGCGCCGCCCCACATCTCGAGGCTGAAAAGACCCGGCACGAGATGCGCCACCGCGTCGGCAATTTGCACGAGATCGTAAGTTCGCACGCGCGTCGCCAGCAGCGATTGATGCGCATCGCGCATCGTCGTATCGGTCAGCAGCAATCTTTTCTGCTTGCGAACCCATTGCGAAAAATCTTCCGGGCCCAGTTCCAGAAGCTTCTGCCGCAACCCTGGCGGCGGGGGGGTGCCGACCGCGAAAGGCGGAATCACGGGATCGGGAAACTCGCGCTTTGGATCGGTCTTCCCCTTCACATCCGGGCGGCTGTTGATGATGACATCGCCGAGGTAGCCGAGGATTTTGGTGGCCCGATCGCGCTTGGCGCGGAAGCGGAAGAGATCGGGCGTTTTGTCGATGAAGGTCGTCGTCGCGTCGCCGGCGACAAACGTGCGGTGGTTGATCAGGTTTTCGAGGAAGGGGATATTGGTCTTGACGCCGCGCACGCGAAACTCGCGGATCGCGCGGTCCATTCGCCTGATGCTTTCGCCGAATGTCTGGCCCCACGTAGTCACTTTCACGAGCAGCGAATCGAAGAAGGGAGTGATGACCGCGCCGCCAAAACCGTTGCCGCCGTCAAGGCGCACCGCAAATCCCCCCGGCGAGCGATATGTCGTCAGGCGGCCATAGTCCGGAATGAAATGGTTCTCAGGATCTTCGGTCGTAATGCGGCACTGGATCGCAAAGCCATTCGTGTGAATGTTTTCCTGCGCCGGAATGTTGAGCGGCGTCGCATGCAGCTTGTGCCCCTGCGCTACCAGAATCTGGCTTTTGACGATATCGACGCCGGTGACAACTTCCGTCACGGTATGCTCAACCTGAATGCGCGGGTTGACCTCAATGAAGAAGAACTCGTTGCGATCCAGATCGACCAGAAATTCGACGGTGCCCGCGTTGCGGTATTTTGCGGTCTTGCAGAGCCGTACGGCGGCTTCGCAGATTTGCTGGCGCAATGTCAGCGGCAAATTAAAGCTGGGCGCGATCTCGACGACCTTCTGGTGCCGCCGTTGCACCGAGCAATCGCGTTCCCACAGATGCACGAGATTGCCATGCTGATCGCCGAGGATCTGCACTTCGATGTGCTTGGCGCGCGGGACGAAGCGCTCGACGAAAACTTCGCCGCGCCCGAAGGCGGCGCCGGCTTCGCGCTGCGCTTCTTCCAGGCGTGGCAGTAGATCATCCGGATCGGTGACGACGCGCATCCCGCGTCCGCCGCCGCCGAAGCTGGCTTTGATGATGATCGGATATCCGATCTCTTTGGCGGCTTTGCGAATTTGTGCGGCGTCGGTCAGGCCATGCTCGGTGCCGGGAAGCGTGGGGACATTCGCCTTCTTCGCCAGCCGCTTGGCGGCGGTCTTGTCGCCGAACGCTTCCAGCAGATCGGGCGTCGGGCCGACGAAGGTGATGCCGTTCTCTTCGCACGCGCGGGACAGCTCGGCGTTCTCCGCCAAAAATCCATATCCCGGATGAATCGCATCGGCTTCATGCTCGCGCGCGATTGCGATCAGCGCGGCAATATCGAGATACCCCTTCACCGGGGCGCCCCCTTCAGCCGGCCCGATCAGGTATGACTCGTCCGCCTTGAAGCGATGCAGGGAGAAACGATCTTCGTAGGTGTAGACGGCAACGGTGCCAAGGCCCAATTCCGTTGCCGCCCGAAAAACGCGAATGGCGATTTCACTTCGGTTGGCAACGAGCAATTTGCGCATAGTGATTTCAGCAGCACGGGCGGCCCACCCGTGGATTAAGGATGATCGGACCCATCACGGGCGGGCCGCCCGTGCCACGATAAAGCGGGCGTATTGTGGTAAACAGGCCCTCTTTTGCAAGACCGGCGGACTTTCCTCCAAGCGCAAGTTCGAAGCAGAATTTAAGGTAGCTGTCATGCTGAGGTACTCCGAAGCATCTGGCCCACTCGCGCAGTCCCGCCAGATGCTTCGGGGTACCTCCTCTGAAAAATGCGGGCAGTTGTCTACCAACGCCACGGGCATGCTATCGCAAGCCCATGCCACCCAAATTGAGTGCTACGGCAGAATCGGGTGGCATGGGCTAGCGACAGCGTACCCGAGGGTTTTCCTGCTTCGCGGGTGTGCCGCAAGCACAAGGCTACTCGGCATGACGGTGCTCGATATTCGATCCCTTCTGGCGACCTCCATACGAGCAGATAGCGAAACAGCACGAGCCGCCGGAACGTTGCGCCCGGCAGCAACTCCGACGCCGCTCGCTCGACGTCGATAAATGTCATCATGGGGTCAGCAATCGGTGCCCCCGGATCAAAGTAATCGCGGCGAAGGCGCATCATCCGGGTCGTCAAGAATCCCGCCGCGTCGTAAAGAAAATCGCGCGTCCCGCTCGTCCGCGCCAACCCGAGGATGGCAATCGTTCCACTGGGTTGCAAAAGCGACTTCATCCGTTCAACGGCCGCCCGGAAATCCATGTGATGAATCGTGGCAACGCAGGTAATGAAGTCGAAACGCTCATTCGCAAACGGATGAGTGAGAAAGTCGCCGTGGATAAAGCTTGTCTCGGCATCATCGCAAGTGCGACGGGCTTTCAGGTCGGTTGACGCACGTTCGATCATCTCAGCAGAGGTATCAATGCCGATGACACGTTCCGCGCGTCGAGTAAGTTTGCCGACGAGCGCCCCGTCGCCGCACCCGATGTCCAATGCAGCGCGGCAGGGCGATGGCGCCATACTCAGAAGCAAATCGTGATAATGAAAATTGTGATTCCAAAGCGGCGCCGCCAATAGAAGTCCTTCCGTCGCGGGAACGTCGTACAATACCACGGAATGGATGAGGAGCTTCGAGAAGCCGTGCTAGCCGCCGCCGTGCGGGCGGAAGTCCGCGACGCGGTGGCGGCGGTTTATGCGAGTCTTGCAAAAGCGATTGAAGAGCGCCGACCGATCTGCCGCACGTCCGGCCGGTGTTGCCGCTTCGAGGAGTTCGGCCATCGCCTGTATGTCACGACATTAGAGTTGGCAAAGCTCGTCCACGATCTATCGGAGATGGACAAGCCGAGCGCCGCGACAACCTCTCCTAAATCTCTGCCCGTCCTAACCACAAACAACTCACAACCAACCACCCACGACCCACCCGACGGATGCCGCTTCCAAATCGAAGGTCTCTGCACAATTCACGCCATCCGCCCGTTTGGCTGCCGCGTCTTCTTCTGCGACGCCACCAGCACCCAATGGCAGCAGGACCAGTATGAGAAGCATCACGCGCGGCTCCGCCAGTTGCATGAGGAACTTGGGGTTCCGTATCGATACGTCGAATGGCGCTATGCGCTGGTTCAGCTGGGGCTTGCGGCAGGTCGGGATGCGTGACAGCTTCGCCGAAATCGTCTTGGATTTTTGGTGGAATTACGCGAATTCTCAGATAAAGGTTCGCGTCACCTTTAATGTGATCCCGTACTTGACCCGTTTTCCGGCGCCCGGACGAAAGCAGCACATTGACCTATGCTGCAAGCAGCATAGGCGTTCGGGGAAATGCGCGCGTGCATTTTAAACGCCGATGCTGCTTGCAGCGTCGGTCAGTGCGCTTCACGATTTGGTAGGTGGAATTGGTAGGTGGAATTGCGGTGCGCCTTTGCATCGCTTTATCGCAATATTTGGTAACATAGCTGCTGCTCGATGCCGCGCTGGTGGCTGAACGGTGTTCCGTTCGGCTAGGCGGCGCCCAACCTGAGGGGTCGAAGAGAAGGATATCCCATGGTACTTTGGAAGCGCGGCATGGCCGAGTTCATCGGAACGTTCTGGCTCGTGTTTGCCGGCTGCGGCAGCGCGGTGCTGGCGGCGGTCGTCGGCGCCAAACTCGAAGGCACCCCTTTCAATCTCGGCATCAGTCTTGACGGCGTGGCGCTGGCCTTTGGCCTGACGGTGATGACGATGGCGTATGCCATTGGCCACATCTCGGGGTGTCATCTCAATCCGGCCGTGTCGGTGGGGTTGGTGGCGGGAGGCCGCTTCCCGGCGAAGGATCTACCGGCATATGTGATCGCCCAGGTGCTGGGCGGGTTGGCCGGGGCGGCGGTGCTTTACGTCATCGCCGCCGGCAAGGCGGGCTTCACCCTCGCCGACGGATTTGCCGCCAATGGGTACGCCGACCATTCACCCGGTCACTACTCCCTGGCCGCGTGTCTGACGGCGGAAGTCGTGCTCACCTTTATGTTTCTGATAATCATCCTGGGCGCGACGGATCGGCGCGCCCCGGCGGGGTTCGCCCCGGTGGCGATCGGCCTGGGCCTGACGCTGATTCATCTGGTGGGTATTCCTGTGACAAACCTGTCGGTCAATCCCGCCCGCTCGACCGGACCGGCGGTGTTTGTTGGGGGGTGGGCACTGGCGCAATTGTGGCTGTTTTGGGTCGCACCGATCCTTGGTGCCGCCTGCGCAGGACTTGCCTACCGCACCTGCTTTGAAACTGCCTCGCCACAGGTATAGGCAGGGTGCTTACGAAGGCCGCCTGCCCGAAAGGCGCAATCTCGTTGTTTATGGCGTGGATTCATTTTGACAAGGCTGGGGCGGATGTTTACATTTGGGCTTGATTGAATGGAATCGCTCGCTGAAGACGATAACACCCGGGATTTTCCAACGAGGAAGGCCAAGGCCATGAAGATTGTCGCCCTGATCGGATTGATGGCGGGATCGGTGCTTTGTGCGTCCGGCTGCGCAACGCCCGGCTACTCCGCCGAAGAACGCGGCCAGATGATCGTGCGCAACTGGGGTTACGATTGGGCCCAGGCGCAGGATGATATCGATCATTTCCTGCTGCTTCGTCCGGCTAGCCATCTGACGGTCTGGAGCGTCCAGTAAGCGACGCTCGACCTTCAAAACAACAAAACGCGAGCGCTTCCTCGCCAGAACGGCTGGGAAGCGCCCGCGTTTTTGCGTTTGGCGGTTACTCTTTCATCGAATCCGGATCAATCCCCACGCTTCGGCACCACTCCTGATACGCGAACGGCGAAATCTCACTCGGTTTGATCTCGCTTCGTCCGCCCCAGAAGACATTGGTGTAGCTGACCGGAATGCCCATCTCGGCCAGATGGCGATCGATGGCGGCTTTGTGGGCGAGGACGACTTCCTTTTCCTGGCCGTGGGCGACGCCCATGACGTTGACATTGTTGAACTCGGGGCCGCCCTCGCGCCAGTAGGCGTGGGTCATGATGTGGAAGCGGCCAACCTGACGGCCAGTCTCGATCTCGCGGCCCTGCGGGACAGCCCAGTGGAAGAGTGCGTTAAATTTCGTCACGCGTTCCCCGGTGGCCAGCGGCTTAACGTGTTCGAGGAAGGTGGAGAAGCGACCGATGACGCCGCGCTGATTGAGCGAGGTGGCGACATCGAGGAAAGTTTGCAGCGAGACGTCCGCCTCGGCGGCGCGCGGTTGCCAGATGTTTTCCTGAATCTCCTCCGGCTCAAATTCGCGCTTGAGTGCCATGAGCACCCGCCAATCCAGCTCATTGAGGTCCACGATTTCCGTATCCTGCACTTCCGCCAGTTCATCTGATTTGCTGCCCGGCTCCATCCCTCGCCGGCGCACATGGCCGACGCCCAACGCGAAGAGCCGCCTCGCGGGCATCATCCGAAACTGCTCGGCCTGAATCTCCGGCCGGCTGGCGAGAAGCTCGCAATGCTTGCGGATCGAATATCCCTGCGGCACCTTGAGCGTCGTCCAGAGCCGAAACTTTGAGCCAGCGACGACCGCATCCGTCGAACGAATCACCACATGCCCGGAAAACGGATCCTTCTGAAAGAGATAGTCGAATCCTTCATTAAGCTTCTCCGGCGGCACCATCCATGCCACCAACGCCCCGCGCGCCAGATTGGTAGCCATCAACGTCTGACGAACGCGCCGAATGACGCCCGCGCGCAGCATGGCGGCGATGCGCTCGATGACGGTCGGCAGATCGACGCGCGAGAGCCGCGCGATCTCCCCCAGCGGATCAGCCTGGAACCCGCGCACCTTGTCCTCAGAAACCGCCAAAATCGCGGCGTTGATCGGATCAGTCACGGCAACGGGAATGGTGGCGGTACTCATGAGCGCGGGGTCCTTTGGATTGATCACAACTGTCTCAAAACATAGTACCGGCGATTGCCGGCTCTGTCGTGTGCAGCGGCGAATTGCCGCATCGCGAAAGCAGCCGACTCGGCAACTGATCCGGAAGCTTGTTATAATTCCGGCATGGCCAGCCCGTTTCCCGGCATGGATCCCTTTCTCGAGCGCCATTGGTTCGACCTCCATGCGCAATTGGTCACGCTAGCGGGGACCGCACTGAACAAGTCATTGCCGGATGATCTGGTCGCGAGGGTTGATGAGCGTGTCGCAGCCGACAAGCAAATAGACCCGCGTATATTCGACGCCGAAGAACGAACTGAAAGATACATAGCCGTCACGCAAGTCGAGGGCGGTGAATTGGTAACCGTCCTCGAAGTATTCAGCGCAGCCACCAAATTGCCGGGTGAGGACCGCGAGCGATATCTGCAGCGCCGTGCAGCCTGGCTGGCATCAGGCGCAAATGTTGTCGAAGTCGA
>DATBDZ010000148.1:0-3535 GCA_036276235.1 Humisphaera sp. | reverse complement strand
AGCCCTCCCCCGGAGTACCGGAGGAGTGGGAAATCCCGTCTGTTGCGCCGGCGTCCTTCGCCATAAACAACACAATCAACATCGTCGCAAAGTGAACGCTTACCGGCCAGATAAAGATCCCCGCCGGCCAATGATCGATGATCGTTCCATCGATCGCGAGCATCGCCACGCCCGTTGCCGCCCATACCAGGTTGTACGCGGAGATTCGCCGCGACATGGTGTGGCTGTCCGTGCCGGTCGTAATCTGGCTCTCCAGGATCGGCCAACTGATCACGCTCGTCATCGAATAGAGCAGGAGCAATCCCGTCACGATTCCCGGCCATGAAACAAGCAGCAGAGCCGACAGGGCAATCGCCGCCATCAGCGCGTAGACGAACACCAACACTCGGCGTGGCTTAAAACGCGCGGTAAACCGATGCGAGTTCAGCGCGCCGATGATGTAGACGCACCCCTGGCTGGCGGCCAGAAAGAAGTTCTGCCGCAACGTCCAGGCATACCGATGCGCCATGAAAAAGTAGATGCCGGTAATCAGCAGGCTGGTGCCGCTGGAGGCCAATGCCGCCAGGGTAAAGATAACCCCCGGCGGCAAAGATGCCGGCGCGCCGATCAATGGCTGATGTCGAAGCTCGGTCGCACTCTGACTCACATTAATGCTTGTCGTATCGTATTTTCCGTCCATGGGAGGGGCAAAGTCTAGTAAGTCCACCGGCCAAGTCGAGCAACCCCAACGGCACCCAAATATCCGGCCAACCCGTCATTAGAAAAAACTTGGCCGATCCTAATGATATTGCCGCCGCAAGGCAGATATAATCCCGGCATGAAATCCCTTCTGATTATCGTGCTCCTGTTCGCCTTGGCGGCAGCCGCCTTCTTTACGAAGCCGGGGAAGGATGACTTCCAGAGCTTTATCGTCCAGGAACAAACCAAAAACGAAACAAACGTTCTCAAGAAAGCGATCGATGAAGAGATGGCCAAACAGACGGCCAGCCACTTCACCTACAAAAATCGCTTCCTCTGGGAAGATGTTCAGCAGGATGGCGTCACTGTCTACACCGGCGCCTTTTCCCATTGGTTCAATCGCGCACAGATCAACAACGAGATGCAAAAGGTAGAGCACAAATCACAGGATGCTCTGACCAAGGCATCGGAAAAGATGCAGAAACAGTAAGGGCGAAGGAGTCAGGAGACTTCGAGCCAGTAGCCAGGAGCGGAACACGATTTCCTCCGGGCCGCTGGCTCCCGGTCTTTATCGGGCTGTTCTTGCCGATAAATACCGTCGCCTTTTCAATTCCTTTCGGTTACAAATCTCTCACTTATGTCCGGTACGCCGAGGATTGGGATTCTGGTGGTGGCGTATAACGCCGAAACGACCCTGCGCACCGTGCTGCGCCGTATTCCCGATGAGATCTGGCAGAAGATCGAAGAAGTCTTCGTCTTCGACGATGCCAGCCAGGATCGCACCTTCGAAACCGGCCAGGCCTGCCTCGACGAGTTCGGCGGCAAGCTCAAGGTCTTCCGCAATCCCGTCAATCTGATGTACGGCGGCAACCAACGCCGCGGCTATCAATACGCCATCGAGCAAGACCTCGATTACGTCGTCCTCCTCCACGGCGACGGCCAGTACGCGCCCGAAGTCATGCAGAGCCTTCTCAATCCGCTGGAGAATAATTCCGCGCAGATGGTGATGGGCTCGCGGATGATGGTGAAAGGCGCCGCCCTCAAGGGCAACATGCCGCTGTATAAATACGTCGGCAACAAGATTCTTACCTGGACGGAAAACACACTCGCGGGCGCCAATCTCAGTGAGTTCCATTCCGGCTATCGCGCTTATTCAGTGAAAGCGTTGTCGAGCATTCCGCTCGATGAGATGACCCATAACTGGCACTTCGATACCCAGATCATTTTGGAGTTTTTGAAGAAGGGTTACTCGATTAAAGAAGTGCCGATCCCCACGTATTACGGCGACGAGATCTGCTATGTGAACGGCATCCCCTACGCGATGAACTGCGTCATGGAGACGCTCAAGTACGCGCTGCTCGACCGCTGGAGGGTGCCGCATGGCGATACATTATCGTTCGCACCGCGACCCCAGGAGTAGCCACCAGCAAATCCGCCAGATCGTCCAGACGCTCAACCAAAGCCCCGTGCTCGATGTCGGAGCCGCCCAGGGAATGCTCGGCGCATCGCTGGCCGGCAGCGGCATCATCCTCGATGCCGTCGAGGCCAACCCGGAATGGGCCGAGCTGGCCAGGCCGCACTATCGTCAGGTCTTCGCTTCGACAATCGAAAACGCCGGCCTCACGCCCGGCCAATACAAAACGATCGTGTGCGCCGATGTGCTGGAGCACACCGCCGACCCGCTGGCCGTCCTGCGGCAGCTCCGCGCCGCCGCCGCCGCGGATGCCACTTTTATCATCTCCGTCCCCAACGTCGCGCACCTTGCGGTCCGCCTGATGCTGCTCGCCGGCCGCTTCCCGAAAATGGAGCGCGGCCCGCTCGACAAAACCCACCTGCATTTCTTCACCAAAGACACCGCCGGCCATCTGCTCAAACAAGCCGGCCTGAAGGTCACCCGCTTCAGCGCCACAGGAGTGCCGCTCGATGAACTATGGAAAACCGGCGAAGGCAAGCTGCTCTATCAAGCAATGATCCGCTCGCAGCATCTCATGCTCGCGATCGCCCCGAGGCTGTTTGGGTTTCAGTGGATCATGACCGCGCACGCCGATGGGCCTTGATGGGCCGTCGCCACCCGAAACCTGCAACGTTCCGCACCGGATTTTGCACCAATCGGTTGCATCTACTATGGTTGCACGTTGCATCGCACCCCAACAGTGCTGCCGTGAGGGGAATAATTGCGCCAAGGAGCCGAGACGCCATGACGCCAAGAATTCAAAGACCTGCAATTGATTTCTTGGCCCCTTGGCGTCTTGGCCCCTTGGCGCAATTCTCCCGCGGGCGCGATGTCGGATTCTTGCCGCGCACCATCGCGCAACGTTTTTCGCAACATTTGATCGATTCGTCCGGCATGTTGCGCGCAGAGATCGCCGAGTGCGCGGAGCCGCTATGCAGCTCGTTGCGGAATCTGCGGCTGACTTCCGAGCAATCACTTTTCATTCGCTGCCCGCCGCATGAAACCTTTTGAAACGTTTCCGTAATCATTTCGTTGCATTTGCTCCCGTTGCATGTTTCATTGGGCAATTCAATCCATCAGACGACTTACGCCAATTTCCGACCGGATTCCGCCGCGCGACTGCCGGGTGCCCGTTTTTCAGCGCGCCAGAGGGTTTGGCGCGACTCTGCGCGACTGCTGGCGCGTTTTTCGATCAGTCGCGCGGCGGCATGCATTGACGTAAGTCATCATTTCGTGAGTAGGTTCCCGTCTGCAGTCTATCCCTGTCCATAAGTGTGTGGAGAGTAGCGCGGGGGAATTTCACCCCCACGCCCTCGCAGAACCGGACTTGAGACTCTCGCCTCATCCGGCTCCCAGCGGTCCCCGTCAGATGACGGGTGGTTTTGGTCCATAGGCTCCTCTTCC
>DATBDZ010000147.1:0-2542 GCA_036276235.1 Humisphaera sp. | reverse complement strand
GCTCGTACACGGCGTGGTGAACGGTTCTCGCAAGACGAACGATTCTCGAAATACAAAAACTGTCACCACGCCGTGTACGAGCCTGAGGCGAGGGCACGGATTCTCCTCGCGCCATAAATCTTCCCCAACGAACACACCGGCAGTACCTTTGTAGGGTGGGCGTACTCGCCCACCATCAGCTCGTGGTGGTGGAGGCCGACTACACGACTCGCGGGGCAAGTGACGAATGCATTGATATGCGAACCGCGCTATGTCGCGGCTCGCTGTCCCCTCACCCCGGCCCTCTCCCCTGAGTACAGGGGAGAGGGAGGAGTCCTACGTTGACTGCTGCTGCTCGCTATCGGCGGGTTCCATCTGGCGTTGGCGTTGCGTGGCTCTACGCAACGCGCGGCGTTCGCGCCAGCTCAGGCTGCGCAATCCATGCGCGGAAACTTTGGCGAGGATGATGTCGATCAAGTGTAGCTCGGCGGCTTCGCGCTGCGATTGCTTGCGGAGGCGGCGGGCCTTCCAGCGGCTCACACGCCGACGCGCTCTGGGGAGCGGCTCGGGGTGCAGCGCGGCGCCGTAGTCGAATTCCGGTTCGCCATGTGCAGGCTCGGTGGAGATTTCCCGAACCGTTGACCATTGATAATACGAGCAGGCGAACAGCGTCAGGCCGATCGCGACGATGAACGGATGAAAGGTCGGCACGGTGCTAAAGAGCAGCATCGTCATCGATCCAATCATCCCCAGCTTGGCGGTGGCGGAGGCGGCCCGTTGCGAGCCGATGCTGGGGCGAAGCAGGGCGTGCAGCACGCGCGAGCCATCCAGCGGAACGATCGGCAGGAGATTGAGGATCAGAAGGTCGTAGCTGACGACAAAGAGCCACCAAACGTAGAGCGCCGGATTTTTCGCCGACGCGATATCAGCCGGCGGCAGGGGGTGGAACGGATTGAGCCGAACTGTTTGCCCGGCGACAAACTGAACGATTGCAGCGCAGGTGATGCAGAGCATCAGGTTGGCCAGCGGCCCGCCGAGCGCGGCGATCGCCGCTGGCATTTTCCGCCTTCGGATGTCCGGGGTGTAGAGCCCGCCGAGGGGCCAGAGCAGCGCTTCGTCAATGTAGATGCCCGCCGCCCGCGCAGCCAAAAGATGGCCCAACTCATGGAGCGTCACGAGCACCACAAGCGCCGCGAGGCTAATGAATTTGCTGGAAAGCGTGTAATTCTTTTGCCAGTTCAGCGCGAAGATGAGGACCAGCGCCAAAGGAAGCGTGAAATGAACGCGAACCCGCGCGCCCAGCGCGGTAAACAGCCCGATCGACGGCCCTGGCGGCGGCGCAAAAACGCCTTCGACAGGCTGACTGTCGTTGTCGTAATACGGCCGGTCTTCCCATCCCATGGTCTTACGCCTTACTCCATGAGCCTGTGGTGCCTTCGAGCATTCCATGCCGCCGCCAGCCAGGCTCTTTCGGCGCGGTCATTCGGTAGTTTTGTTTCGACGAAAGCGGTCATACCAAAGCAGGGTGGCAATCGTCTTGCCATCCTTAATTGTACCGTCGGTCAGCATCTCCATTGCATCGGCCCATTTCACGGGCATCAGCTCGATCTCTTCGCCTTCTTCCAGGGCTGATTTTTCCTTCTGCAAATCATGGGCCGCGTAGGCATACATTCTCTCGCCGAGGATTCCCGGCGAAGTGTAGAAGACATTGAGGCGTTCGAGGCGCGTCGCCAGATATCCGGTTTCTTCCAACAGCTCGCGGCCGGCACAATTCATCGGGTCTTCGCCCTTCTCCAACGTGCCGGCGGGAAGCTCCACGAGCGTCTGCCCAACCGCGTAGCGGAAGTTGCGGATCAGCAGCACTTGATCATCCGGCAGCAATCCAAGAATGACGACCGCGCCCGGATGTGCCACCACCTCGCGCTTGAAGCGGCGATGCGTTTCTTCATCCTCAAGGTGATGCAACTCGAGGCGGCATTTGACGCCATCGTAAATCACCTGCCGCTCGATCAGCTTATTGCTCATGAATTCACCGCACCAATTATAGGGTCGCAACGACAAGATGCGAAAGATGCATTGTTCGTGTCGAACATTAATTGCGACGGAGCGGGCATCGCGCGCTTTCAATGGGGTGGGGATGTGATAAAGAAGGGCCGCGCCGGGCGGACTGTGGGTCTGAACGACGCGCTTCCTGACGCCAGGAACGGTCATGCTGAGGTACCCCGAAGCATCTGGCTGGCTCGCGCGAACGGGCCAGATGCTTCGGGGCACCTCAGCATGACGGTGTTGGCCATCGAAAGCACTAATCGGATCCGACCTCCCAGCGGTGTCCCTCCGAGGCTCGCGACGCCGGTTAGCAACAATCCGCCGAATTGAGAACGGAAAATCGTGGTTGCCCTGAAAATAATTTTTCACGCCCAGCGTTGGAAGGGTGGGGATGCAAAGCGTTAGTTGAGAGAGAGTGGTTAGAGTTGCCGACGGGCGTCCTCCCCGTTTGGCTTTCTGGCCACTTTTTTTACGTCATCAATTCCTGCCTAATCTGCTATCCTCTACCACCTGTAGT
>DATBDZ010000146.1:0-5274 GCA_036276235.1 Humisphaera sp. | reverse complement strand
AACGAGCGAAGAACGTTGGCGCGAGACATGATTTGCTCCTTCCGAAAGGGATCATGTGATCATTCCTATTGTATGACGCTCGAAATCGAAGCGCCTTGCACGCTACCACCCACAACCCACCACCCACCAATCCTCAATTCTTCTCCGGCGTCTTCACGTGGAATTCCTTCTGCGAGCAGAGAATCGCGGCGATGATTGTGAACGCAAGGCTGCCCGCCAGCAGGATCAGGATGCATGTCATCCGCTGCGGGTATTCCAGAAGCTGTGGGTCGTTTGCGACATCCAATTGCCATCCTTCGGCGGCGAAATCGATGGTCCTGCCGGGGAACGGCACTGCGAATGACAGCGTGCGATAGGCGATCATGCGGGCATAGAAGATGACGGTCAGTGAGCGGATGCTCAGGGGAAGATTTGCAAGCAAACCCTCGAAGATTGCGATGTAAAGAATTCCGACGATGAGCGTGCGTTTGGTCAGTATCGAGATCATGCCAAACAGGCAGCAGTACGCAGATACTGCCAGCGCATGGATCGATGCCGTGATCAGGCACCGGTGCATGACGTCCACGGGCGCGCTGGCAGCGTGGAAGTAGATTGCGACGAACGTGAGACTTGTAAAGAGAAACGTGAGGGTGGCAGTCGTGGTCAAGGTCGCGAGCAGCTTTACTATGTAGAGCGCCCACTTGGAAATCGGCCGAATCAGCAGATAGGTGATCGTCTGCTCTTCCTGCTCATCCTGCACCAGCCCTGATGAGTAAAGCAGCGCCAGCAAGGGCAACAGGCCCTGGGGGATGAACATGTAGATGAACTGAAACTCCATGCCCATCGCGGGGAACCTTGCATGACTGCCGCGCAGCAATAACACCAGCGCTGCCGGCAACAGAAAGAGTACCGCGCAGATCATCCATCGGCGGCCGTTCAAGTGCTGTCGCAGCGTCAGCGTGTAAAGCGTCCAGAGCGCGCGCAAATCGAAGCTGCCGGTGCGGCGGTAACCCTGAGCCGTTCGCCGTTGGATAGGTCGCTCTTCGAGCGTGGAGGCACTGCTCATTTGTCCACCAGATATTTGAAGACCGCTTCGAGATTGTCGTCTTCGGAATAGACTTCCTTGATCGCCAGCCCGTCAGAAATCGAAAGCTGCGGAAGGCGGCTGTAGAACGAATCAGGCGCGCGGGTTTCGACCAGCAATCCCTTTTCCTTGGCCATCACTTTTACGCCTTCCACATCGTCCCATGTCAGCAGATGGCTGGCGAGCTTTCGATATTCGTCGCAGATCAGCACGATGTGATGCGGATGTTTGTCGATCAGATCGCGAATCTGGCGGATGTGCCCTTCGGCCACCAGCCGCCCATGATTCAGCAGCACAATGCGCGGCGTCAGCGTCTGCACTTCGTGTAACACATGGCTCGAGACGATCACGCTTTTCCCTTCGCTGGCCAGCCGCTGGATGATGTCCATGAGATCGCGGCGGGCGAGCGGATCGGTACCGGTAAGCGGCTCATCGAGGAACAGCACTTGCGGATCGTGAACCAGCGCCTGTGCCATTTTGGTGCGTTGGCGCATGCCTTTGGAATAGCCGCGGACAGCGCGATCTTTGTGGCGTGTCATGCCGACCGCTTCGATCGTGCGCGCCGCCGCCTCGCGCGCTTCAGCGCGGCTCATGCCGCTGAGGCGCGCGCAGGTATGCACGAAATCCCAGCCGCTCATCCATTCGTAAAAGGCATCCTGCTCCGGGCAGAGGCCGACAAAATGATTGAGTGAAGTGTTGTTCCAGGCTTTTTGCCCGAGCACGCTGACGCTTCCCTGGCTGGGAAAAAGCTGACCGGTGGCCAGTTGCAGCAGCGTGGACTTGCCGGCGCCATTGGGCCCGAGCAGACCGGTCACGCCGGCGGGGATGTTGAGGGTCAGCTTGTTGACGCCGATCACGTTGCCGTACCACTTGGAAACCTCGTGGAAGGCAACCACCGGCTTCATTTCAGCCGATCCAGCGATTTGACCTTCACGTTCAAGATCCATGTGGAGAGTCCAAACAAACCGAGGAGTACGCCTGCCGACCAGTACCAGGGATATTGCTGGCCCTTCCAAAAAAGCAGTAAAGTTTGTCGTTGGCCGGCCGGCCAGAGTTTGCTGAGCGCGTCCCAGCTATTATTGGTTCCCAGCATCTGCTCGCCAACGCGCGTGATGTTCGCGGTATATGAAACGAGCGGCCGCCAGTTGGTCGCGGATGCCCGCACTTCCGCGGCTTGGAATTCCTCATCAGCGCGCCGGTAGGCGTCGCTCATTTCGCGCTCAAAGCGATTGCGCTCACCGCGTGACCGAGCTGCAGGCACGCGACGCATGGACGCGCGATCAATATTGGCGAAATAGATGTGGCGGCGTTGGTCGCGGGCATTGGCATCAAGGGCCTGGCCCAGCACTCCGCCTAGAAACCAGACCCCCAGCCAGAACAGCGCCACGTAACGCGAATTGCGGGATAATGACGACAAGGCGAGAACCAGCAACCCGCCTGACATGGCGAAAACGGACCCATATGCAATGCTCGCCACCACCAGGCGGAAAGTGTCCCGCAATATCGTGATATCAAGGCTGAGCAGTAATCCGAGGAGGTACGCGATGATCGCGGGAAGAACCATCACCATTCCCAGAAGTGCGGCAATGATCGCAAGCTTTCCCACGAAGTAATCGATTCGCCGAAGCGGACGCGAGAGATAGAGCGGAAGCGCGTTGAAGCGAAGATCCTGGCTGATGAGATTCGGGCCCATCAACAAGATCAGGATCATCGAAAAATAAACTTCGACCGACAGAAAAAAGTGGAAGCTGATCGTCCAGACTTCAAGCCGGTAGTGCTTGGGGTCGGCAACGATCGAGCTGCCCAGAAGCCGCAGGATTGGCATGATGCCGCTGAGCAGATCCGATTGCCGCTCGAGCAGTCCCCAGATGCACAAAAACGCCGCCAGCGCGATCGCGGGAATCCACGCCAGCAGCAGAACGATTCGCACGATGATGTTCTTCATCCCCGCGCGCAGGCCTTGGCGCGTGATGACCAGCCAGCGCCAGGTCTGGTTGGCGAGCTGGCCGTTCCAGTGTTGATAGCCCTGGTCGAAGATCGGCATTAGACGGCCCTCCCGTTTGGCTGCTTGAGCGCATCCAGAAAGACTTCCTCCAGCGTGCTGCGCTGCGGCCGCAGATAGCGGATTTGCTCGTTGCCCGCGGCGGCGGCTTCCCAGAGCAAATTCTGCGAAGCGCCGGCGGGGACCTGCACGATCAGCAGATCATCCTGTATGCGTGTCACACATCCGAGTGCTGCCAGACGTCTTGTGAAATTCGCGCCGTCGGATTTAAGGCGCATCTCGAAGGAGAGCTGGTGAAGCTGCTTGAGCTGCTGAATCGGCCCTTGTTGCAGAAGTTTTCCGCTGCCCATGACGATCACGTAATCGCAGACCGCCTCGACGTCGGGCAACAGGTGGCTGGAGAAAAGCAGGCTCATTCCCTTGTTGCGGGAAAGGTCCGCCGACAGCTCGATAATCTCATCGCGGCCGGCGGGGTCCATCCCATTAGTCGGCTCATCGAGGATCAGCATTTTGGGATCGTGAACGATGGCCGACGCAAGCTTGAGGCGCTGCTTCATGCCGGTGGAATAGGATTCCACCTTGCGATAGCGCGCTTCGCCCAAGCCGACATAATCGAGTACTTCGTGGGCCCGCTGCATCGCATCGCGGTAGCCCATGCCGACCAGTTCGCCGGCATAGGCGACGAACTCCACGCCGACCGTTCGCGGGAAGAGGCATTCATCTTCGGGTGCAAAGCCGACCGCGCGGCGGATTTCCAGTTGCCGCGTGCGGAAATCCATCCCGAGAATCTCGCCCGAGCCGCGATCGACGGGGATGAGCCCCAATAGCGATCGGATCATGGTCGTCTTGCCGGAGCCGTTGGGCCCGAGCAAACCGATCGCGCCGACAGGAACGTTTAGCGTTAAATCATCCAGCGCGGTGATCGAGCCGTAGGTTTTGGTCACTCCCTCGAATCGAAAGAGCGTCGTGGCGGGTTGTTGTTGCGCAGGTCTTTCCAAGTCGTGTGCCCTTGTCTGTCAGTGTAGACGTAGTGCCACCGCCGAGATTGCAGGAAGGCAAACATTTACTTGTACGGGAGAGAATCGCGTGCGGTGACAATTAAAAATGAAAAATGAAAAATGAAAAATGGCAGAAGGCGCTGCAACGCTCTCGAATTTTTCATTTTTCATTTTTCATTTTTCATTCGGCTTTCTCCCACCACGCCAGTCCGGCGTTCGCCGAAATGCGCGTCAGCGGAATCGCCTGACGACTTAACGTTCCAAAATAAACCGGTCGGCGGCGGGGCCTGTCATATCGCCGGCCGCGGATTGTGGCGTACTCCTCGTGGAATTGCTGGAGCGGATACGGAGACCAGCCGTGCATCTGGTGGAAGGTGGCTTCGCCCAGCAGCAGGATGTAATCCAGATCCGGCGACTCGACGGCTTGGCGGAAGAAGTCGAGATTGACCAAGCCGCCGGCGCGCGATTGGAAGCCGCAGTGATACCCGCCGAGCGCGGCGAATGTGGATTTGCGGACTGTGAAGCAGTTGCTCTCGAAGAGACAGCCAAACCAGCCAAGACTTGCATCGGAGGGGGAACCAGTCAGCCGAAACAGCTCATACCCGTCGGTTTTCCAATCGACGCTCGCGAGCAGCCGGTCTTCTTCGCGCTGATTGTATCCGGCTTTCACAGTGAGATCCTGGCGACCGGGGCCCAGATGCGTGGGCTGCGTCGCGACGAAAGGATTGTCAAAGGCTCGTAACGCGCGAGCCGTGTTTGCCAGCACGCCCGGCGAAAGCAGGTGCGCGCCATCGACCATCACCATGACAAACTCGCCGCCGGCGCGCTGGACGCCATGATTCACGGCATCAACGGGCGATACCGAATCGGTCTTCAAATATTCGTAGCGGAAGTGATCGCCAAAGGAGCTGACCATCTGGGCCGACAGCGGCTGCGTCGAGGCGCTGTCGATCGCGATGACCTCGTAAGGCAGATCAGCAACATGTTTCTGATAAGCGCGCGAGAGCGTGAAAAGCGTTCGTGGCGCTTCGCGCAGCATGTTGTGAAACACGACAACGACAGAAAGAAGAGGCGCCTGCGGCATGGCGGAGCGAAGTGTAACTTCAAGCTTCCCGCATTGGCGAATGCCGGCACCCGGGTGCCACAGGTCGCGGTACTCCGAGACCTGTGCCCTCGGCCCGCGCGGCAGGCACAGGTCTGCGAGTACGCCG
>DATBDZ010000145.1:0-25353 GCA_036276235.1 Humisphaera sp. | reverse complement strand
TTTACGAATCGACGATGTGCGTGCGACAAATGCGACAGTTTCGACTTTTTAAGGCACGAAGGCACGTAGGCACGAAGGGCGGAGGGAAATGCAGAGGAAGGCACGGAGGCACGTAGGCACGAAGGCACGGAGGGGAAAGCCGGAAGCGCACTTCTGACTACTGACTTCTGCCGGCTGACTGCTCACTCAACGGGGCACGGAGGCACGAAGGGGGAAGGCCCGAAGCGCATTTCTGCCTACTGACCACTCACTCAACAAGGCATGGAGGCTGTTACACCCTTCGGTGGTGTAACACGGGCGTTGATGGCATAAGTTTGCTTATTATCATCGCTTGCGCGATGAGCATCAACGCTGTGACACAGGCACAGTTGTAACATTTGTAACCTTCACGGAAGGGTTTCGGGTTTCGGGTTTCAAGTTGAATTTCTCTGCGTCTTTGCGCCTCTGCGTGAGCTTCTCTTGTCCGTTGTCCGTTGGGTGTCCTTCGTCATCTGGGAAGGGCGACCTACGAGCCCGAATCTCAAACCCGTCCGTGCCTTCGTCCCTCCGTCCCTTCGTCCCTCCGTGCCTCTTCCCTCTTCAACCCGAAACCCGAAACCTCCTATCCAAGTATCGGCAGCGCCACGCTCACCGCTTCGCGCTTGCCGGCGTAGGGGCCGCCGTGGTGGCGGGCGTAGTGGGAGCAGTTGGTGCAGGGGGCGGGGAAGTCGCCCGGCGGGACCGGCTTGCGCGAGAAGAGCTGGCGGGCACGCTGCACCGACGGATGGTTGTAGGCGTCCATCACGCTCATCTGATTCAGGTCGGCATACTGGGCAACGTTTTGATAGACCAGGCACCGGGCGACCTTGCCATTGGAATTGAGCACGAGCGATCGCCAGAGGAAATAGCAGGGCCAGTTATAGCGCGGCATCTGGGTCTGCGCTTCGGGCGGCTTTCCATCGGGGCCTTTTTCCAGCCAGAAGTTTTCCAGGTGGGTGTCCCATTCCATGCCGCGCAGGGGGGCGAAGCGGATGTAGACGCCGAGCTTTTTTGCGAGGGCCTTGGCCGCGTCTACTTCGTGGGCATTGTGGGCGTGGGTGAGGAATTGCCACTCGACGAACGTGCGCGAGCGGTGCTTGCGCTTCTGCTCGAGGATGCGCTCCAGGCCCGCGAGCGCATCGGCGACTTTGCCGCCGACGCGATAGGTTTGGTAGCTCTCCTGCGAGATGCCGTCGATCGCGCAGACGAGATGATCGAGGCCACAGGTGACGATCTGCTCGGCGATATCGGGGCGGACGAGGGTGCAGTTGGTGCTGATGAGCGTGAAGATTCTTCGGCGGTGCGAGCGCTCGACGATCTGCTTGGTCAGCGGCCAATCGAGCAGCGGCTCGCCCTGGCCGAAGATCTGGCATTGGAAAAGGGAATCGCCGACTTCGTCGAGGATGCGATCGTAGAGATCGAGCGTGAGGCGGCCGCCGTCGCCCTGCCGCGCGTCGGGGAAAAGCTGGCGGTCGCAGAGCGGGCAGTCGAGGTTGCAGTAATAGAGCGGCTCAAGGAAGAGGATGTACGGGGCGGACCGCACATCGCTGTGCCGCCGGCGATAGGCGTACTCCGTGCGCAGGGCATTGGCGATCTTGTGCACGCTGCCGTAGCGAAGGAGTGATTGGCCGTACACACGCCAAAGGCGTCCATAATTTCGATAATTCAGAAACCCCATCGGCGCCTCGGTTAAAACAGCGGTTGGGCGTCGCAGTTAGTCGGCGGAGCATACACGGGCGGTGTAGTCGCGGCCATTCAGATTCGGCAAATTCCAGCAAATTAGTTTTTGAAGGCGTCCGCCCCCGCCGCCAACGGCCGTGTAGCAGAGCCAGCCGGCTCAGAGGATCGCACGGTGCTGGTCACTTCGTCCAACTGATAGACTTTGTTCCATGAGAAGAAACAACGATCCGGCAGCATCGGAAGGCCTGCATTGAAGTAGTCGTTCAAGACGACGCGGAAGAGATTGACCGGCGTAATGCTCGCGTAAAGCCCCTGATTATTCTTGCCGGGCAGATAGACCGCCGTGAGGTTACTGAGGCACTCCGTTAACCCTTCGGCGTCCGGATTCTCGCGTATTCTGGAGCGCGGGCCATGATCGCCCGCCAGCACGATCACCGGCGGGCTCGAAGAGTTGGCCAGAATGGTGTCGATGGCCGTGGTGATCTGATTATCGATGAAAGTGATCTGCTCGCGATACCAGTCGTGGTATTGCTCGACGGTCATGGCAGGATCGGGCATGCGGTCGCCGATCCCTCCGTATCCGCGGGCGACAGGGTCGGAGCCATCGGCGGCGAATACAAACGGCGGATGCGGCTCCAGCGTGTGCATGAAGACAAACTTGGGCCCCGGCTCGGCCGCCACCTTGCCGATGTGCGACAGCTTGTACAGCAGCATCTGCCGCTTCTGATGATATTGATCCAGGATGAGCCGATTTTTCAGGGAATCGCCGCCAAGCTGCGATAGCGCAGTCGTATCGATCGCAAGCTGCTGATATGGCGTTATGCCAATCTTATTGGTGATCTTGTAATACTCGTCGGCGTTGTCCAGACAGAGCCAGGTCACCAGCGTCTCAAAGGCAATCGTTCGATAGCCGGCGCTTTTCAGCTCGGCCATGACCGAGTTATGGCGGATGCGGTCTGTCGCCTCGTGCCATTTGGTGGATTCGTTTCCAGTCAGATCGTCCATGTAGCGCATGTTGAGCATGCTGGACATCGACAGGATCGTCCACATGTAGTTGCTGTTGCTCTTGTCGGCGACAAAGAATCCCTTCTCGCGCAGATGATTGAAGAAGGCGGAGCCGTCGTATTGATATTGGTCGCGCAGGACATCCTGGCGGCCGTGGGCATCAAGGAGGATGAAGTAAATATCAGGCGGCTGCGCCGGGGGCGTGAGCTTCGCGACCACCAGAGATTTGTCGAGCGGGGGCGGCGGCGGCTTGGGATTGCGGGCGAGGTTCCAGCCGATGTTTGCCAGAGACAAGCCTACGATGAGGCACCAGATCCAGTTGAGGGATGACGTGGCGCCCTCGAGATCCTTGGCGCGTCGGATGGCCCAATAGGCCAGTAGCGCGATCAGTACCGCTTGTACGAACAGCACAGCCGTGCGAACAAAATAGTGGTGGCTGAAGTAGGGGTGAAGGTTCATCACCACCTTCACCCAATATCCGTAGGTCATGAAGCAGAAAACGATCGCCCCAACGACCATCGCCGTGCGATGAATATTGCGAATGGCGGCATAGCCAATCAGAAAGAGAACCCAGGTAAAGGCGATCACCAGCAGCGAGGAGATCAGCAGATCCTGCAGCGACGATTCATCGAGGTTTGACGCGTACAGACTGAGAAGAACAAAAAGGCCGGTGAGCAGGGGATAGAACGGAACGCGCTTCATTATTCGTTTCGCCGGCTCATTAGATACAGCACGCGCTGGCTGTCGCCAAGTGCCTCGCGCCGCTGAATCGTAAAGTACTGGCTAAAGTCCGCTTCGAACGACTCCTGCGAATAATCCCCGAAAATGTCCTTCCGCACAACCAGAAGCCGACTGACTTGCGAATCCGTCTTTGGCACAAATTCGATGATCAGATGCTTTGCCATCCGGTGGAAGAAGCGCGCGATATGGCCGAGCGGCACGTTCATCGAAATCGCCAGATGATGAATCAATGCCAACGCCATCGCCAGATCGACCGGGCCGCGCTCGGCTAAGCTCATGCGCTCGCGCAAGTCCCAGCCGACCGACGGGCTGGGGTTGGTTAGATCAAGCCGCAGTGGCAACAGATGTTTTTCGCCGCGATGGCGCGTTTGCAGGTAATTTTTCTCGACCGCGGCCGGGTCGATATCGAAGGCAACCGTGTCGATCCCCTTGTCGCTGGCCAGGCGGCTGAACTCTCCGGTGTTGGCGCCGAAATCCCAGACTGATGAAGGCGCGACCGCATCGATAAACTCCGCGACGAGCTTGCGCTTTTGCGCCATCGCCGAGTCTGAGTAATTGGTGTCGGTGTAATAATCCGACCATTCCGTTCCAGCCGGCCGCCAGTTGAGCTTGCGAATCGCGCTCTCGAGGCTGTAGATGATTCCCAGGAGTTGGTTCTTCCCGACCCGGCGCGACGTTGGCGGCTTCTCCACGCGCGAGGCATGCTTGCTCTGCATTTTGGCGTGCAGATGCAAATGGATCAAAAGCGAAAATCGCAAACGCGACGAAAAGGGAAGCAGCGATGAAGCGAGGTCCAGAGGAATGCCGTCGAGATTGGTCTGCAGGAGTTGATTGAGCCGCACGTCGCGCAGCGCCATCAAGGCGAGCGGCGCCAAAAAGTGCTGGCACATCTGCCGATAGGCCACCCACGGCTGACCCTCTTCGTATTTCTCAAAGGAGAGCGTGTCGATCAGAACAGGTTTGCCGGCGTCGAACTGGATGTTGAAAGCGCTGGCGTCCTTGAGGGACATGCCGTGCTCCATCGCCTGTTTCTGGATCGCCAGCGTTGTGAGCGACGCGTCCTTCAACTGGCTGAAGCACCATTCGTAGGGGTATGAAATGAATTGAAGCGGCCGGGGTCGGATGACCTTCCAGCCGCTTCGTGGTTCAGCAAAGGGGAGATCGATTTCCTCGTGCGGAATCAATAGCCCCGAATCAATCGCCTTGCGGCAAAGCCCGGAGCCGATGAGCTTCTCGTAATCGCCTTGATAGCTCTGATTGATCTGACGGAGCAGTTGTCCGTCGCGTCGAAATACAAACCCGCTCGGATCCCGATACGACGCTCCAACCCGATCAGGCGACGTCATTGGCGCGTGCCTTTGAGCTGACGAATCCTTTGGCGGTTCCGATGAATCGCTTGACGAACATCAGGCCCGCGAACATTCCGCCGGCAGCGACCTGCAGGAGAAAGCTTCCGGTACCGAGATCGAGATAAGCAAGCAAGTGCATAACGCGTCCTTTCAAGACGATCAGTTCTGTTGGCAGCGAGCCAATGGATTGTTTCCGGCAAACCAAACACCGGGATGTCGAACCTGATTCTCCTGCTTCGGTTGCCTCGTGGCTTTCAGGAGTTTCAGGTGGTAGGTCCCTTAATTTTCTAGTTGCGCCAACGTCCGAACATCCGCCGCGCTTCGCGAAAATATTTCTTCGATCATTGGCCTCACTCATTCAAACGTAACGGCGGATCGATTATTTCCCCGCGCGACATACTACGCCTGCATAGTCGATGAATTCCATCGATCTATTCCATATGGCCGAAGAAAATGGCGGTTCGCCCCGGGCTGCAGATTAAAAAAGCAATATCGCGACAAGGGAAGGGCTTGTTTCGGCAGGCTCCAGAAGATTGGGAATCGTCCGGTAGTTTACGTCGGTGCCGCTATACCGACGGGCGGAACCGAAGCCGCGATATTTGCTGGCGGCTTTTTGTCGGCATTCTTGGCACCGTTCATCAGGCTCTGGATCAAGGCCAGTTTGTTGGCGGCGTTGTAAGCGGCCACCTTGTAGCACTCCGCAAGCGTTGGATAGTTGAAGACGGTGTTGAGGAAGTAATCGAGGCCGCCGCCCAAACCGAGCACCGCCTGGCCGACGTGAATCAGCTCTGTGGCGCCCGAGCCGATGCAATGGCAGCCGAGCAGCCGGCGGTCGTCACGGTGGAAGATCATTTTGAACATGCCGGATTCGTCGCCGACAATCGACCCTCGCGAAATCTCCTTGTAGCGCGCGACGCCGGTCTCGTAGGGGATTTTTTGCTTGGTCAACTCCTGCTCGGTCGCGCCGACCATCGAGACTTCAGGGATTGCATAGATTCCAACTGGGAAATGATTCCCCATCGGCACGGCATCGACGCCGAACATATGGCAGGCGGAGAGCCGTCCCTGCTCGCTGGAAGTTGCCGCCAGCGCCGGGAACCCGATCACATCGCCGGCGGCGAAGATGTGTGGAACATTGGTGCGATATTGGCCATCGACTTTGAGGCGGCCGCGCGAGTCGGGCGTGATGCCGACAGCGCCGAGATTGAGCGCGTCGGTTGCGCCAACCCGGCCGGCGGCAAAGAGAATCACATCGGCGGCAATGTGCTTGCCGGATTCCAGCAATATCAATCCCTTGCGTTGCGGCGATTCAGCCACGTCGATGCGCTCGACGGCTTCGCCGCAACGGAAGGTGACATCGCTCTTGCGCATCTGGTGTATTAATTCGTCGATGATCTCGGCATCAAGGAATTCCAGCGGCCGCGGACGGGCGTCGATCACCGTCACCTGCACGCCTAGCGCCGCAAACATCGACGCGTATTCGATGCCGATCACGCCCGCGCCAACGACCGCCAGCGTTTGCGGAAGCTTGCGGAGATCGAGCAAGGCGTCGGAGGAGATAACGGTCTGCCCATCGGGGGCAACGCCCGGCGGATCGCTGGGGCGCGTACCGACGGAGATCAGCACATTTGCCGCCGTCACCTTGCGGCCCCCTTCGATCGATTCGACATGCAGCGTGTGCGAATCGATGAACGACGCACGGCCATAAACCACCGTCACATCGTTCCGCGAGAGCGCATCCTGCACGATCTGAATCTCGCGCTCGATGACGCGGCCGACATGCCCGAGCAACCGCTCCATCGTCGGCCGCGAGCGCACGCGATATTGGTCGGAAGCTTCCAGTCCCGGCCTTGAGTAGTAGCGGCGAACTGCTTCGCGAAAAGTCTTGGACGGGATTGTGCCCGTCTCAATACAGACGCCGCCGATCACGCGCTGCTTTTCGATGACGGCGACGCGCTTTCCGAGCTTGCTGGCCTGAATTGCCGCGCGCTGACCCGCCGGCCCGCTGCCAACGCAGACCAGGTCGTAATCGTATGTTGTTGAATTCATGCCAAAGCCCTTAGCGGCGAGCGGTTCCCGGTCGCGGCATTATACCTGTACAGCGCCGGTCGGCTATCGATGTCAGAACAAATCCGTTGCTAATTCGATGTTCGCGCGACGCTAACGGAAGGCCCCGCGGGCTCACTCGTTAGGCACAAACCACAAATCTCGAGCGCCGTCATGCTGAGGTACTCCGAAGCATCTGGCCGATGCGCGCGAGCTGGCCAGAACTTGCGAGTACCTGCTCTGAAAAAGTAAGCGGTTGCCTACCAACGCCACGGGCATGCTATCGCAAGCCCATGCCACCCGAGCTAAGCGCTACTGCAAAATCGGGTGGCGCGGGCTTGAAACAAGGGAAGGCGTACGGCAGGATACGCTTTCAACTTGCCGCGCCGCGCGGGAATCGCGCGACGATCGCCGGGGACCGGCGAATACCGGCGGCTATGGATGGCATGCTGCTTCAATTGCAAAATCTTGATCCGACGACGCGGTGGCTGGTGATTGTCGCCTCCGTTCTCACGCTGGTTTATGTCGTGTTGCGCCCGCTTCGCCGCAAGAAGGATCCGCTGGCGCGGCCCAGCCCGCAGCCGTCACTGGCGGCCCAGCGGGCGCTGGAACGCGACATGAACGCCCTGCTGGTCGAATTGTCGGAGATGGCTCGGCAAATCACGGCCCAGCTTGATACCCGGGCGGCCAAGCTTGATCTGCTCATCAAACAGGCAGACGAGCGGGCGGCCCGATTGTCGGTTTCCTGCCTTAACAATGCCAACGAAGTTCCGCCTTCCGCGCGGCACGCGGAAGTGCCCGCCGCCCCGCCGATCGACCCGCGCCATGTCGAAGTGTATGTGCTGTCCGATCAAGGACATACATCCGGGGATATAGCCGCCAAACTCGGTCGGCCAAGGGGCGAGATTGAGCTGATCCTGGCACTCCGCGAACCGGCCGCAAGCCTCTGACCTGGACTCGTCCGGCTCCATTGACCTCCCTATCATCTTTCAGTCGCGGCACTGCTTTTGCCTTACGGGTTGAGTGACCGGGCCAGCAGCATTTCTTAAAGCTGGCCTGGGGGAACTAAACCGGGTTGCGTGAGATGCCGATCATTTCAGGGATGAGATTATGAGAACTGCGCTGGCCATTCCGCTGATCGATGACAGCCGTGCAAGACGGGTCGCCGAGCTTCTGATTGTCGTTTGCATTCTCAGCCTGGCTGACCTGGTGTTTACGGTTTGGGCGCACGTCGTGACGCCGATGGATTTCATTGAAGTGAATCCACTGGCGCGAGGTATTCTCGGCCATGGAATTTTCGGCCTTGTAGTGATGAAGCTGGCGCTGACGGGACTAGGCGTCGGAATCTTCTGGCGCCTGCGGCGATATCTTCGCGCCGAGGCGGCGCTTTGGATGCTCGCGCTGGTTTACGTGATGCTCACCTTCCGCTGGAACAGCTACACCGCCGACGTCATGGTGGCGATGGCGCATTGAGCAGAGCGGCGGGATAAATCCCGCCCTACTTTGTCCCGCGCGTGTAGTGAGTGCAGGGCGGGATTTATCCCGCCGATCCATTTCATCCGCCTGGCTTCCTGACAAACAATCCAGCATAAATCGCAAATCCGCGAACTTGTTTCGCGAGGCGATCGTTCATTGCCACGTCGGTGAGATTTCCTGCCGCGTCCAACTTGCGCGCTACATCTGATACGAAGACGCGCTCCGGATAGACGTGGGCGTGGCGATAGCCGAACACCATCTGCATCTGCTCGACCGCTCGCAGGGCGCCCCACTGGCCGTTGGCGACGCCGACGAATGCCGCCGGCTTGCGGTCGAAGCTCTCCGGGAATTTGAGCATGTCGATGAAGTATTTGAGCACGCCGGGGTAGGAGCCGTTGTACTCGGGGAGGATGATGTGCATTCCCGCCGAGGCGAGCACCTTCTGCTGAATCGCAACAAACTCCGGGGGCTTTTGGCTGTAAGCTGCGGGCAGGAACAGATCGCGTGGGAGATTTTCCAGATCGTAAAGCTCCGCGGGCACGGCGGCTTCGCGGTAGTGCCGCTCTACGATTTTGGCGATCTTGAGGGTATTGGAGCCGGGGCGATTAGTCCCACTGATGATCAGAATCGATTGATGATCCATGCCTGATGAAAAGGATATCACCGATCGGAATTAATTAAACCTTCGCCGCCTCGCGCTTGGGGTCGAAGACATCGCGCAGGCCGTCGCCCATGAAGTTAAGGCTCAGCAGCGTGACGCTCAATAGCGCGCACGGCACGATCAGCATGTGCGGATATTGGTGGATGCGATTGAGCGCCGGAATCAGCCCGTCGCTGGCGAGCGATCCCCACGTCGGCATCGGCGGCTGGATACCGATCCCCAGAAAGCTCAGGAAAGATTCTTCGAGGATCGCGATCGGAATGATCAGCGTCGCATAGACTGTAATCGGGCCGATGAGGTTGGGCAGCAGATGGCGGGTGAAGATCCGCCATTCGCCCAAACCCGCCGCCTTGCAGGCTTCGACGAAAGGCTGCGCGCGGAGGCTCAAAACCTGCCCGCGAATGACCCGCGCCATCGTCAGCCAACTGACCAATCCAATCGCGAGAAACAGAACGACGAGGTTCGCGACCGGCGGGCTCAATCCAGCGCGGCCAAACATCGGCTCCAGCGCCATCTTGAAAAGAACCACCAGCAGGATGTAAGGCAGCCCATAAAGAATATCGACGCTGCGCATCAGCAACGAATCAAGCCAGCCGCCACGATAGCCGGCGACCAATCCGACGCTGACGCCCAGGAAAACCGAGATCGCCGCCGCCGCAAAGCCGATCAGCAGGCTGATGCTCCCGCCCAAAAGCGATCGGCCCAGCAAACTGCGGCCAAGCGTATCAGCGCCAAACCAAAGCGCGGGAGTGACTTGCCCATTCACGCGAAATGCCGGCACGCGCCGCTGCAGCGCGGGAGTCTGCCGATCGAAGTAGAGCGCGCCCTTCAACGCTCCCGTGCCGGAGCGATCGAGCGTAAACGGCAACGTCGCCAGACAGGCGATGAGCATGATCAGCAATACCCCCCCGCCAACAACGATCCTGCCGCTGGCGCGCAGCCGCCGCGCGAGCGTGTCAGGGGCCGGAGCAGCCGCGACAGCGTGGGGGGCGAGGATGGGAGAAGCCACAGTCATTGTGTAAGTGAAGTTCGTAGGGTCCGCCTTGGCGGACGTGGCTTGCCGAACGGCGCACCTCGCGCGATCACGTCCGCCAAGGCGGACCCTACGAATTCTCACTGTTTCGCCGTTACGTCGATCCTCGGATCCACAAACGCATACGCCACGTCCACGATCAGATTAAACGTCAATAGAAATATCGAATAGACCATGACCGTTCCGAGGATCAGCGTTTGATCGCGATTCAGCACGCTGTTCACAAAATGCTGGCCGAGGCCGGGGATGTTGAAGACTTTTTCCACGATGAATGAGCCGGTCAACGTCGCTGCCGACGCGGGCCCGAGGAAGCTGATGACCGGCAGGACCGCGTTCTTCAGCCCGTGCTTCCAGATGACGGTCGCGCGGGACAGGCCTTTGGCTCGCGCGGTGCGGATGAAATCGCTGCTGAGCATGTCGATCATCGAGACGCGGGTGAGGCGCGCGATGTACGCCATCGGCGTTAGCGACAGCGCGAGGCCCGGTAGCACCATTGCCGAGAAGGAGCCCCACGAGCCGATCGGAAACCAGTGCAGAGTGCCGCAGAATAGGGCGAACAGGGCCGAGCCGATTACGAAGCTTGGAAGGCTGATGCCGATCAATGCGACGGAGAGGCTGAACCAGTCGAACAGCCCGCCGCGCGAGACGGCGGCAAGCGTGCCGATGCAGACGCCCGCATACACCGCGATCACCATCGCCAGCAACCCGAGGCTCACCGACACCGGCAATCCCGCGCGGATAATGTCGGTCACCGAGACATCGTCATAGGTGAGGCTCGCCCCAAAATCCCCCTTGATCATCTGCACAGGATAATGCGCCAGGAAGCTGCGCCAGCTCTCGGCATGCATCTTCTTCTTCATGCTTTCGATGACGACGGGATCGATTTTTTTATCGGTGCGGGTAAACGGATCGCCCGGCGCGACCCAGACGAGCACGAACGTCAACAGATAAATCACCGCAAGAATGAGCGGCAACTGCAGCACGCGGATAGCGATGAATCGGCCCATGAGTCAGCGGACCACCTGAATCGATTTATACATTTCCATCGAGCGGATATTGAGCGGAAGCCCTTTGACCTGCCGATCGCGGAAGACATACGCGTTCACATATGTAAACAGCGGAAGGATCGGCGCTTCATCCAGCAGAACCTTCTCGGCCTGGGCGAAGATAGCCAGCCGCTTCATGGCATCCGGCTCGACATCCGCCTTTTCGCAGAGGCTTTGATATTTGTCATTCAGCCAGTTGGAATCGTTGTTGCCCGAATCCTTTTTGTATTTGTCGGTGAAAGTCGAAGGATCGTTGTAATCGCCGAACCAGCTCGCGCGGCCGACGGCGTAGTCCTTGGTGTGCAGCTTGTCGCGGTAGACCTTGATCTCCATTCCTTCCAGCCGCACGTCGATGCCAAGATTCTCCAGCCATTGATTGCGAACGCTTTGCGCGATCTGGGCATGGTTGGCTTCGTTGTTGAACAGGAGCGAGGTTTGCGGAAATCCTTTGCCGCCCGGATATCCGGCGGCAGCCAGCAGACGCTGCGCGCGGGCGACATCCATCGACAGTCCATGAGGCGCCGGGTAGCCGGTAAAGGCGCCCAGCGGAATGTAATTATCGCTCGGCAGCTCGCCCAGCCGCGTGATGTCAACGATCGTTTGTTTGTTTACCGCGAGCGTAAAAGCCTGGCGCACGCGCACATCAAAAAAAGGGTTGGGCTTCCCGTCATTGAGCTTTTCGTTGCAGTTGAATGAGTAGAAATATGTGCCAAACGCGGGGAAGACGTGAAGATCCGGATCGTGGCGGGCGAAAAGCTCCGAAGCGGTGTCGCCGGACAGATCGGTGATCCAATCGACGCCGCCGCTGGCGAACATCTCGTAGCTCCAGGAAAGGTCGTCGGAGCTGATTTTGTCGATGACTTTGGATTTCACATTCGCGCGATCCCAGTAATAGGGATTGGCTTCGAAGCGCATGCGGCGGCGGAATTGCCAGTCTTTCAGCATGTAGGCGCCGTTGGTTACCAGCGCGCCGGCGCGGGTGAACGTTTTCTTGTAATTCTCATGAATAGCGCCGCTCTTCTTGACTGTAGGAACATCCAGATATTCCTGCATTGATTCGCGATTAAGCGGAAAGCAGGGAGGAAACGCGCAGATATCGGGAAAGAACGCGACTGGATGAAGCAGCGTCACGCGCAACGTCTGCGGATTGACCTCGATCGCCTCCACCTTTGAGAAGTCGGCGGGTTTTCCCGGTTCGTCGGCTGCAAACGCGTCCTCGAATTCCTTGGCCCCCTTGATGTAGTGGAGCAAATAAGTGTAATCGCCCGGCTCTTCAAGCATCCGCCGCCAGGCGAAGATGAAATTACTTGCGACGACCGGCTTGCCATTGCTCCATCGAGCCTCGGGGCGGATGTGGAAGGTGTAAACCGTTTTGTCGGCGCTGATGTCGATCGGAAAGGCGCAGCCGGGGATGGCATCGAGCGTGACCGGGTCGAGCGTGTAAAGGCCTTCCCACAGCGCGTAGCCGACGCGAATGTCCTGCGTCCAGGACATGCGATTGGGATCGAGCGTGCTGACTTCGCCGCGATCGATATAGGAGAAATCGGCCCGTTGTTGGGTGCCGCCGCCCGACCAGACCATCGCTCCCGCCAGCAGCAGGATCAAAGCGATCGGAATGACGGCAAGTCGGAGCATGGGCCGCAGCCGGCGGGAATCAACGCTTTCATTAACGACTGGTCGTCTGTTGGGCGGGACCGGCAAAGCTATGGACAGTTGCGGGGTACTTGGACTTCACCGCATCGTCGAGCTGTTTGACAGCCTCTTCGACCTGCGGTTGAGGCGTGTTCGAGGAGATGTTCGCAAGGTCCTTGGCGGCCTTTAGAATCTTTGGATCCTTAACGGCATCAGGAATCTGGCCGATTGCCATGCCGCTGCCACGAGCAACGCCGGTCAGTTGCTCAGGTTGTTCCGGGTGTTTGGCAAGGTCAACTTGATTGATTTGTCCGCAAGCCCCGCTGGCAGCAGCCACGATGAGATTGAGCACCTGCGCCTGTTGTGCAAAATTCATCGAACCCCATACCTTGGTCAGTGAGAAAAAGACGGAAGCGCTGGTGTCTGCATTCGGCGCGGCGGGGATGCCTGCTTTGTAAAGACCCGCGCGATACTCATACAGTGCAATGGCATAAGGGACGTATGACTTGAGCATCGCAATCGTAATGGCCGGCTGCTTGGGGCCGACCGGGGTGAGTCGCTGGACGTCGATCATCATGGCGCGGTAGGCGTCCTCGGCGATAAAACCGCTTTCGGGGTGCGCTTTAACGGCGGCGATGATCGCGTTGCAGATGTCCTTGGTATCTTCGCCGCTGACGAGCATCGCGGGGATGATTCCTTCCGCGCCCTTAATGCCCCACAGGGCGACGGGTTCGGATTGGTCCTTGATGAATGCAAGGATCAACTTCGCCATGCGCGTATTAGGCGCGGCAACATTCGCGCTGCGCGACACCGCTTCGACGACGATGGCCGCGTTGAGCCGCGTGCGGAGATTTGAGTCGGTATCCAGCCCCAACGCACTCACCTGCGCGGCAACCGAAGTCGCGTACGCATCCTGGAAGCTGGGAGAAGCATCGCGCCGTGCCGGCGGCTGAGTCAGGCCATCGCGGGCACGCTGAACATCCGTCCCCGCCTTTAACTCATTGAGGCGATCGCGCACGAACGTATCGATTTCGTTCTTGGCTGCAGCGGCATTATTTGAGGTGATGACTGATGGCCGCAACACGCTCTGTGCGAAAGCGGAATTGGCGCCGCAGAGGCACCAGGCGACGATCAAGCCAGTCCCCAACCAATAACTCTGGAAGTGCTTGCTCAAGGGTGGTTTCTCCGCGGCTCGTTTATGAGGACGTTTGCGCCGGGACTGCCGCCCGGTGGTACTACGCCGTTGCCAGTGCATGAATCCGGATTGCTCCGCCGGCGGGTGGGGCATCTTAGCCCAGCGCCCACCCCGGTCCACGCGTGCTGCTGGCGGGCTTTGGGAAACTAACAGACCCCCTAAAACCTGTCAAGCAAAGCCACTTCTGGCGCGCCAGCAACCGCGTAATCGGACGTGATTTGGGCGCTTTGGGATGACCGTAGGACCCACAGCTGGAAGCTTGACGGCATCGTCCATATCCTTCGCTCGATGTCCGATTCGTTTGACGAAACTGGCAAAGCGATCGCGAAGATCCTGCTCGAAGAGTGGGACCCGCACGATGCCGCCCGGCGTGATGCACGCGGGGCGTACGATGTTTATGTTGAACCGCTGGCCGCGCTCATTCGCGAAGGCGCGGACGAGCAGGCGATCGTCGATTGGTTGCACGAGCGGGAGAAGGAGACGATGTGTTTCCCATCGCTGGGGACACAACGCCTGCGCCGCATCGCGCGGTTGCTGCTTGGGGTAAAACGGTCGTGAGAGGCCCGGACTTTCATCGCTTGGGGTCTTCCTTCCGGGCCGCGGCAACCGCGGCGGATAAATCCCACCCTACGTGAAGTCGCCATAGTCGCGACGAACCGCGCAAATTGATCCACTCACGGCTGCCCGCCCCCCAGCAACTCTTCCGATTCAATAATCCGCCGCGCCAAATCTGGCATGCTCAGGCGGCGTTTCTGGCTTTCCTGTTGAAGCCTTTTGTGCGCTTCGGATTCGTCCAGATTCAATCGCTTCATGAAGATCCCCTTGGCGCGCTCGACGAGCTTGCGCGTCTCGAGGGTTTGGGTTAATTGATCGTTCTGCCGTTGCAGGCGGTCCTGCTCCTCGAACCTGCTGACGGCGATTTCGATTTGTGCCGCCAGGGCTTCGGTGGAAACGGGCTTGATGAGATATCCGAAGACACCCGCGGCCGCAGCGCGATCCACGAGTGCTTTGTCACTGAACGCGCTGATAATCACCATCGGGCAGCGGCGTTGCTTGAGAAGCTGACCCGCCAGATCGATTCCATCGATCGAATCCAGCCGGATATCCAGCAGCACGATATCGGGATGTGCCGAGGCGAACATCAAAACTGCGTCCGCCGACGACGACGCCTGCCCCACCACTTCGTGGCCCAGCTTCTCGAGTTGGGCCTTGAGACCGAGGCCCACGAGCGTTTCATCTTCAACAATCATCACGCTCAAATGCTTTTGAGTTGGATCGGCCTGAGTCATGCAAGTTCCCGCGCTGAGGTATTCCCCGTAGGATCGCTAACTTTGTCCATGGTTCCCTTATCCATAGCGTGGACATCTAACGCGTCGGCGGTGATTTCTATTGTGGCCCGAGTGCCACCGCCATCGGCCGGCGAGATCTGAAAACTCCCGCGCAGCTCGCGCTGAACCAGACCTTCCACCAGCTTCAGTCCCAGCCCGGTGCCGCTGCTCGGGGATGCGCCGCCGAGGCCACGCCCGTTGTCCTGCACGTCGATGGCGATTTTATTGGACGCGATCATGAGCGACCGAATCGTCACCGCGCCGCCATCAGGCAGGCCATGGACGATCGCGTTGAAGCAGAGCTCATGGAGCGCCATGCCCAGGGCGACCGCCATCTTCGGCGTCAGCCGAATATCCGTGCCCAGGCGAACATCAATGGAGACATTTCCGCGCCCCACCGCCGTGAGCGATGGAAGCATTCGATGCACCAGATCAGAAAGGCTGGCGACCTGGCTACCTCCGGCAAACAACTCGTGGGCCTCCGCCATCGCGCGAACGCGCTCGACCACGCGCTCGATCCAACGCCGCGACGGCTCGGCCAGTTGCGGCTCTCCCATCGACAACAGCCCGATAATCGCGGCCAGATTATTCTTGACCCGATGATTCAGCTCGCTGAGCAGCATCGCCTTGGCTTCGGCATCGCTGCGCGTTTGATCGAGGAGGCGCGAGTTGGCGAGAATCGCCGCCGCCTGCGCGCCTAAAAGCTCCGCCAGCCGGCGATCCGAGCTGGTGAACTTGCGCGGCTTTGCGGAGCCCATCGCAAGCAACCCGACACGCTCGCCGCCCGGCTCAAGAGGGATCAGCAACAGGCTCCCCACATTGTGCTCGCTTGCCATCTCTCGATTGATCGGCCCTGTCCAGCGGCTCACATCTTCCAGCAGCACAATCTTGCCGTTCGTGACGGCGGCACGACAAATCGGCGATTGGTCCAGCGAGAGTATCGGGAGACGTGTCGGCGTTCTGGGGCTCGCGGCGGCGGCGACTATCAGCACATCGGAAGCCCGATCCAATAACAGGATGCCCGCCTCGTCCATCCCAAGAAGCGCGCGCGCTGACTCGGCCAGCTCCCTGAGCACCACTTTCGGCGAGTGAATATCGCGGCTGATGGCAGTCGTAGTCGCGTGCAAAGATTCCAGCGCCGCCAGATGTTGCCGCGCCTGCGCCTGCTCGATATCGCGCTGCCACAGGACCAGCGCGATCGCCGTCGTCAGCGCGATTGAGCTTCCCAGACCGCCCCACAAAACCCAGGCCGGCGAACGACTGGACAGGCCATCGTCCAGACGCAGCTCGGCGCGCCACAGCCCGATCACCAAGCTTGTCAAGACCAGAAAGAACCCCAATGGCAAAATCCACCGCGCCTGCCGATGCACGGGGACGATCAGCGTTTCCGACCGTTTGGGAACGGTCGGAGCGCGCTCAGGTTGTTGGGCGCTGGCCGTGTACGTCATGTTCAAAACCAAAACGCCTGATGATCGATTGCCCGGTGACTTCTGATTGGCTGGCGATCTGAAGCTTTACAACGCTAGACATTCAGCCGCCTTTGCACAAGCGGAAACTGCGAGCTTAACCGGATTCACATTGACGTGCGAGTAGGTGCGAAAAGAAACGCCCCTTGCGCTCGACTGCGTCTCGCGCGATAACGACCTCAAATCCCTCAAATGCCGCAAGCAGCTCACCGGTCCGCAGCAGATGCGCCGGCGAGCGCGGTCGCCGGCCGGTTGTCAGATTCCGCTCGTGGAATGTTTCGTAGACTACAAAGCCGCCAGGAGCGACGGCATCCCGAATTGCCGGAAACAGGCTGCGCTGCAAATATCGAAAGATGACGATGAGATCATATTTGCGGTCTGGCAAAGTTACGTCACGTTCTAAATCAGCAACATGTGTTGTGATGCTTACGCCGCAGCGCCGCGCGAGATCGGAAGCCTTCGCCAGTGCATCGGGAAGCAGATCGATCGCCTCGACGTCGTATCCCGCCATCGCCAGGTAAACGGCATCGCGCCCGCTGCCGCTGGCGATATCCAAGGCGCGCCGATTCGACGTAGTCGGGCGGATTGATGCAATTCGATCCAACGCCTCGACTAGAAATGGATTGGGCTGCCAGAGCCGAACGGTCGGCGGGCCAATCTCTGTCAGCGCATTGCAATCAAACGAAACGATCGACACCGCGTGCCCGCGAGTCTCGAGCAGCGCCGCCGCGCGGCTGGCTCGCGCCGCGTCCGAGTCCATCACACGAAGTGCCGCCTCGCGCACCGGAAGCTCATGAAACCGCTCCGCCAACTCTTCCAAAGGAAAGCTCGCCGCACCCGGCACGTGGCCGGCGGTGAACGCCTCGAATGGACGAGCGTCAACCAGGGGCGAGATCAAGATCGATTGTTGCAATATGTAACCACGGGAGCAGCGTCATGCTGAGGTACTCCGAAGCATCTGGCTCATTCGCGCGAAAAGGCCAGATCCTTCGGAGTACCTCAGCATGACAATTCCTTCGGACGTCAATTTTATTGGTATCTGGCGCGCTGTTGACGCACGTTCGCTTTGATCCCGGGTTACAACTTCGCATCCTTTATCGTCTGGATCGCCGTGCGCACGTCGTCCATTCGCAAATTCCCCGCCTCGCGCTCAATCGCCAGCGGGCCGGTGTAGCCGATCTGTTTGAGCGTTTGGAGGAACAGGGCTGCGTTCACTTCGCCGCTGCCGAAGGGTACTTCCTTGCCCCATTCGACGCCGGGCTTGGCGGCGGTTGTGCCGTCCTTAATGTGGACGTGGCGGATGTGCTTCGCCAACAGCCGCACGGCTTCAATCGGATTTCCCGCGCCGTACATGATCATGTTCGCCGGATCGAAGTTGACGTGAACGTTCGACGTGCCCAGATCATTGAGAAAGTGCAGCAATTCGGCGGCAGGTTCCTGTCCGGTCTCCATCAGCAGCGCCAACCCCTGCTCGGCAAAGCTCGCGGCGATCTGCCTGATGCGCTCGACGATAATCTTGTAATTCGGATTGGCCGGCGGCGGGACAAAGCCGATGTGCGTCATCACATGTTTCATCCCCAGTTCGCGTGCGAGCTTCGCCCCCTGCTCGGAGATTTTCTGCCGCACCGGCCAGGTATCATCCGGCACATACCCGCCGGTCCGGCGAATGGAATCGATCGAGCTGTAATCCTCCCCCGCGAAATTCAGCATGCCGCCGGTAAGGCCAATGCCAGCTTCGCGCAGATGCCCAAGCTCCTGATGCTTGCGCTTGTCATCCAGCATGACCAGCCCCGTCAGCGCAAGCTGAACGTGCGAAAGGCCGAGTTCTTTCACCTTCGCAACCAGCTCCATCATCCCAGTGGGCTTGAGGGACCAACTGCAAATTGCGATGTCGTGTCCGTGAAGTTGCATAAGTCACCACTCCTTCGAGCGCGAGAAGGTATCGCGCGCGAGACTGTATTGCCACAAGCATCCGTGTCGGCGTCTGGCGATGAAATGGTGGCTCAAACAGCGGGATTGGTCGCGCAAGAGTCGCGCGGCGCAGGCTGCCCCGCAATTGCCGCAACTATTCAGCGGCTTGCGGGCCGGTAGGCTTGTCTGGAGGTTGTGCCAGACGAGGGTGCGGTCGCGGAGGACAATGCCGAAGCCGCCGCGAGCTTTGTTGCGGGCTGGAGGCTCATCGCCATTTGCGGCGGTGGCGCGGCGGGAGCCGTGATCAATTGCAGCATCGTGGCGGCGGAGGTGGGGTTGGAACGTGCGGCAAGGACATCGGGGTTGTCGATGAAGCCGTCTCGGTTGAAGTCCCAGCGGTTGTAGATGAACGAGCCGAAGATGCTCTGGCGGCCGCGGGCGGCAAGAACGTCGGCGGCGTTTACTGCCGCGTCGGTCGGGCTGTTGCCGGTGTCACCGACGGCATTGCCGAAATAGAAGACATCGGTCGCCGCCAGCTTGGTGTTGCTGTCGGCGTTGACGGTGACCTGCAGCCATTCGTTGGTGATCGCCTGGTCGGCGAAGATGATCTCGATGCGCTCGGATCCGCCCAGGCCCGGATCGCTCATCGCGGTGATCGAAGTCGGCGTCGGAGCCGGCGCGTTCCAAGTCGTCGGATCGGAATTATTTCCGACTTTGAACGAGAAATCGCCGATCGCCGGAACATAGCCTGCCGGTGGACGGGCGATATCGATCATGATGCCGTTGATGCCGTTGGTGTAGCTCGTGTAATTCAGGAAACTTGCGGTCTGCCCCGGAAGCAGCGGCACCTTGTCACTTGCGATTGCATCATCGTCAAACGGGCTGGGCCCGGCGGACGTTAGGTCGAAGGCACTGTTGTTGTAGAAGGCCCAACGCGCGACGACCGCCGGGCCGGAATCGTTCCAGGAAACCGAAGCATCTTCCGCCAATCGGTTTTTGCCGTTGAAGTCGGTCACGTTTGGATCCGCGTGGATCGTGAGTTGATAGGTGCCCGCGTTTGCAGTGAGGGCGGCGAGATTTCCGAGCGTATAAGTCAGGTCATCCGGCGAGGCGATGAGCGTTTGATCGGCGGTCAGGAGATTCGATCCGCCGTTGAGCGTAAGCGACAAGTCGCCGAGCGTCAGGCCGAAGACCGGCTCGCTGAAGGAGATGACGGCGCTATTGGGCGCGCTGCCATCAGTGGGAAGAATCGGCGCGAGCTGCGCGACAGGCGGCGTGTCGTCGAAATAGGAAATCGCCTTGGCCGCGTTGACCAAACCGAATCCGCCTTGCGGATCCCACGCGCCCGGCGCGGCGCCATTGAGCGGCGAAGCGCCGTTCTTAAGTGCACTGCGAATCTGCGAAGGCGTCGCCCACGGCTCATATTGATAGAGCAGCGCGGCGACTGCCGCCACGTTCGGCGCGGCGGCGGAAGTGCCGTTGAAGTAGAACGAGCCGTTGGGCCCGGGGCTGCTGCTGGAAAAAAACGACGTGGTTACATGATCGACGCCGGAGACGACCGGCGCCTGAATGACCTGCGGCGTCGCGAGCCGATTCCCATGCGAATCAAACAAATAAGTCGCCGGGCCGCTGCTGCTAAACGGCTCGCTGGTCGTAAGACCGCTGGAAGCCGATACCGCACCAACGGAGATCGTATTGGGCCCGGCCGAGTGGCCGTAGGCGCTTCCGATCTGACCGGGATAATCGAAATTCGTAAGCCCGGTGGCAACGCCGGTAGCCAGCACCATTCGATACATGGTGGGCGCCTGCGCTCCCGCATCGACGGAGGTCAGGCGAACGCGCATTTTGTAGGTGCCGGGGAGCATTCCGAACGCGATTTCGACCGGCTGGCCGGTGCCGTCGTCGTTGGAGTTGATATCGGTCTGGCTGAAGAGGAAGTTGTTGTTCTGGTCGTAGAAGAACAAGTCCATGTCGGATGACACGACGCCGGTGCTGCCGTCCCAGGGATTATCCCATTCAAAAACCAGATCGCCGAAGTTGGTGACGTCAAACTTCAGGAATTCGTCGGCCGGTTGTCCTTGGGGCGCGAAGTTGACGAACTGCACGGTGCCGGTGGTGCCGTCGGGGCGGACGCCGATGTCATTGACGTATTGCGCCGTTCGCTGGTACCCGCCGGTTCCGTCGTTGCCGACCGCGCTGACGTACGTCGCGCCAGCAGCGACGACATCATTGATCGCGTCGCTGATCAGGCCATCCTGAAACATCGGCTCGTATTCGTAGCTCAGATCATCGACGATGACCTTGCATCCAGCGGCAAGAAGCCGGTGAATATTCAACGCCATGTTCACCACATCATCATCACCGGTGGCGAAGGCAAGCGGCGATTGCGGCGCGAGATCATGAATCACCTCCAGCAGCGCGCGGCCCTCATCAATGTCGCTGCCGCTGAACCCGTCCTGGATAATCTGCACGGTAGGAGGCAGCTCGCCGCTCTGTTCTCCGGCGATTAAGCCATGAGGATCATTGACCGCGACGCTATCTGAAATCACGCCGATCTTGACGCCGGCGCCGGTGAGGCCATACAGATTTCGCGCCAGTTGAACCTGCATCGCCTGGTCGGCCTGATTGGGAACGATGCCGGAGGTGTGAACGGTCGGCTTGACCATCGGCGTGACGCTGCCGATACCCTTGATCTTTCCGATCTTGGCCAGCGCGGAAACCGGCGTGAAGCCGGTGATGTCGTTGTATTGAGTGTGGGTCGAGGCGATCTTCACGCCCAGAGCGCGAAGCTGCCGCAGCACGCTGGAATAAAACCCACTCGCCGGATGAACGATGATGCCGACGTTGCGGCCCTTCATCGCGATCGATGGGTCCAGCGTTGGCTTGAACGCCGCGCCGTGCTTCGCCGCCTTGGTATGCGTGAAGGCGGCGTACTGCTGATATTGCTCGACCAGATCACTGCTGACGTGGCTGAGCGTCGCCGGCGTGACCTGCGTCGCGCTGGCGCTCAGGAATGTGCGCGCTTCGAGCAATTCGCAGCCGCTGGGACGGCTGGTTCGCTGAGCATTTCCCTGTTGGCCGGCTATTACCGAATCCCTGGTCCACACAAGCGAATCCTCGCAAAACGCCTCGCCGACAGCGCGGGCGGAAAGCGTCAAAAGCTGCATCAGCAGCCTGACGCGCGGCGCGCCTGGCGACGTGCGCGCTTTCTCCTGGCCCTCCGCCGGGCGACATGATTATAACGTGCGTTCAGCCAGACGCGTTCGGTCTGCAAAACATTTTTGCCTGGCCGGCAAGGCCCGGTGCCAATCCGGACGGTTAGTTGATCCATCCGCATTAAACGGCAGCCGATCCCCAATCAACCAACCAATTCGAGCGGTGCGTATTCCAAAACCAACGTCTTTCGCCCCACTTCATTGAACTCCACCACTGCCCGCGTGTGCTGCCCGGCATCGGCGATATCGGCAATTCGCCCCAAGCCAAACTTCGGATGCCGCACCAGTTGCCCGCGTCGAAAGCCATGCTCCGGCTCCGCCGGCCGCGACGATGGCCGGCGATACCCGTCCTCATGATCCAAATCCGCCAGGCCCGTGCGATCAGTCACCTTCAGCGATTCCAGCGGCATCTCGATCAGGAACGGCGATGTGACGGTTCGCTGATGAATGCCGCGCACGATGCGAGTGGTCGCCTTGCTGAGAAGGAGTTGTTCTTGCGCGCGTGTAATACCGACGAAGCAAAGCCGCCGCTCTTCTTCAAGCTCGCTCAGTTTTCCCGCAGCGCGGCTATGCGGAAGAATTCCCTCTTCCATCCCGATCATCGCGACGACCGGAAACTCCAGACCCTTGGCCGCGTGAAGCGTCATCATCGTTACCGCGCCGCCCGCGCCCTTCATGTGATCGGCATCGCTCACCAGACTGACGTGCGCCAGATAATCCACCAGCGTCCCTTCCGGATTCTCCGTCTCAAACTCGGCCGCAGAGCTGATCAATTCATTGATGTTCGCCAGCTCCTCGCGCTCTTCCTTGCCGATCTTTTTGTAATGCTGTTCGAGGCCGCTCTCGCGAACGATCGTTTCCATGATCTGGCGGACGCTCAATCGCGGCGACACCGGCTTGGGAATTTCTTCCATCAGCAGCGGATTATCTTCGTCCTCCTGCGCTTGTTCCGGCGGAGCACCGGCCATCTGCCGCCAGCGCGCCACCATCGCCGCGAATTGCTTTCCGCCGCCGGCGGCTTTGCTGGAGACGCCGGGCGCCGATGCGGCATCGTTCATTGCCGACAGCAGCGAAATGCCTTCCGCAATCGAGTATTCCGTGAGCTTCTTCAGTGCCGCGTCTCCCAGCCCGCGCGCCGGGACGTTGGCAATGCGCTCGAGGCTGATCTGGTCGTTCGGATTGGCGACGACACGCAGATACGCCAGCACATCCTTGATTTCCTTACGGTTGTAAAACTCGACGCCGCGCGCAATCTGATAAGGCACGCCCGCGCGGCGGAGCGAATCTTCCATCACGCGCGACAACGAGTTGATGCGATAAAAAATCGCCATCTGGCTCCATGGGCGATTTGCTTTCTCGTGCAGCTCGCGAAGCCGTCGGGTGATGATCGCCGCCTCGTCGTGCTCATCCTGGCAGAGATAAACCTCCGCCGGCTCACCCTGCACATTTTCCGTCCAGAGCGTCTTTTCCTTGCGATGCACGTTTTTGGCGATCAGCGTCGAGGCGATGTGGAGAATCGTTTTCGTCGAGCGATAGTTCTGGTCCAGCCGCACGACTTTGGCGTCGCGATAGTCTTTCTCAAAGTCGAGAATGTTTCGAAGATCCGCCCCGCGCCAGGCGTAGATCGATTGATCCGGATCGCCCACCACGCAGATGTTGCGGGTGCGCTTCGCCAGCGCATGCGCGATCACATACTGCGCGTGATTGGTGTCCTGATATTCATCGATCATGAGATACGGAAACCGCTCCTGCAATTCCGCCAGCATCTCCGGATGATCGCGCATGGCGAATGCCGTCCGCAAAAGCAGATCATCAAAATCGAGCGCATTGTTCTTATGCAGCAACTGATCGTATTTAGTAAAAACGCGCGATACGGTGCGGTTATAAAAATCCCGTGCATCACGGGCGAACGCGTCGGCGGTGATCAACCGATTTTTGGCGTTGCTGATTGTGCCGTGAATCGTCGATGGAGTGAAATTGTTCGCCGACAGATCCAGCGCTTCGATCGCCTCCTTCACGACCCGCGTCTGATCGGATGCATCATAAATGCTGAAATTCGGCGGCAGGCCGACTTTGGTCGCGTACGTCCGCAGAATCCGCAGGCACAGCGAGTGAAACGTGCAGATCATCGGCCAGGGCTGATCGAGCTGGCCAAAGTCTCGCAAGGGCCGACCCAGCACGCTGCTGACGCGGCTCTTCATCTCCCCCGCCGCCTTGTTGGTGAAGGTGATGGCCAGGATCGAGCGCGGCGATACGCCCTTGCTGATCAAGTAGGCAACGCGGCGCGTGATCACGCGCGTCTTCCCGCTGCCCGCGCCGGCGATGATCAGCAGCGGGCCATCGGTGTGCATCGCCGCCTCGCGCTGCGGAGCGGTGAGATCGGCCAACAACTGTTTCTCGTCCATCACGATGGAACTATAGCCGCGCGCGGCGGCTTGCCAATGGGCCGCGAATTTGGCAAGGTCTATCCTGCTTGGGGCATGGATTGATCAGGGCGAAATAAACGCCTGCGACAGGAGAAGATATGGACGCACGAACAAAATGGATCCCACTTTTGGCGCTGCTCATGGGCACCTCGGTTGCGGGCGCCAGCACCGAAAATGACATCAAGGATGCGGCCAAGGCTTTCGCACTCGCCCTTTCCAAAGGGGATGCGACCGAGGCCAAGCGGCATGCGACGTCCGATGAAACGACGACGTTGATGATCGATACATTGTCGCCGCTGATCATTGCAAACAACAATCTGCGCACGGCAGCGGCCGCCCGATTCGGCCAGGCAGCAGCAATCATGATTGCCGGCGATAGCCCCGGCTCCCTCATGGATGATTGGGCCAAGCGCACCGACGCGGCGATCGTGAAGATCGACGGCGAAACCGCCACCGTGGCAACGAAGGAAGCCGCGAGCAACAAACCCGCCCCATCGGGCCCTGCGACTCGCCCGCAGGAGTCGCCGCCCTTAAAGCTGAAACTCGAGAACAATTCATGGAAAGTGGACTTTTCCGGCATTCCCGATGCCGCCGCGTTGAAGCAGAACAGCACTCTGATAGCGGCAATGGCCAGGGCAATGAATGAGACCGCCGAGGAAGTGCGGACAGGCAAGTTCAGCACAGCCAAAGACGCCAAGCTCGCGCTGGATCAAAAGCAGGCGGTGATCGCTTCTCATACCGGTGCGCGCGGCCGTGGTCGGTAGTCGCGCGGCCGTAGTAATGACATCAGGATCAGCGGCGTCGCTTTCAGAGCGAAAGACGGCGGGCCGTGCCCGCCCTACGATGAACATCTGGTCGTAGGACGGACACCGCCCGTCGGTCCTGTATCGATGGAACAACTTTCGCATCCGCTTGGGTGGACCAAGCCATGCCCCCGCGCCAAACGGCGAAGCGGACCTTCACGACCCGCTACTTCCCACCGCCGTCATCCGCGCAATACGCTTCCAGCTCGCTCAAAAACTCGTGCAGCGCCACGGCGGTGTTATGCTCGCAGTCATCGCCACCGTGCAGCAGCGTGATGTTCTCGCGCATGGCGGCAGACGCCAGCTGCTGCAGCGCGGGGCG
>DATBDZ010000144.1:0-19121 GCA_036276235.1 Humisphaera sp. | reverse complement strand
GATGAACTCATCGCTGTTGGTCGGCTGAACAGAGATCTGCGCTGCCGCACCGCTGGCGGTGATGATCGGCTCATCGGCGCCCGGATCGGCGATGATCGTGGCGCTGCCGGTGACGGTCAGGTTCGGGGCCGACCATGTGGCCGCGCTCCCGGGGGCAAGCCAGGCCGGGAGCGAGGAGGGGGCGCTGTAGCTGATACGCAGGATCGGCGATTGGTCAACTCCGTTGACAATAGTGGAGCCTTCCCAGCTCAGCGATCCCAGGGCGTCGTGGTTTGCGACGATGATGCGGAACGGCTGAGCGCTGCTGGCGCTGGAACCATTCAGCACATTCTTGAGGATCGTCAGGGCATTTGGGTCGGCCCCGGCGACGTTGAGGTTAAACGGCGTGAAGACTCCGCCGGCCTGACTGGCGCTGTAGTTGAACGTTCCCAGCAGATACTTCGTGCCAAAGGAACTGCCAACGCCGTTCGGGAGGCTGGTCTTGTCGTAGGTGAGCGAAGTATTGTTGAACGTGATGTCGGTGCTGGTATCGGTCGTCAGGTAGACGTCCATCTGCCCGTCGGCAGCGAAGCTTTGTGGTGCACCGACGCCTTCAATCTCGACGCCATTGATCGCGCCGACAGTGTTTGAGCCATGGGTGAGAATGTGTGACCCGTCGCCGGAACTTCCGTCCCAGTCGTTGTAGGTCAGTACACCATATGACTCAAACTCGGACGTGGTCGGAGGGGTTTTTAGCGTGCCATCATTCGCCACATTGTCGGCTTCAGACTGGAAGAAGAGGATGCCGTTATCGTTGGCTGGGAGAGAGCCGCTGTTGTGCCGCGGCCCAGTCACCTGCACAGTCGCGTTCTCCTGGAAGCTGTTGTTAGCGACCGTGTGGTGCGAATTAGGATCGTTGATGACAATGGTTTGTGGGCCACTGGAGACAGCGCCAACCACGTTTGTGCTGAAGCCGGTGCCGTCCGACGTTGCGTTGCTCAACTGAACGGAGAAGAGCTTGTCGCCGCTGGTAACGGGGTTGAGCGTGGTGATCGTGAAGGATACATCCGAGGTGCCCGCGGGGAAGTTGAGCGTCCCGGTAACGTTGGTGCCGCCGTTGTACGTGTAATCAGTTCCAGCTGCGGCACTGTCTGGAATTACGGTGTACTGGATCGTGCCGTTGTCGGTGCTCTCGTCGCGATGCACCGTCACCATGACGCTTGAATTCCGATTGATCGAATGGAACCCATCGAATTCGCCGGTCACCGTCGCGTTGTCGGTCATTGAGAACTTATCGAACGTTGTGTTCGGCTCTTCGATCGGAATGAACTCGGGCGTGCCGCTGAAGACGTCAACAATCCCCAACAGATTGACCGGTCCCGTGGGGACAGGCGTCCCGAAGAAGAACTGGTTGGCCCTGGAGTAGGAAGTCGGCCAATAGAACAGGGTCATGTTGCCGCTGCTGTCCGTGATCTTGGCGCCCGATGGCGAGTTGGTATTGCCAAAGCTCGATCCTTCGCCGGTGATGGTCACGTTATCGAGCTCGACCAGATGGCCGGCAATATCCGAGGGAAGCGGATTGTTCTTCACTTGCGCGATCGTTCTCAGCAGGGGATCGGAGCCGGCGGTGTTACCATGGCTGATCGCGGAGATGCTGGTGATTGTGCCAAGTTCCGGGATCTGGTCGAAAGGCGAAAACGTTCCGCTGATGGAAAGCGCGTCGCCCACCGTGGGGGTGTATCCATTTGTAATCGTGCTAAACACTTCAAGCGAGCCAGTCCCGTCATTAATCAGGAATGCCCAGCTGCCGTAGGTGAGGCCGTTGACGACGTTCCCACCTCCGACAGTCAGGATCTTCGTGATCACCGGATTGTTATCGAGGGTAACCACCGAGCCGCTCGGCAATGCTTCAGCAGCGGCGATCGTGGTCAGCGTGTACGAGAAATGGTCTGCGGGAACCGCGGCTGAAGGTCCGATGCCATTGGTCACGACAACGTCCACCGTGCTGCCGTTTGTGCCGGCCGGTGCGACGGCGGAGATCGACGTATCAGAATTGATGGTAAAGCTGGTGGCGGCGACACCGCCGAATGTCACACCCGTGGCACTGCTGAATGAAGTACCGGTGATCGTAACCGGCGTTCCGCCACTATCGGGGCCCGAGGTGGGGCTGACGTTCGTGACTGTTGGAGCGACGTTCGTAAAGGTGTATTTGTCAAAGGCGGTAGCGCTGGACGATCCGCTGCCATTGGTGACCAGGACGTCGACCTGGGCTGCGGCGTGCGAAGGAGCGGTAACCGTTATCTGCGAATCGCTGACATTAGTGATGTTCGTTCCCGGTGTGCCGCCAAAGCTGACTGCGGTCGTTCCGGTCAGATTAACACCGTTGATGGTGACCGTAGTTCCGCCGGGGGTGCCGCCGCTTGTTGGGCTGACGCTGCCAATGATGGGGCTACTGGTCGTGGTGTTGTTGGCAACGATTGAGACATTATCGACGCGATCGGTGCCAGCCGCGGCGACAGTCGTGCCATTAGCGGAGGTTGTAGAGTTGTCGACCAAACGAAAGTAGACGGTTGCGGCATTGTTCAGGCCGGGAACCGAACTGAGATCAACGCTCGAGGAGTAGAGTGACGAGCTGGTTGTCGCGTTCCATACCGGGTTGGGGGAAGCATTTGCCTGAACCTGGTGAGTTGAGCCGAATGTCGTAAAAGTTGTGCCGTCCGTGCTGTATTGGAGATTGAAATCCCTTGGCCCCGTGTTGCTGCTGGTCTGATCCCAATTGAACGTAATTCCCTGGAAACCACTGGCGCTGGTTTTGAACTGGTAATAGTCCCCAACCGACCAGCCGTTCGACGAGAACGAGTGCGATGAACCGTTTCCGGCGGGCGTCGAGTAAGTCGTGCTCGCCGTGTGCGATCCAGTCGCCTGAGTAGTGGTTCCGCTGCTATAGAACGCTGACTCCGCACTGAGCGGGCCCGCAGTCACAGGCTGGCTCGTTTCAAACGTCCAATCCGCCAACTGCGCGGCGGTCATCAGGACGCGGGATTCCATGGCTTCGATCGAAGCCAGGGCCGCCGAACGGACTCTGGAACTGGAAGGCCGTTGTGCCTTCTTTGTGGAAACTAGGCGCATATTTGACTCCCTGTACTTGTCGCGAGTCCCAACCGCTTGAGTTGCGCGGAGCCCTCCGCGCCACCAGATAGGCGGCCAGACTTGCGTGATTCACGCGAACAGACCGGGTGTGCCGCGACACGCGGCTACGACTTCCCCGGGCCCGTCCCTAAACGAGATGCAAATGAAAACGATTGAAGAGGACTTACTTTCCCCCGGTTTCCCTTAAGCCGTGCTTACTAATGGTGACCCGCCAGCAACCCCGCGGATGGGGGGCTCTCTACATCCAACCGGCTACGGCACAAAATCAGACAATTCGACGCCGGGCTGCAATCAGGCGGATGGCCACGTAGGACCCAACCATTGCACAAACCGCCGCTGCTTCCGCGGGAAGCGGGACCGGCGAAGCTGCGGCAGCAGCGAAGTCGTATTCAAGCCTGATGTAGGCGGCAGCGGTTGCAATCCCGCCGAAGAAGACTCCGCTCACTGCCCTGCCACCGAACGTTCCGGGTCCCTCGTTCACCCCGATCGAAACCTTATGCACGGACTTCTCTTCGTAGTTGGACCAAAATGCCTGAGGAACGTGGATCGAGAGCAAAGCCTGACTGTGGGTCACCTTTCCAAACACTCCCAGTCCCGGCGCCGCCGTCCCGGATGCGACCGACGCTATCTGCGCTCCAGTTTGCAAACCGTCCGGCTCGCTCACGGTCAGTTGAAATGCCGCCATCGCATTGTCAAAACGCTGTGAATTGCCAGTGGCGTTATACACCTGCACGGACGCCGAGAGCATTACCTGGCCACTGATCGTGACGCCTGTTAACTGTCCCATTGAGTCATCAAAAGGGTCAAATGACAGGCCGGTGGAAATCGGCGATGAATGGACAGTCATAATGCGAGATTGAACGACGCTCCCCGCATTGGTGACGGTTGCCGAACAAAAGCTTGCAATGAGTGCCGCCGCCCAACAGCGGTACACCGTTGATTTGCGCATTTTCCGATCCCGTTCCCGCATCGATCGCCGGCGTCAAACACTTGAGATGTGACGCGGTTGTTACGGCGACAAGCGGGTTCAGACAATAACGACGTGGTGACGATTCCACAATAGTTATCACACGGGATTCTTCCACAAGTGCAGACTTTCCATACTCGCAAACACGTTCATATTTCGCTAATTATCCATATTTTATCTATAAATTATCAGTTAAGCCGCCTCGCCGGGTTGCAGACCAGGCGACGTTTCGATTGCACCTCGATTGAAGGAGTCTCCACCCGCATGCGCTGCGCCGTTTCCACCGCCGCCGTGCGATTGATCATCGGAGAAGGCCCACGCTAACGCAGGTGCAACTGAGCGCCAAAGCCGCGCGCCAGCAAGACCTGCGGCCTGGAGGGCGACGCATCCAAGAAAGAGCGGGCTATCCAGATTTCGTCTCCACATGCGGCGCGGCTCGATCATGAGCCGATACGCCCACTCACATCCAATGGCACGAATCCATTGCGGTGCCCAGGGGATGTTGCCGCTATGGAAGTCGAAAGCGGCGCCGACGCCAATCAGGGCCGATGCGTTGAACCTGTGGATGTGGTCGGCCATCCACTTTTCCTGCTTTGGCGCGCCCAAGCCCACCCAGATGACATCCGGTGCCGTTGCGTTGATGCGCGCTGCGATCTCGCCGGTCTCGGCTGCGTCGAGCGGCCGAAACGGCGGGCAATACGTTCCGGCAACCTGCATCCCCGGAAATCGTTCTGACATTCGCAGGGCAAGTTTTTCTGCTACTCCCTCGCGCCCGCCATAAAAGTAGTGTCGCAGTCCCAGCTCGCGGCCGGCGGCGCAAAGATGGAGCATGAGGTTGGGCCCCGTGACGCGATGGCGGCGGCCCCGGCCGAGCATCCATGCACCGACGATGATTCCCACGCCATCTGCAAGGTTTAAGTCTGCCATCTCGGTCGCCTCACGCATGCGTCCATCACGGCGGCACAACATGACGGCATGGGGATTAACAAGGTTGATGCATCCTCGCCTTTTGGTTTCCTTCCAATTTGCGATAATCCGTGGAACATCAACGGTGTTGATGAGGTTGAACCCCACGCCGCCGATGTTTACTACGCCATGATTTGTTCCTCTTATCATCATGATCGCCTCCGGCGATTGCCGAGCGGAGTGCCTGTAAGCACTACCAAGTCGTCCGGTTGAATTGAGTAATGAAGTAAAGACGCTGAGCGAAAGTGGCAGACAGCCAGCTGCGTCCGCATTGGAGAAATGTGCGCGGACTCCGTCCCTGTCGCCAATGTGCCCTTTTTCGGCGCGGCGACGAATCCTGACCTGAATCCTCGGAACGCAAAAAATGCGCTCCGATTGTTCAAACTGTGTACTCAGCCACGCCGAAACAGGCCGCGGCCATCGGAATCATTCAAGAGGCACAACGTCGCACGCGTCAACATTCAAGCTGACGAAGCGCCCGAGAATATGCACCTCCAGAATCACTCGATCCAGTGACTGATGATCCTGAACCATGCCCTGAAGCCCTTCAAACGCACCCGCGATGATGGCGACCCGAATGCCGCTTGCCAGCTTGGGGTGGATCGTCAGTGCGGCGCCCTCGCGCAGTGCCAGGCGAAGATTCCATAGTTCGTCATCAAGTCTTCGCTGATCTACCACGCGAATGAGCCGGGCCACGCGGCGCGTTCGATCGGCGCGATAGGCCTCGTCGGCCGTCCCGCGCACAAACACGTAGCCGGGGAATACGGGAACTTCGACAATTGCCTTTTGACTTCCGTGCCGACGCTTGTCCCGCATGATGGGAAGGAAGTGCGATATTCCCAGCCCTTCAAGATCTCGGCTGAGCGCCTTTTCCTGACGCGATTTTACGTGCAGCACGACCCAGGGAAGGTGGTTATCGTGCGCGAAGAGCGGTTCGCGTGCGACGGCTTCACTACTCATTGCGTCAGCAGCCTGCATTGAGCCACACTCCATTGACCGTTTCCATGCCGATCGCACCAACCAACCAATGATCGTTTCGCCGAAGGATAACCAAGTTTGCTAAGGCAAGCTGAAGCCCGCGAGTAAATCTCGTGTACACGGCCCGCTGAACGGATCGCGATTCACAGAAGTGCCCACGCGGTGAGCGGAGGTCGGAATGATAGCGTTCGCCTGCGCAATGAATAGACTTAGATAGGTATGTCCATTGCCGAGCGCTCCAACGTCCATTTCCCTAACCAATTCAGTGCGCGGCTGCCTTGGCAAGGCGAACGGCGCAAGCGGATCTCGCTGAAGTCGCTCGCCGATTACGTCGCGTGTGAATGAGGCCGCGCCTTTGCCGAATGTCAGAAAGAAACTCGTCAATGAACTGCCTCACGGTCAGCCGCCGATCGTCAAGAAACTTTTCGAAATACCCGGTGGCGGCGCGATATCGCGAGATGGTTCCCAGGCTGGATCGCAGCACATTCTCATGGTGGAACAGAAAGGCCTCGCACTCGGCCAGCGCCCGGCTCGTACCCACGAGACGACGAGCCGGTTGTCCATTGTGCCGGTGGTAGAGCCACCAAGAACCGTGGTGCTCATAGATCGAGATGCGCCCTACCCGAAAACGTTTGGCCGTACTCCGTGTTGCCATAAATCACTCCTGTGCACAGACCGTGCACCACTTGTGCACCACAGGAAGCGATAGCTCGCAACAAAAACGCTAAGTTGCATGCTTGACGCAACTTAGCGCGAACGATGGGTTGGGATAACGGAGAGGGGGAGATTGGAACCTTGTAATTTGTGTCGGAACTGAAGGTGGTCAAACCGCCATTAGCGGTCGGCAAATGTTGCCATAACTGCCACAAAAAACTGCCACACACATCAAGTCGGTCACGCCCACGAAAAAAGCCGGAGTGATGAACTCCGGCTCCCAGCAGGACTGGCGGCAATCGGGGTGACAGGATTTGAACCTGCGACCTCTTGGTCCCGAAACATCGCGGGGCCATCCTCAAAAGTCTCGATAAACCGCGTGAAAGGCTGCTGTTTTTGTGAGTTTTCGGGGGCGAAATGAGCGCGCTCAATCGAGGCCGCAAATTGCGGGGAAAAGTGCCCCGCGCATGAAGGAAGTCTGAAGAAGTCTGAAGACCTGGGCGGCCTTCCGACGTGCGGATTGAGTAATGCGCGATGAGCATCGGATCATCAAAAGCGCCGCCTCCGCGCGAGTGCTGATCGTCGCGAAGACGTCTCACGGGAGGCGGCGCAGTTCGGCCGTTTGATTGTGGAATGCGACGATCAGCGAGCGCGAAGATAGCGGACCGACGCACGAAATGTCAAATCATTTCGGCGGCGATCGCGGTTGGACGTGCGGTCGCACGCCCGGAGTACTCGACGCGGCAAATCGAACGCGGGGCGGTTATCCCGCCGTACAATTCACGTCCCTTTGATCTGGTGGCGGGCGTTGGCCCGCCGGGCGTTCGGGTAGTTGCTCACAAGGCGGGTTGGATGTCGAGACGTGAGTTGTCCGCTGGGTTCTCCCTGCGCAAATGGCGGGAGGAGATTCGGGGCAAGTCAGCCGCGGAGCGCGTGCAGTGGTTGAGGAGTGCGGAGGGGATTGCGGCACTGGGCGCGAAGGTGTGCCGGGATCTGGCGCGGGCGATCGAGAAGCCGCGCGATCGGGTGAAGAGCCGGCTGGCAGCGCCGGCCTGGGCGGAGGAGTGGTGGAATGGCGACGGGGAATTGCCGCCTGGGCTGGAGCTGGGGAAGCACGATGTTCTGATGACCTGGAACGAATCGCATCGGCACGGTGTGCGGCTGGTGTTGTCGGATGCTCAGACGCCCGTCGGCGACGGGCTGGCCCGGCGCCGGTGGACGCCGCCCCAGGCGGTCGACGTGGAAGACGCTCTGGACCGAATGAGCGTGGGTGAGGCGAATTTCTACCAATATGCGCCTTCGCCGTCGGCGCAAGCCATCATCCGCATCGGGGAGCTAAGGGCCACGGAAGTGTGAACGACAAACTGCCAAACTACTGGCCGATGCCGCCCTTCCTGAACATTTCAGAAGAGGAGCGGGCGGCGTTCCTGTTGCGTCGATTTCAGGGGTTGAAGGATCACGAAATAGCCGAAGTGCAGGGCGCGACGCGCGAGACGGTGAACCGGCGGATTTCCCGATTCTTGGCAAAGGTGAGGGAGTTGCGGGCGGCATGCCCTGACAATCGCGAGCTGATCGACCGGCTGATTTCATCCGAGCCGCCGTCAAAACAGACCGACAAATGATCTGGCCTGCTTCGCTGGCGATGTTTGCGGTGTCGGAACAACAGCGACGATCCGCCAGCTACGCCAGCTCCTCAATTGTTGATATCGCGGCTTGGATGGCGCTGCCGACGAAGCTGGGCAGGGTCGAGTAGCCGGAGCGGATGATCCGTAGTTGCTCGCGAATCACTTTTGACTTGTAGCTGCCGCCCTTGGCGGTGGCTTCGTCGATGTACTGGCGGAGGGCTTCGGAGCGGTTGACGCCGCGCTCTTTCATCCGCGCGCTAAGCAAGTCGTCGTAACGCTCGGGGAGGGTGACGTTGTGCATCCGCGACGGCACTCGTTCGATTATACAACGGCTCACCCCGTCCCGGTTTGTTGAAGCTTCAATCTCACCGTCATGAAGACCTTTGCCGGGCCGGGGGTGCCGCCGCGGGTGGTTGTGGGGGAGACGCCGCCGGTGGAGGTGACGACGGGGCGGAGGCTCTCGCGCGTGACCTCGTGCACCACGACGTTGTTGGTGGTGACGCCGTAGTCGTCAACCAGCGTGACCAGGCAGCCGCGGAAGCTGCGCAGCAGTTCGTAGTCGGCCAGCGCGGTGGTCATGTCCGGATAATCGAGCATGCCAACCATGTCGAAAGGTTCGGCCCGGAACTCCCGCTGCCGGATGGCAACGCCATCGACGCCGGGGCGGCTGACATCCTCAACCACGATCGCGGGGGATTCCTGCTGGCCTTTGAGCGTGAAGAAATAGACGGTGTCGCCGTCGAGTGCGAGTGATGCGAATGCCATCGGAGTACCTCAGGTGAGCGCGCGGGTGTGGCGGTGGGACCACACGAAATCCAATTCCCCGAACCCTGTTCTGACCGTGGTTGTCGCTTCATCAAGGCGCCACGTCACTTCGGTCACCGGGCTGTTCACGTCGCGCGAGGTAGGGCCGTCGGTGGCTTTCCCGACCATCGCGCCGATTGGCCACTGGATTACGTCCGCCAGCTCGAGGCTGAGGCAGGAGTGAATGCGCCCGTACCAGGCCTTGGCCGTCGCTGCGATCTGGCGGAGGCGCTTGGAGTCATCCCGCGCGAGCAGGCCTTGGCCAAAATAGTTGGGTTGCGGCGGAATGGGCGTCGCGCGGATCGGGGCGAGGTTGGCGGGGTTCACGTCTAAAACGGCGTTAGGCAAAACGTACCACATTTCTGCATCCCCGACGTGAATCTCCTTGACGCGACTGGCAGCCGGGCCGGTGACGCCGGCGACGTCCACCTCGACCGCTAGCCGTGTGTCGGTGCGCGCGGCGACGGTGGCCACGATATCCATGTAATCGTATTTCGGTTGTGTCTCTGACTGGCCGTCGAAATGCCCCTTGCCCATCAGGTGGTTGGGGGACATTTCGATTTTGAAACCGAATTCCCGATCCAACAGCCGCACGTGCCCCGCAACGTCGGCGGGATCCACAACCTTGTGGATCGGCCGCCAGCGGGTTTGCATCGCGCCTGAGCTGTCCTTCTTCTTCTCTTTGATGAAGACGATCGGCTCGCGGAATTCCGGCTCGCCGTCGAGGCGGGTTTCATCCTTGAACAACGGTATCGATCGCAGCAGCGTATGGCCCCAATCGCGGATCGGCGGCGCCGACGGGTCCTGATCGGTTGCTTCCTGGGCGCCTTCGCCGGGCAGGTCCAGCGTGCCGTCGAGTTTGATGCCGGGGTTGGCGTTGCGCTGGGTTCCGTTTTCGCCGTCGCCGGCATTCCAGTTCCAGCCGGGGCGGATGCGGTAGCTCAAGTAGACATGTTCAAACTTGTCCGCCAGCCGGCCCTGATCGATCGCGTGCGCGTCGGGCCCGGCGACGCTTTCATAATCCTCTTCTTCGTCCGCCTTCCAAACCGCCTCCAGCGTGCCGTCGGCAAATGACACCGTGAAACAGGCAACGATCGGCTCACCAATGACGCGGATTTTGCCGACGCGGGTGATCGTGTCCCTGTCGAATCGCACGGCACGCACCAGGTGATACAGCCCGCCGATATCGAGGTCCGTTGGCGTGTTCGCCGGGAGCAGGCCGTCTTCAAATGCGACATCGACATCGATGAGAGTGAAGACCTGCAGCTCCACGGTGTCCGCGCCCGTCTCGCTGTCCTCGTCGGCATCGTGAACGATCAGGCTCCAGCCCAGTCCCCGCCGGCGATCGATCAGCTCATTGAGCGCGGCGAAGATGCTGAGGCGGGATAGATCTACGCGCGGCAGCTTAATCGCATCCAGCGGATCCGGATCGGGTGTGCTCACCGACCATTGAATGCTGTCGGGCGCGTGGAAGGTCAGCAGATAATCGACGATATCGCGCACCGACCAGATCGGCCGCGCGGCGGGCCAGTCGCCATCGTCGGCGAAGACGTAAGCCATCGGCGGGTTGTCGCTCTCTGCATCCACGTCATTGGCGCGCGTCACTTTATCGATCGATCGATTGCCAATGTCCGAAAGTCCGACGATGAGGTGCTCGTTGAACGTCAGCGACTTGTCGATTTGGAAGTAACCGGGATCCGAATCCGCATCCATCTGAAAGTCCGGCCCCTTGGCGTACGCGCCGCTGATCGGGATTTTGTCGAGCAAGTGAACCAGGCCGTAGGCGATCAAGAGCTGATCGCCGGTGTCTGCCGTCTCGCTATCATCTACAGATGAGCCGGGCCCGGCTCCGATGCTGGCGGTGCCGATGTCGGCGATAAATCCCACCCAGACAGTGAATGGGGTGTTGTCGAAGTCGCCTTCTTCGGTGGCCTGGGCCTGCACGCGCACGCGGACGAATTGATCCAGCAGGTAGTCGCGCGGGTTGAAGGTGCCAATCTCGGTCTGATCCTCGCGCTTGATCACGCCGTACACCCACCGGAAGGTGGCCTTGGGGCGGCCGGGGGCTGCGCAGTCGATGCATTCGATGCATTCGAGGTAGGGCATGGGCTGCCAGTCGCCGTCCCATTCCTTTTTGATTTCAACGGAGTGCGTCGGCCGGCGGCTGTTGCTTTGCGCGGGGCGGGCGAATCCAGATAGCTCGGGTTGTACAGCGGGCATGGCGTTTCCTAGTTCGTTGCCGGATTTCTGCCGCCGCGATTCTTGGCGTCATTGTCGATGAGGCGTTGGACGGAGGCGCTGATCGAAGCGGCGGATTTCTGCATCGTGACGCCGGCGGCTTGGATGCTTGCGGCCGCGGCACCCATGTTCCCGCCTCCGCTGGTGCCGCCGGACGCGATCGATTGCGCCTGGGCAAGAGCGGCGGCTTTGGCCTCGGGGTTGAGCGCAGAGCCTGCGAGCGATCGCCACGCGCCGGCGGCGTCGCGCGATTCCTGATCCTTCCAGTTCACGTAGCTGGATTCGTTCAGGTTGTACTGCCCGCGGAGCGCGTCGAACTCTTTTCGGTTGTGGCTGACGAGATAGTGAGCGCCGCCGGCATTGCTCAGGGAGTTGGCCGTTTTGTATTGGAGAAATTCCTTGACGTTCAGCCCGAACCCTTCGGAGCGCAGGCGCAGAAAATCCGTGGCGTCGGCGTCGGTCGTGGTGATCTTCTTGCCCTTGGCGTCGGTGTACTCAGTGCCCAGATCCTTGCCATAGTGGAGCTGCATGTAGCCGGCCAGATCCTGATTGCCCCCTTGGCGGGCGGTGTTGATCTGATCGCGCAAGCCGGCCTTAAACGTCGTGTTCCCCGCGTTGCCGAGCACTCCGCGGTTGAACGCGTTGAATGCCACGTCGCCGTACGTGAGGCCTTTGAGCACAAGTTCGGGCGTCAGCCAGGGCATGCGCCGGCGATTGCCCGCCAGCGCGATTTCATAATTGGTGGCGGTGTCGAGCTGGCCCTGATTCGTGGGAATGTTCAGCGCGTTGCTGTTCCCGGTGCGCATGCTGGCCAGAACGTTGGTGCCGCGGCTGCCGGCGTCGAGCCACTGTTTGCCGATCTTCTGCCCGATGAGATTGTCCGGAATGCTGGCGGTGTCCTTCAGCGCGTCGCGCATTTCTTTCAAGTGCCCGGTGAGGGCGGCGACTACGCCGATTTCCCGTTCACCAAACACCTTCTGCAACAACATCGGATCGACTTTGCTCAGCTCCTCAAGCTGCGCGATGAACGGGCCGGCGTGCGTGAGTCCTTCGCGCTGGGCCTCGCCCAGCTTCAGGAACATGTTGCGCAGGCCGGTTAAAGTTTTCTCATTTTTCCCCATTACTTGCGTGCTGGTTTGCACTGCCGCGGAGATCTCATCGAAGCCGACGCCGACGAGCTTGGCCGCCGGCAGCACGTCGGGAAGCAATGACGACAGCTCATCCATCGTGATCGCCGCCCGATCCTCGGTGAAGAGCAGCTTGCTGGCGGCCTTCTCCGCCGTACCCATTTCGTTGCCGTACGTCTGCATGAGCTTCGTGACGGCGACAAGGTTGGTCTGCAAATTTCCGCCCGTCAGCTCACTGAGCTTCAATGACGTGGCGAGGATCTGATCGCGTTTATCTTGCGTGAAATTTGCCGCCGCGCTCTGAAGCATGAAGCTTCCGCCGGCGACTTCGCCGCGGTCGATGCCGTAGGCGCTGCTGGTGGCCAGCACTTTGCTTCGGATCGCGCCGGCGTTTTCCAGATTTCCGCCAAGGCTGAGCAAGGGTTTGATCTGTTGGGCAAATTCCAGCGCGGTGTCGCCGACGGCTTTCGCGCGGTCGATGACGCTGACGACGCCGCCGGCGACGAGGGCGCCACCGGCTGCAGCCATCCCCAGCGGTCCGCCCAGGATGCCGACGCCGGCGAAGGGGGAAACGCCGTTGTCGCCGGGTGTGCCTTGCAGGCGGGCCATCATGCGCGCTTGCTGGGCCTTCACGTCGGCCATCAGCTCGTAGGATTCGCGCGTGCCGGCGATCGACGCGCCGCCGGGATGCAAGATCGATGAGGGAAGGGCCGACATTTCAAAGCCGGCGGATCGGCTCGAGGGAATGTAGGTGCCGCCGGCGGTGCGGGGGAGAGGGATAGCGCTGGCGCGTCGGACGGCCTGGCCGAGCAGCTCGTACTCTTTGACGGCCGCCCGCGCGGAGGAAACCATCGTCGCTTCGACGGCAACGGCTTCCTTGGCCATGGTCGTTAGCTCATTTGCGGCCTTCTTCTCCGCGGCCTGCAGCTCCAGATACGCGCGCACGCCGGCGGCGGCATCGACATCAACCAGAAATTTCACTTGTCCGGGCATGTTCGTCCTCTAAAAACCAAGTCAGCCCCGCGAAGGTCAGGCGGTAGCCGGGGAGCTTGCCGCCACGCCAGAGTTCGTAGAGGCATCGCTCTTTGGTGACGGGGATTCTTTTGCCTGTTCCGGCGTTTTTTTTTGGGAAGCTGCCAGTTGTTCTCTCGTGTAAGCCTGCACTGCGTTGATATCGAGCAACGCGCGGATGATGGCCAGCACTTCATCCGAGCCGATCAAATTCAGCAGGCCGGCGACTTCCGTTGGTCCTACGCGATAGTTCACCGCCAACGCGTCGATCGCCAGCGCAATCCATTCGTCGTCGTTTTTGCTCGGCTCCTTGCTGCCTGTCCATTCCAGCCAGGCGTCAAACGCCCGCTCACAAAGTCGGCGATAGCGCGGGTGAATCTTGCTGACGATGCGCCCGTCCTGCATTCCGTAGATCGCCGGCAGCGTGATCTGGACGGTGGGGACCAGGGCGAGGGCGGTGGGGATGATCCATTCATTGCCGTCGAGCAGCTCCACGGCGTGGCCGGGGTACATCTTCTTTCGCGCCAGCTCATCGGGGCCGGGGCGCTCGTCGTTGATGTAGCCCACCCACCATTTGCCATCCGGGCCGGCGATCCAAGTTTGTTTTTCAGGCCTGTATCTGCCGCCGGAAAAATCGATGGAGGTTGTTACGCCGCCATGCCCGCCAGGGCCGTTGGAATCGCGGGTGCATTCGACGGCGGAGCGTGGCGTACACACGTGGCCCAAACCCCAATCAATGGCATCGTTTGCAGTCACGATCTGTTTGGGATGATCGACCAGAAAATAGAGCAGCGGCTTGGCCATTGGGTTTCCTTCCGGGTTAAGCGATGCGAAGCGTTGAAGATGAGGGAGCGGACGCCGACGACAGCGCCCGGCTGACGGCACGTTCGTAGAACGCGCCCAGCTCCTGATCCTCGGCGCGCGTGGTGCGGAGCAGCTCGTCCACCTTGTCGGGAGCGCCGACGGATTTATTTTGTTGGTAAAAGTAGCGCGGTAAGTCAAGCACACCCGAAGCGCGGATGCTGCCGTCGCCGCGTTTTTGGGATGACAGTTTGATCGATTGCTCGGCGCGGCGCTTCGATTCGCCGGTGTAGACGAGTGCGTCTTTCGTCTTCATCCGACGCCATTTGGCCCAAAAATATTTCGGGTTGTTGATCAGCCGCCCGTGCTTACCCATGCGGACCGCGCGTCCGCCGTCGCTGTAGACGAGGTTCGGCTCGTCTTGTCCCTTGCGGAGTTGGTAGCCGTAGCGCTCATAACTTTGCTCGTTGAAATGCAAAGGCATGAAGTGTTCATGCCAATGTTCGATCGTCGCCGTCGCCGCCTCTTTGATGGCAGCGTCGATCATGCGCTTCGAAGCGTCGGCAACGTCGGGACCTTGTCGGGTGATTCGGAGCATTGGATTCAACCGATCGTGACTTTCCCCGTTCCCGCGTCGTAGCTGTAGGAAACTTGAGGCGGCAGCGGATGCGCAACGATGAGGCGTGCGATCGTGGTTGGCGTGCCTTCGTTGCCGTTGGTGCCGACAGGGACGATGCGAAACTGAGCCACCTGGCCATCGGGCTGATTGGGTGAAGTCCACAGATAAGTGCTGCGGCCGTCGTCTGGGATCCGGGTGACAAAGTTCCACGCGGAGCCGTCGTATTGATCGATCCGGTAGTAATCGGTGGCGTCGCTGCGGTACCAGAAGAGCAGGAGCGAGCGGGGGAGCGCGGCCGGGGCGGTGCTCGGATCGTCGAACACTTCGAATACAGGGGCCGTGTCCGGATCAATGCGACAGGAGAAATGGTTGGCGGTGGTGGTGCGCAGGAGCTGGCCGTCGCGATAGACGTAGAACGTGGCGCCGCTCAGATCGGACGCGAAGCGCAGCGCCACATAGCCGGGGCGGTCTTGTGTGAATTCGAGGTCGGTGATCATTTTTCGCCTTTGGCTCAAAAGACTTGGTTGAGAACGGCGGCGCCCTGCACTGAAACGTTGCGTGATCCGACGAGGGTATCTCCCTGACGCACGGGAAGGAGGCGGGCCTGAAGGACGTAGCGAAACAGCCACAGCTCCGTGATGCCGAACAGGGCGAAGCATCCGGGCCGAATCGGCAGCGCATAAATCTTGGCCATGACACTGCCCGGTGGTTCGCTGTGAGCCATCAGGCTTTGCAGGAGGCCGTCACGGTCCCGCGCCACCATGAGGGCTTCGCCGGAGAACCAATTCCCCTGCAATTGCAGGTCAACCATGGCGTCGGCGGGCGCGTCTACCCGAACGGATAAAGTGTTGATCGCGGTGCTGGCGGTCGAGTCGTCAATGAGCGTGGTCCAGCCGTCGCCGGGTGGGACGGAGATGATCGTCGGGGCGTATCGGACAATTCGTGGCATTTGAAGCTCCTGAAAAACCTTCCCGATAAAAAAGCCGGGCGCATCACGTGCATGCGCCCGGCTCAGGCAACCGGTTCTGACACCGGCCCGCTGACGTCGACGCGCCTTAAACAGTTCCGTGATCGAAACTGCTTTGCATCGTCAGCGTTGCTGCAAAGGCTGGCGACGGCATGCCCTGCCGTCGCCAACACCCCACGCTACCAAGCGCTATTTCTGCCGACTCCGGCGTTTGCTTGTTTCACGTTCTGCCGCCACGGGTTCTGGCGCCAGAACCGGCGGGTCGATCGGGGCCGGCTCTTCCTCCAGCGCTTCTGGGGTGGGCTCCGGAGTGCGCGGCTGCGGTGTCGGCTCGATGATCGGGACGTGCGGGCGATGGCCATTGCGGAGGTTTTCCCGAACCTGAGCCTCGGACCATGAGGGGTTCTCTTGCGAAATTCGCTCCTCGCGTGATACGTAGGGTGCCTCAGCAGGCGGCGGGCAAACGCGCGGGGTGACGAGCTGCTGAGCGATCGAAACGAGGGACGGCTCGAGGATCGCGGCAACGGCGTCAAAAATCTCCCGGTTGTTCTGTAGCAAAAATCTGAGCCGGCCGCGCTTGCGGTTGATGTCGGAGGCTCGCCCCTGGCTGTTGTTCTTCTTCATCCAATTTTCGTCGATGAGACCTTCGATTTCCTTGAGCTGAGTCTTGAGGGCTTTATCGCGCTCGCCCCAACTCTTCACTACAGCGGCGTGCTCTGTCTCATAGCCAGCGGTGGCGGCAACCTGACCGATCAAATCCCAGAGTTCCTTTGCAACTTGAACTTCGCCGTCGATGCGATCGGCATCGTGGCCCGGCAGATTGGCCGCCATGCTTGCGATGTCCCGCGCGGCATCGCTTTCCGGGATCCGGCCGGCCGCGTGCTCCGCGATCGTGCGGACGTAGCTCTTGCGGATTTCCAGCTCGCGATCGACGGCGTTGCTTCGGACTTTTTCGATAAGTGACATTTGAATCCTTCCTGAATGTTCCCCTCACCCTGCCTCTCCCCTGAGTACTTCCCGTCATCGACGGCGGAGCGCCGCAGGGTGCTGCTTGTGGGCCTCGAGGAAGAGTTGATGCAATTCTTCATCGCTGGCAAAAACGGCCACGACCGCTTTTTCGTGGGGCCAACCGCGCGACGCTTTCAATGCCTCGGCTTTTGAGCGGACCTGTTCATCGACCAGGCGGGCGTCTCGCAATGACATCGGCGCGGCAGCCGCCGACGTCGCCGCCGTCGGGCGGTTTGATGCTTCGATGAATCTGGCTTTCATTTCCGGATCCCGCCGCAGACAGTTAAAAACCGCGTCGAACCTCGATAGCGCGGGGTTCAGGGACATTTCCGCCGCGACTCGGCGCGCGAGCTCACTTTTGATCGCATCGTCCAGCGCCTTCGGATCGGAGCGGACCTTACGCTGGTAGGCGGCGCGCAGGGCAGGGTCCTTCTCAAATATCGATTCGAGGGCGGCAAACTTTGTTAGGCCAGCCGCCTGGAGCTGGTGTAATTGCTTCTGAACCTCTGCAACTGGATCGGGAGGCATGCGGATTCCTTGTGGATGATCTTCCCTCGGATGAATCGATCTGTGGCGATCGCGGGCGTGGCCTGGGGAGGCGAGCGGTTATCGCGGCCGATTTGTCTGGAATGACTGTAGCATCAGTCCTGGCCCCACGGAAAAAGTTATAAGGGGTCGTCGCGCCGATCGTATGGGTATGGCAACTCGCGCAGGCATGCGAGCTTGAGCCGCTTGCGGATGCTGTCGATGATCTGGCCGACACGCGCCTGAGAAATGCCCAACGCCTCTGCGATCGCTGATTGTGTTTTTTGTTCACCATACAGCTTGGTGAACACGTCGCTTTGCCGATCCGAAAGCGTACGGCGAAACGCTTCATAGTGTTGCTCGAATTCAGTGAAGATCGCACATTCCGCCCGCTCTTTCCGCACGGGTTTGCCGTCGCCGCGCGGTTCGTCGAGGCGCTGGCGGGGAGGGTCGAAGCAATCCCAGCATTGCCCGCAACTCGAAAAGTAGAAGCGTGGATAACGATCGCCACAGCGGCTGCAGGAGCGGCGCAGCGCGTTGACGGCCGGATCGGCATCGAGCTTCATTTGCCCTTTCGACGGCGACGGCGTTTAACTGTCGCCGGCTTCCGCAGCTCGGGATTTGCCCATGCGGGGATTGGCAGATCGCCGGCGAGCCAGCGGAGCAATTCGATGATGCGAGCGCGGATGATTTCCTTAAGGTCGTTGTCGCACGGCAGCGTATCAGGCAGCAGGATGAAGCGGTCCCTTGTTTCGGTGATGCGGCGGAGCTGCTGCCGATGGCACTCGGCGACAGAATGGACCTCGCCGCGGCGGGCTTCGTTGGCGGATTTGAGGGCCTGGAGCTTCTCGAAACCGATGGCGACTTTGAGTTGGCGTTCCGGAGTAAGTTCAGTGGAGTGCGGCGTGGGAGCTTCGGCGGCGGGGTTTGGCGCGAGCGTGGAAGTCGCCCAGGCGAGGATTTTGGGGAGGAGGGATTGATCCCAAGGGCCGGTGCGCGAGAAGGGCCAGCGATCGTCGGCCAGCCACTTGCGGATCGATTTCTCGTCACGACCGATCGCGACGGCCAGTTGTCTGCGACTTGAGATCATAGTTTTTCTCGATTCGTGCGGACCTGCGGACCTGAATTAATTTTTTGAGATTTCGCAGGAACGGCGACATAAAACTAACGGCGGGCGGGAGCGGGTCCGGGAAGGACCCAAGTTAACATATTTTTGCTACGATGCCTCTGCCCGCTCGCTGACATCGGTCGCCGAAATCATCGATCCCACTTCACGCGCTGCACATCCCGCACGTCTTTCTGTAGCTCCATGACCTTCGTCTCCAGCGCATCGATCCGGGCCAGCGTGCGCTCGAGGAATTTTGCGACCGCCTCCAGTTCGTAATTGACGCCCTGTTTCGGCTTGCTCAATCGAATCTTGCGGGGATCGCCATCCGGCAACGCCAGACGTTCCTCGTAAATCCGATCTACGTCCGCCGGCGTCGGGGCTTCCTTGAAACTGGCAATCCATTCAACTTGACCGCGGATTCGCTTCTGCCAGCCTTTGGTGCCGCGCGTGATTTTGTACTTGGGGCTAGAAAATGACATTAAAATGCTCCTCCGGTTTTGCAGCGTCGGTCGTCCAATCAGCCAGCTCGACTAGCCGAAACATCGCGAGGCAAAACGCCGAGATACTCCGCGATCCGATGCGCTAGCGCTAACG
>DATBDZ010000143.1:0-27739 GCA_036276235.1 Humisphaera sp. | reverse complement strand
TTCGTCCCCTCACCCGGCCCTCTCCCCTGAGTACAGGGGAGAGGGTTCTGAGCGCGACCTGGTTCTGTCGGGTGGGTGTACTCGCCCACCACGAGCGGCGAATGGTGGGCGAGTACACCCACCCTACATGGCGTCGCTCCCATTTTTCATTTTTCACCTTTCATTTTTCAGTGGTCCCCGCGGCTCTCCCGCCGCGTCCACGCTCACCATATTGTCCGGCACCAGCGGCAGATCGCCCCACGGCATCGGATCCAATCCCGCCGACGCACGCAATTCATTTCGCGTCACCGCGCCGCTTTGCGCGGCTGCCTTGATCTGCTCCAGCGCAAACACTTCATCCTCGCGAACCGGATTGTCATACGCGATGAACAGCCGCCCGCTGTCGTCGAAGAGCGGCACCAGCCGCGCGTTGAGCGTTTCTTCGTTGCGGAAACATCTGGGAAGGCCGGCGTCTTTCGCATGTGCGTAATCCGCAGTTCGCGCGGCCGCCAGATTCGCGGCGTTGCGCTCGAGCTTTGCATCGGGGACGCCGAAGACGTTGCAGATGTCGGTCTTGATCGCCCTCGCCCGCTCGATCTCGACGATATCCTGCGGCGACCATTGCAGCGGCTGAAGCGTGCCGGGCGTTTCGCTTACGAGCAACCCGCCGCGGCCGGACATCGCGAACGCCTGGCGGAAGGCGCTGCGGACCCGCTGCGCCTCGGCGGCGCCGATGCCGCCGCCTTCGCTGTCGCCCTTGGGGCTCCAGACGGCGTCCGGACGGCCCATGTTGTCGAGCATCGCATCCAGATGCGCCTCTTCCTTGCGGCTGATGCGGATCTTCTCGATCGCCGCCGCCAGCGGCGAATAGCCGCCTACATATGGGTTATTCGGATCGGGATGATGGAATCTGATGACATCGCAAGGTTCGTAGCAAGCGCCGCGGCTGCCGCCGTATTCGTAATGATCGATCGTGCGCTGCCCGGTGAAATCCGGAACTTCGCGCACAAGATGCGGCCGCAAAAGCCAAAGCTGCCGCGGCACGCCCAGGCCATCGCGCTCAATCAGCCAATACGCGCGGCCGACCGATTCCAGATAAAGCTGTGTCATCCATCGCAGATCAAACCCGCACAACCCGCCCTGGTCCGGATCAGGATTCGGCCGCCGCAGCAGATCCAAAAGCGGATGCGAAGTGACCTCTTCGACAACCGATTCTCCCGCGACGATATGAGCCGCCGCTGGATTTTCCCGCAGCCAGATCGCCGTCTTACGCGAGATCGGCACGGTTCGCAGATACGCCTTCCCGCGGCTCTCGCCCTTCCGCGTCCGCAGAAACAGCCGCAACTTCGTCGAAGCCAGCAGATCGGCATTGAGGACGGCACAAGCGTACGCGGTGCCCACAAGCTGCTGCACCAGCTCGCGCGAAGAAGGTGCACGATTCTTGCGAAATGCATCGCTGTAAGCGGCGCCCAAAGGCAGCGGATCAAGCACGCCCGTGCCCGCGAGCGGCGCTTTCGTGTAAGTGCCATCGGGAAGCAATGCCAGGGGAAGGCTGTAGATCGGATCGAACATGGAATGCTTTCGTTGGGGAAGGTGATTGTGATGAAGGCGCGCTATTGGTTGCTCGTCATTGGTTATTTGTCATTTGTCATTTGTCATTTGTCATTTGCTATTGGTCAGCGGTCATTGGGCAGACGACGTGAATCCTCGAGATGGCGAATGACCAATGACAAATGACCAATGACCAATGACAAACCATCAACCAGCAACTTCCTCGACTCGCGCAATGCCCGCCAGCCGGGATACAAGTATGGCCGCATGATTTAGCGCATCCGCCTGATCCAGATATTGCGATTGTGGGAATTGCAGTAACTCCGTCTCCAGATCGTGCAAAAACGGCGCGCCGCGCGGGAAATAGATCTGGCCGTTGTGCATTCTGATTTGGGCGATCTGCGCTCGCGCCTCTTTGCAGCCGTGGGCTTTGATGGGGCGGACGGTGACGCCGCTGCGTTTGACTGTTTGCACGATGCCCAGCCCAAGGCCGTCCTTTTCGATGCCGATGAACTCGCAATCAAACTCGCGGCTGATCCGAATCGCCGCCGCCGCGGCATCCGGGGCCTGCACCTGCTGGCGATATTGATGAATCAAAAGCATGTCGCCTTTGGGCGTCAGGTCCCAGACCTGAATGACGGTGTAGCAGGCGTCGGCATTGCCCGTGCCGTCGCTGCCGGCCGGATCCATGGTTGCGAAGCGACGACAGGCCGCCGCGTCAATGAATTCCTCTTTGTCGTCGCGAATCAGCTTGTAATGCGACGGCCTGAATTCCGAAGTCCGAAATCCGAAATCCGAATCAATGTCGAATTCCGAATGACCAAATGACGAATGCTCGGATTGACCGAGCCGCTCAATTCGGGCATTCGTCATTCGGGCATTCGTCATTGATTCGGACTTCGGGGATTCGGATTTCGGACTTCCCGCCTCGTCATTCGTCATTGATTCGGACTTCGGGGATTCGGATTTCGGATTTCGCCCCTCGTCATTCGTCATTGATTCGGGTTTCGGGGATTCGGATTTCGGATTTCCCGCCGCGGCATCCTCCGAAACATCAACAACGACAAAATACCGAAACCATCCCGCCTGAAACACCGCGCCAGAGGCGGGCGCCGGCCGCTGCTGAAACTGCCCGGCGAAGCCGATCGCCCCCAGCGCTTTCTTGAGCTTCGCGATCTGCCGCCGGCCGACGCGCTCGGGCCAGAGCAACGCTCCTTCCTTCGTGCGCCAATCTTCGCCGAGCAGCGTGATGCACTTTCGCGTCGGCTCAAATTCGGCAGGCAGGCACAGATGCACGTAGCTGCCCTGCTCGAGCACGTGGCCGCTCAGGTCTTTTTCGTGAATGCGCTGCATGACGATCACCTTCGCGCCGGTCTTCGGGTCATTGAGCCGAGTGCTCATCGTCTCGTCCCACCAGATGAGCGTTCGCTGCCGCTGCGCATCGCTCTCGCGATCGATGACGTTATGCGGATCATCGACGACAACGCGATCGCCGCCCTCCCCCGTGGCGGCGCCGCCGCTGCTGGTGGCGATCCGATGCCCGCCTCGGTCGTTCTCGAAACGTTCTTTCGTATTCTGATCTCCGCGAAGGGCAAAGCAGTTGGCGAAGTTTTTCTGATACCAGGGTGATTCGATGAGTCGCCGACATCGCAGCGAATCGCGCGTCGCCAGCGATTGCGCGTAGGAGGCGAACAACCATCGCCGATGCGGAAAGTTGATCCACTCCCAGGCCGGCCAGAACACGCAAACCGCAAGGCTCTTCATGTGCCGCGGGGGGATGTTGATCAGGAGGTCCTGAATCTGGCCGCGCGTGACGGCCACAAGATGCTCGCAGATCATGTCCAGATGCGGCCCGGGGACAAATTCATTCCGCGGCTCGACGATATGCCATGCATCGCGGATGAATTGGGGGAGGGTGAGATCGATCGAGCGCGCCTGCTCCAGCGGCACGGGAAACAAGCGGCGAGCCGCCGCGACGATGGGGTCGTGTGGGTCTGAGAACATGTTTGGGTTTCCGGGGAGAAGCTCAATGGGCCGCGATGCAACGAAATACACCGGATTTTGCACCAATCCGTTGCGTTGCAACGCTTTGGACGTTGCACGAAGATTGATCGAAGCCCAGTGAAAGACGGGATTCGAACCAAGACGCTGAGGTGCGGGACGTTTCGAACAAGTCCCGCATGAACGGAGGCAAATTGGAATACAAATTCTCCCTCGGGACAGCAGGCAACACCATTCTCCCGACACTACAAGTCCTCACTGCCAAGGGTTATACGATCACGCGAGATCGCACGCCGCCGGAGGACGATGACCCCCTTTGGGTTGCAGTAAAGGATGAACGCCGATTCTTGGCCGAAACCGTTGAATCGCTGCTTGGACTGATCGCTATGTGGGAATCACGCGGCGATGACTGGTATTTGAAGCCGGGGGAATACGAACAATACGAGCATTTCTTGTATCTCTAATTCAAACTGACCCACGACGCCGCGAGGAACTGACAAAAATCTTGACCTGCGTGGACGCGTTGTGCTTTTCATAGGAGCCAGCGGCGTCTTTGCCGCTGCTCGCTCCGGTCTGGCTGACGATCACCTCAACATCGGAATCAGGCGCGTTTTCGGTCGTCGAGTGATCAGGACAATGTGTTCCCGACGGCTCGTCATCAAGCGCGCCTGCCAACTCCAGGATGTCCAGCGATGTCGGCTGCCCGCGACGGCGATTGTCCATCGCGACGCCCAGCGCAAACAATTCATGCGCTCGGCAGTGCTGCTCGGCGGTCATCCCACTCCTCACTCGCGCAAAACCATCGGTGATCGGCCGCCGTACCGCTTCATCGTCCAGGCCGATGCCGAAGATGGCATACGGATCGAGCGGCGATTCCGCGCCGACCTCCATGCACCTCATCCGGTCAAGGACCCGATATCCGAGCATGCCATCACCCTTCGCGATCTCCGTCTGAAGTGTGTCGGCGGCATTGGCCGCGATGACAAGCAGCCGGTCGCGCACTTCCGAGAGGATTTCGCCGCGCCAGCGATTGAGCGTGGCGATGAAGTTCGGGTTCAGCGTCCGCCAGCGCCAAAGCGTCGCGCGATCAACGCCGACTTTTCTGGCAACGTCGCTGCATTTCTCGCCGGCGGTGAGCAGCTTGATCGCCTCGATCTGATTCGGCTCCAGATCCGGCTCCGGCGGCGCAACGCCAGCGAAGGGCGGAACGACCGCGCGAGCGAGCGGCGTGGGCGCGGAAGGAGAGCGGACGATGATTTCGGTTTGTGTAGTCATCGGATGAAATCAGTTTGAATGTGGTAGATCGGGGTGCGTAGGGTCCGCCTTGGACTTCGACGAGCTCAGTCGGGTCGCGGACGCGGTTCGCGCGGGGAGGCAAAACCCGTCCGGCAAGGCGGACCCTACGGAAGGATTCGCTGGCTCATAATGAAATACGTCTGTTGTTCAATGTCATCGAAGAGCGGCTGGTCTCGCAGCTTCAGGAATCCGCACTTTTCGTAAAGGCCGATCGCCCGGACGCTGGTTGTGTACACGTCAAGAAACAGAACATCGTGGCAAGGGTTTCCTGGCTGAACGGCAAGCAATGCTGCTTCGCCGATCAGATGCCGTACGATTGCCTTGCCATAACCACGCCCTTCACTCTCCGGGTTCACGGCGAGCAGTGGAATGTACGGATGAGGTTTGCCTCCGGTCAGATCAGAGTAATCGCTGCACACATCGATCGAACCGAAACCGATGACCTCATGGGCTGCGTCAAGATAAGCCCACATTCGCCCATTTCCGAGTTTGATTCGTTGTGGAATGTCATACCGCAAGAGCCGCCCGACGAAAGAATCAGCAAACGGCCAATGGCAGATTGCGCGAAATAACCCGTGCTTCAGGTGGATCTGCGTTGGAATGACGACGGCCGGCGAATGGTCAGCCATTGTTGTCCCCAGCGTGCTAGTGTGAGGGCCAACAACTCCCGATTATAGTTCTTTGAATCGACGCAATTGAGCCGCCTGATGTGGATCGTCGGGTGTCCAGTCCGCCGGCAGCGACGGCAACGATTCGATCCGCCGACGATCGGCATCCGTGAACACTACCTTTTGCCTTGCCGAGGGGCCGACCGAAAGCTTTGGTGTCACCCATCCATCCAGCAACTGGTGGACGTTCCAGAGGGACGATTCCAACTTTCGTTTTCCGTCAAGCACAAAGCAGGATTGCTCGGCCTGATTTCCTAGGGTCAGGAGATTGATCGCTCGTAGATAAAGCTGAGAGAGTTCCGCTTTCCACAACTGTTCGGCGGCCGGATCGAACGCAACACGTCCTGCGAATACATCCCGGCCCCACTTGCGCACTTCTTCGATGAACTTACCGCAGCGCTCGGCGCAATAGCTCAGGGTTGCGTCGATCGTGCGGCACTGCGCGCCCTCGCCGTTCTCGCACTGGTCAAGCTCGGCGTTGACTCCCGCAGCGAAATCTCTCACTTGATTGAAGTCGAATGTCGTCATCTGATATCCGCCTCGCGCTGATGGTGGCTGGTCATTTTATCGGCCGAAATGCCCAGCAGCCCCAGGCTTCGCAAGTAATTATAGCAATTGTTCGGGCTCCGGTGCTAACAGAATCTCATGTGCGGGCTTCCGGCGTCGCGCCGCATTCAGGGCAGCGCTCTGGTGTCGCTCGGAGATCATAGCCGCAGGATTGGCACTGGCCGCTTTTGATCCGTCTGCGCCGGCGAATCTCTTTACGCTTGAGCAGAGTCCAGATCGCCGGCCAGAGCGCGAATGCCGCGACGGCGGGCCATAGGGGCGCTCGGCCGATTTTGCCCCACCGGCGACCGACTTGGCCCGACACAATCGGCCGCCAGTCGTCATCCCGCCATGCAAGCGTGCGAGGGTATCCGGGCTCGGCTTCAAACACATCATGCGCAAATCCAGTCGAAACAGGGATAACGTCGCTCCACTTGAACCAGCGTAACTGCACCATACCGTCATTAAACGAGACGCTAACAGTTCGCACGCCGCCTGAAGTGCGAAACCCGTAGCCGAAGGCGTCGCAAGCGAAATCACTCCTCACCCAGGCCCCGACACATGCAAGACACAACACCAGCGAAACCATCGCCGTCGTGTTTCCGAGAATTCGTCTCAGGCGTTTCATCGCGCCGCTCCCGGCGTCGCGCCGCATTCGGGGCAACGATCTGGTGTCGCGCGGAGGTCGTAGCCGCAGGATTGGCAATGGCCGCTTCTCATGCGCCGTCGCCTACGAATTTCTTTACGCTTGAACAGTGCCCAGATCAGCGGCCAAGTCGCGAATAGTGTGACGATCGCCCAGAATGGACCCCAGCACACTTCGCCGAGCCAGTCTGGCCCGAGGTAGTTCGCCCACCTGAAAAAGTGATCGTCCCTCGGTTGAGCTTTGTTGGTCGCGTGATCGAGGCCGCGCCGGGAGATTGGACGGGTATAAGTGCACCAGGCTACCTGGACCACGCCGTCACTGGACGCGACGGAGACAAATCGAGTCGCCCCATCTCGATGATAGGTGTAATCGACGTAGTCCCAAGCGAAACAACTCCTCACCCAAAACCCGACGCAGGCAAGACACAGCACCAGCGAAACGATCGCCGCCGCGTTTCCCAAAATGCGTCGCAGGCGTTTCATCGCACCGCTCCCGGCGTCGCGCCGCATTCGGGGCAACGTTCCGGTGTCGCTCGGAGATCGTAGCCGCAGGATGGGCAGTGGCCCGCCGAGAAGCGCTTGCGGCGGCGGGCGAAGCCGATCAGGCGGATCGCGGGGAGAACCATAAGAGCAATTCCCGCCGCCCAGTGCGGAAAAGACACAGCGGCGGAGCCAAATCGCCGGCCGGGCCAGTGACCCGACGCAAAGGCCCATCCTGCCCCTGTCCCATCTGCGTCAACCGAGTGCTGGCCATGATAATGGAATGAATTGTCAGCCCAGCGGATACCCTCCCTATCTTTTAGGGTGTGACTGATTCCAAGCTGACCCCAGTCGCTCCCCACTTCGACTAAATAGCACGTTGGAGGATCAGTGGGTTTAGACCCGTAAACTATCCATACGTTATCCTCGCGCCAGTAACTCCGCATCCACAACGCAATTGTCGCGAGTAACAATACGGCGGAGCCGTAGCTCAACAAGTTCCACGCGATGCGGAATGTCCGTTTCACGAGAATCATTTTACCACCGGCGTAACTTGTAGGGGTGAACCTTGTGTTCACCCTTGCGTCCGCGCGCGAACGATGCAGGGCGAACACGAGGTTCGCCCCTACGGGATGCGCAATCGCTTTGCGGCTTCGTGCCTTGGAGGACCGACATATTCAAATCCCGTAGTCAATCGCATCGCACTGAGCGTTTGCTGCAAACCGGTTCGTTCGCGACCGCTCGCACTGATCGGCCGAACCAACCCCGGCCGACAAGTCATCTTCCACAACGGAGATGAAGCTCGATGTCGCAAAATTGCTGGATGGCTGCTCCTGCTGAAATACGGCTTTCCCGTCGCGACGTACAAGCTCGCGACGAATTCGGCCAAGGCGTGGCCGATGCCTACGCCCTGGAAATCGGGGAGGCAGACGGTGCGGTGCTCGCGCCAGCCAGGGCGGCGGGGGTGCGGGAACGGCAACGCCGCGCAGAAGGCGGCGGGTTGGCCGTCGTATTGGGCGATGTAGCACTGAGCCGCGCGGTGCAGGGAGCCGCTTAAATAATGATGCCGGCAGAAGAGGTTCCATTCGTCGCGCTGTGCCTTGCGGATTTTCAGATGGATCGGCGGGCGCGCGGCAGAGCCGCGCGCGAGCTTGCCGCTGGACATGTCCAGCACCCAATCCGGCGCCAGCCACGGCAGCACATCCTTGTGACAGGTGACGGCGACAAACCGCGTGGCGAATTTGCCGGAGCGAATCGCCCGAGCGATCGCGGCGGAGGAGATGCGGGCGACGGTGCGATCGACGAAGCTGGAGTACTCGTCGAAAACGACGGTCGGACCGAATGAAAAATGAAAAATGGAAAATGAAAAATGGGGATCGCCGCTTTTTTCATTTTTCGCGGTCAACTTTCCGTTCGCGTGTTCGGTGAAAAATGAAGGATCGGGATCTTCACATTTTTCATTTTTCATTTTCAATTTTTCATTCGCGCTTTCGGGGTTGCATTCAGAACGGCAAAGAAGCGCCCGCGCCAGCTCGCACCTGAACTTCTCACCATTGCTCAGCACCTCAAACGTCTTCAGCCAACTCGGCGGCGAACCCAGGCCGACGGCGGTGAGCGCGTGCGTGATCTGCTTGATCGGCAGATCGCCGAAGCAGTCGATGACGGCTCGGTCGGTCGGCCAGGGTTGGCCGCGGTAGAGATTTTCTGCGAAGGCGTGGCGTGCGACGGCGGTTTTGCCGCTGCCGCTGGGGCCGACGATGGCGCCGATCTGCCAACTCTCCGATTCATCCGGCAGCTCGACGTCGAAGCGCTCTTCGACGCAATCGCGCAGCGGCAAATCAAACATGCCGGCGACCTGCCGCACGCGGAAGCTGTCGTGCAGGGGGGAGTGGAGATGGATCTGGAGGTGGGGCATGGGGGAGGAGAAGAAGCCGGAAGCCAGAAGCGAGAAGCCGGAATGAATTCCGAAATCTGAATTCCGAAATCCGAATCAAATCTGAAATCCGAATGACGAAATCCGAACTGGATGTCACGCGAAGAGACGAAGGCACGAAGGAAGTCTTAAGAATTGGCTTCGCATCTTCGTTTCTTCGCGTGACAATAATCCCCTTGCACGCGGTCACATGATCGATCACATTTCGACAAAGTTTTCAACGGAGAGCGAGATTGCACTTGGGGCCGCATTTTGATGGTGCGCCAACCTCGATCGGACGACGGCGATTGCCGGTGGGGTTGGTTGCGATTTTGGATGATGCGCGCCGTCTATCAGGTGCAATCCGCGAATTGCATGCGTATGCGGTTCATAATCGCGAGCCGTCGCGGCCGCGGCGCGGGATTGTCTTCCGCGTTGTGGAAGAATGGGAACGCGCGGCCGTTGGCCACAAACTCCGCAACACTTACCGGCCGAATGAAATCGCGCAGCAAGAACAGTCGTTTGCGATTCGGCTGGGCCAATTGCACATCATCGATGATTCACTGATCTCGCACGCGTGTAATCGTCATGCGTCCTCCGAATCCGAGCATGCACACCTGCGGTTGACGATTGACGACATCGAGCGCATTCCGACAACTGTTGATCCGCGCAACATCACAGAGTTCACGATGATCAGGGAGTTGCCCCGGATCATCTACGAAAAATCGTTTGACAACGGCACGATCGTTGTCGTGGAGGAAATCCAGATTAAAGCGGGGCTGGCGGTGAAGACCGCGTATAAGAAAAAATGAAGGCCGTGGGGGACATCCGGCTGGTTGGTGGTCTTTCGACCGCCCACCTTTACGTCCGAAACGAACCGGCGTGCGCCACGACCTTCTGACAACATTATCGGCGCGCTTTGGCGGCGGGTCAATACGAATATCATCGGGTGGTCGCAGGGTCATGAGAGAAATCCAATGAAAGATACTTGCGTAACATGTTGTCAATATAGGGGTTGTATTTGCTGATGTGGGCCGAGTACCGCCGACGCTTGTTGAGTACAACAAGCCATGGGCTGGAAACCCATGCCACGAAGGATGCATCCATTTCACAGCACCAACACCCGGCATGCGCGGCCTTCGCGCGTGAGACGCTCGTAGAGTCGGCGCTGATCGGCTTCATCGGTGCAGGTGACCAGGATCTGGAACCGCTCGCGCGGCGGTGGGCGCGGGGGGGATTTGGCGGACGGTGGCGATGGTTTTATGTGGAGGGTCATTTGTTGTTGTGAGTGGGCGGTTGCAGTTGATTTGTGGCACGGGCGGCTCGCCCGTGATTCTGAATCACTCGCATGTTGACGGCCGAAGACAGCGCCAAGGTGCCAAGACGCCAAGAGGCCAAGAAGAAATCGCGTTGCATTCTTGGCGTCTTTGCGTCTTGGCGCTCTTGGCGCAAATCCATTTGTCGTGAGGCGCCATACTCCTCGTGCGGGCTGCCACGCAAATCACGGGCGAGCCGCCCGTGCCACGATGGAGTTCGGTCATTGGCATTGATTCGGATTTCGGAATTTCTTCCGGCTTCTGGCCTCCTTCTCCTGACTCCTGACTCCTGGCTCCTCCCTTGCTCACACGTACATTCCCAAAACTTCCGGCAGCGCGTACGTCGTGCTGCTTCCTGTTGTGAATGGGATCCATGCTCCGCCGCCGGCTCGGGCTTGGTACTTTGTGCTCTTGAGCAGCGGCACCTGCAGTAGCGCGCTGTTGTCGCTTGTTGCGGTGAAGGGACTTTGGTCGAAAGCATCTGTTGCCAGTTGGGGGTCGATGAGTTGGAACGTCAGCGTGACGTTGGGGAGCGCGGCGCCTTGGCCGTCTCTTGTGGTCAGGTACGCGGTGGTTTGCGACGGAGTTGGGGCGCTGGTGATCGATGGGGTTGCGCCGGTGATGGTGAAGGTTGCACTGGTGCTGACCGTGATGCTGGTGTCGGTGAAGAAGACGCCGGCGGTTGGGACGGCTCTGATGGTGTAGGTGCCGGCGGCGAGGTTGATGGTTTTGCTGCCGCTGCCATCTGTTGATGCGGAGCCGATGCCGACGACGGTGAAGATGACGCCGGCGACGGGGGTGCCGCCGGAATCGTGGAACGCGAGCGTGACGGCGTTGGCGCCGGCGAAGCCGCCGGTCGCGGGGAGCGGCGTGGTCTGGCCGGTGTTGTTGTAATTCTGGCTTGATGCGAGCGTCACCGCGGGCAGCGCGACCGCATCGATCTGCCCGGCGCGATTGATCGGCACGGCTCGGAGCGTGATCGCGCCGCTGATTTTTGTCGGATCGTATTGTGTGCCGCTGAGGATGAGCGTGCCGCCGCCATTTAGGGCGTCGAGTGCTGCGGTGCCGCTGCTGGTGAGATACGCGCCGTAGCATTCGACGCGGGCGGAGGAATCGCCGGTGCCGTCGCGGACGGCGATCGTGGAGTTCTCGCCAGAGCTGCCGGAGGCTTCGTACGAGCCGCGGAAGAGGCGGATGGTGCCGGTGGTCACCGCCAGCGCGCGGCTGACTCCCGCGCCCGCGCCGGCAACTGATGGGCCCAGGGCCCGCAGATCGTTGTAGCCGATGAGATCGACCGCCAGGTCCCAGGCGCCGCCGCTGCCGATGATGCTGAGGCAATCGTATTTGGTTCGCACGACGCAGTTGCGGACGACGCCGCGCACTGCGGCGGGAGTTATGGAGCCGTCGCGGAGATAGATGCCGTCGGTGTCTCCCTCGAGATAGACATCGTCGAGGATCCAATCCGTTGCGGAAGATTGCGGCGTTCCCGCGCCGGTATGGAAGCCGAAGCAGGCCTGAAAGACGCTGCTGCCGGCGGCGACGATGCCCAGGTGCGCCACCATGCTGCCGCTGCCCGGCCGCACGATGCAGCCGAGGCTTGTGAGCACGGCGGTGCTGGTGATCGTGGTGCGCTTGGGCCCCGCGCCGACCAGATTCACGCGATCAGGCAGCGAAAGGACCGCATTTCCCAGCGCGAAGGTGCCGGGGGAGAGATCAATCAGATCGCCCGCGGAAGCGACGCTGATTGCTTTTGCGATCGTTGCAAAAGATGTCTCCCAGCTCTTGCCGTCGTTGCTATCATTTCCGGATGGGGAAACAAACCAGACGACGCCGGCGACGCCGAGCCAGACGCGGGCGGCATCCTGCTCGGCACGATCGAGCGTTCCCAGATCAAACGCCGCCTTCCCCGCGACGCCGCCGACGCTTGCGCTGACGAGCAGCTCGAGCCGATCGCCGCCGGCCCACGTCGCCGGAATCGTCGCTGACGCAGTGTAATCGCCCGTCGCATTATGCGTGACGGTGACGCTGACGGCGGAGTTGGCGCCATTGCGTCGAAGGACCGCGGCGGGCGTGGAGTCGGCGTTGGTCGCCGCGCCGGTGGCGTCCTGCGTGGTGAAGGAAAGGTAGAGGTTGTCGGTTGGGCGGTAAGGCATGGGGGGAGGAGTCAGGAGCAAGGAGGATCGAATACGAGGATGGAGGATTGAGGATAGAGGATGGCGCGGCGGAAGAACGGCGTTATCGTCCAACTCCGACCGCGCTATCCTCCATCCTCCATCCTCGAATTCCGTTTAGGACGCGATCGGAACACTCGAGCCAACGACACTTGCCCCTTGTAAGAGGCGTGGCCGCGCGCTGATTGGCGGGGCCTTGGGGCCTGGGGCGGCTGCGCCGGCGGCGTAGTGGGCGGCTACCTGTGCGGCGGAGAGCGCGAAGTTGTAGAGAGCAGCTTCGTCAATCACGCCGGGGAAATACGTGAGCGTCGGATTCGCGCCGCCGGCGCCGGCGACGCCGCTGATCCACACGTTGCTGCTGCCATAAAAGGCGTACGAGCCGCCGGCGGATGCGGAGGCGACGGATGCTCCGTCAACATAAAGCGTGATCGTCGAGCCGTCTGCCGTGCCCACCAGATGATGCCACGCGTTGAGCGTGAGCGCCGAAGCGCCGGTGATGGTGTGCGCGCCGGAACTGTAGATGTACCAGTTTGGTTTTCCGGCGGCGTCGACGTACAGCAATTTATCGGCGACGTTCGAGCCAAAGCCATCTTCGCAGCCGACGATCTGCACGGGATTGGCCGGCGTGGAAGTGAGATAAACCCACGCCTCCCAACTGGCATTGGCGGAGTTGAACTGATACGGAATCGCAACATAGTCATCCGCTCCATCAAAGCTGGCGGCGGTGTCGGAATCGCCGGCGATCGCGCCCGCGGAGCCGAGCGCCGGGCCGTTGTGATAGACGCCGTCACGGCCATTGCCGCTGGCGTCGGCGGCGACGGTGCCGCTCGATTCGCCCAGCCGCCAGTAGCCGACGGGGGCGTCGGCGAGGATGGTGGAGGAGTATGCCATCGAAGAGTTGCCAGTTGCCAGTTGCCAGTGGGGAGAGAAATAGTTGCCAGTTGCTAGTTGTGAGTTGGCAGGCGAAGGCAGAACTCCGTCCGCTGCCATTTACTGGCAACTGGCAACTGACAACTGGCAACTGGCAACTTTTCCGGCAACCTATTTCTTCACGCGATAGTCGTTCCCGATTCCACAAACTGCCCGCCATTGACCGGCGTTACCAGCGGTCTGGTTGTTTTTGCTCCGTTTACCATCGCCTGCGCGTTGTTTGTCAAGCGGATGTTCGAGCTGGGGGCCTGGACGGCTACGCAGCTTTGGCGCTCGTCGGCGTCGAAACGATTGGCGTCGATCCAGACGTCGTCGGAGCCGGGGTTGATCTGCAGCCATACGCCGGCCGGATGCAGGCCGGCGAAATGATTGGCCGCCAGCAGGATGTGCTGGCACGCCGGCGCGGCGGGCATGAAGGCCGCGGCATTCGTCGCGGGCGCGTTCGTGGCCGGCGTCGTTGGCTGGCCGGGCGCGGGTGCTGGATTTATCGGCATCGCGGGAGGCGCGCCCTGGCTCACGCGAACCCAGGAGCGAAACGTGTTGTCCGCGATCGCGACGCAGCGGCCTTCGCGCACAGCCAGGCATTCCTTGTCGGTGGTGCTGGTCAGATCATTCGCTTCGAGCAGCACATTTTGCGCGCCATCGACGCGGATCGGATGCTCGTTCTTCGAGCCGGCGGACGTGCAGCCGAGGATCGCGACGCCTTTCATCGCATCGAGATAGGCACCATAGGCGCGCAGCTCGTTGGTGAAGGTGCAATCGAGAGCCATCAGGTTTTGCGCGCCGGGCAGCGTATGAATGGCGTCATCGATGTTGCGGAAATTGCAGCGGCGGACGAGCAGATTGCGGCCGCCGAAGGTGATGGCGTACACGCCGACTTTTCCGCCGGCGCCGTCGAGGGGGCGATCGCTGTCGAATTCGATTCCTTCGATCGACACATCATGGCCACTCACCGACAGCGCGCTGTAACTGCCCGGCGACGCGATGCGCCGAATGCGCGGCCCGCTGGCCGGCTGCGGTGTCGCGGCGCTCGGCGCGGCCGCGCGAAGCGTGATGCCGCTCGCGCTGATGACGGCGGTTGCCGTCAGATCGAACGTCGCGCCGGCCGGAAGAATCAGAATCGTGTTGTCCTTGAGCTGCCCGATCGCCTTGGCCAGATCATCGCCGGGATTCAGCAAGATCTGCGGGCGCGTGTCAGCCAGAACGTGAACGGCCTGCGTCGAATCGGGCGAAACTGTCCCAAGCAAATTCGCGGGGTTCGTACCGAGCGAAGTCGAGGGGCCTGGCCCGAGCGGAGTCGCGGGACCTGTCCCGAGCGAAGTCGAGGGGCCTATGCCGAGCGAAGTCGAGGGATCGCGCGTGATCTTCGCGGTGAAGTTGCCCGGCGAATCATAAACATGGGCGGCGTTGTAGCCGCGCAGCGCCGGGAAGCGGCCGGCGGGATCGCCGAAATCGACGCGGAAGAGCGCGCCGCCGCCGTCGAGAAAGAGCGGTTGGCCGACGAGCACGGAAAGATCGGGCGCGATCGTCGGCGCCGGCGGTATCACCGGCACAACGGGTGGCAGCACCGGCGCATCCGCGGCAATCACGCCCGCGAGGGCATCCAGCAAAGCGGCGTATTTCGGAAACGCCGTGCGCGCGGAGGAGAAGAGGGTGATGGGGTCTGAAATCATCGTGTGTTCCTGTGTGGATTGAGGCGCGGTCAGGCCACGGAAGAATTTGAGGATGGAAGATTGAGGATGGAGGATGGAGCGCTCTGGATGCGCCATCCTCAATTCTCTATCCTCGATCCTCCAACTTCCGTCCGATGAATCGCCTCGGCGATTGCATCCAGCTTGGCGTCGATGACGCCGAGGCGGACGTTGACTTGTGCGATGGCGGATTCGGTTTGCCGCGCGTCGGCGCGGAGGGTGGCGATGGAGCCGGAATCCTGCTCGACCTGCCAGCGCACCTGGGCGACCTGGGCTTTGTCGATTTCGTCGAGCCGCCGCTCCGCGGCACCGACGCGATCGCCGAGCAGTGCCCAGGAGAAGCCGAGTGCAAAAGCCGCCGAAAGGCCGCCGCCGAGCAGGGAAGCGAGGAGATTGGGCCAGGGGGGTTTGAGGTTCATGGGAACTCCGGGGAGAAGTTGTTAGTTGCTGGTTGCTAGTTCCGCGCGGAGGTGTGTCATTTGTCATTAGTCATTTGCCACCCGAAAAATCGGCATCCTGTGACAAATGACCAGTGACCAATGACAAATGACAAATGACAATTCGAGAAGCGCAAGAGCTACTCATTGTTAGGCGACAACAACTGCCCTCAGCACCAGCGCCACAATCTGTATTCCCGTTTGTAGGGCCGACGCAAGAAGCTGGCGCTGTTGGCTGATCGCCTGCAATCCGAGCTTGGCGATGGCGGCGTCGACGCAGCCTTGCAACACCGCCAGATACGTCTGCGGGACGGCGGGATTGGTTGCCGTCAGAAGCGCCTGCGCTTCGGCGGTGACCAGCGGATAGAGCTCATCGATGAGCCGCGCGATCGCCGCCTGGGCGTCGGCGCCGAGTTGCTTCTCGGCGGCAATCGCCGTCGAAAGCGTGGTGGTGAAAGCGGCTTTGAGGTCGGAGGTGGGGAGTTGGATGGTCATGGGAAATGGAGAATGAAGAGTGAAGAGTGGGGGAATGTAAAATGAAAAATGTAAAATGAAAAATGCGTTCTGTTCGGCCCGAAACGGGGCGTTGTCATCTTTTGTCTTTTGCTGTCATTTTTCATTTTTCATTTTTCATTTTTCATTTCGTAAACGTCGTGATGTCTGGTGGCGATGCGTTTTCAGAAGCCACCTGTTTCAGCTCCGCGGCGGCTTTTTGGTCTTCGGCGTCGAAGGCGCCTTGCAGGCCCGCGACCTGCTGTTGCAAAGCGGCGATCTGCTGCGCCGCCGCCCCAAGCTGGGCGGCGGCTTTCTCCAGCGCATCGTCCTTCTGGCGAATGATCTGCTTGAGCGTTGTCCAATCTTTGGCGAACTGTCCCATATCCGATACCTCAATAAGGAAGTGTGTGCGGCCGCCGCCATCGATCGCGTCTGCGACGCGAAACGAATCGATCGCGCCGCGCCGAAGCGCCGCCGCGATCCTGGCGGTTTGGTGAGTGGTTAGAGTGAGAGACATTTGCACGGTGCGGAATCTGAATCGGACGTCACACGAAGAGACGAAGTAGCGAAGTCGTTATTGAGCGCTCGCCTCGTTTCTTCGTCTCTTCGCGTGACACACATCTTGCGATCGCGATTCGGAGGCTGGGCGATGTGATCGTGGCATGGGTTTTCAACCCATGCTGGCGATGTGAAATCGACGAGAATTTCGCGAACGAAGAATAGCATTCAAAATCACATCGCTCGCACGGGTTAAAAACCCGTGCCACAACGGGGCTTTGCCCGCGTCCTCCTGTCGTTCGCAGTTACAGCTCGGCGGATCACGGCAGCGCTGGCTGAGTGGCGGCGGCCTGCTGATACAGCGCGCGGGCGGCGGCGACGCCTTGCTGGATCACCTGGCGGTCGGCATCGCTGCGCAGGCCGGTTTTCACCGCATCATCCAGCAGCAACAGATGTGCCTGATAGAGCGGCTCATCGACGGCATGCAAGCCATCGCGATAGATCGCCAGCTCGGGGGGGGAGGCCTGGCAGCCGCTGAGGAGGGCGATTGTGGTGAATGCGATCAATATGAGTGGGAGCTTGGTTCGCATGGGAAGTATCCTTGGTATGTTGAGGGTTGTTGGTTGTGGGTTGATCGTTGTATTTGTCAGTGGTCCGTTGTCCGTGGTCAGTTGTTGTGCGCTCGGCGGACCGGAACCAACAACTGGCAACGGACCACTGACCACTGACAATCTGGCGACATCCTCTTCCGCCCAGGCATTGATGACTTCGCGCAGCGTGATGGCGACGGCGCCGATGAATGCCACCCAGAGAGCCGCGCGTTGTGTGGGCGGCAGGTCCGCCGCCGCGTAGCGGACGGCCAGCCACGTGCTGGCCAGCCCGGTCGCCGCCGCCTGGGCTTTGGCGCAGTTGAGGATGCGTTGAATAGCAGCGATGAAGGGCATATGGGGAGGGGTAAGGAGCCAGGAGTCAGGAGCCAGGAGAGGGAAGCCGGAAGTCGGAAGCCGGAAGCCGGAAGAATGCGAACACCAGAAGTCGAAAGAGCGCGGTCTTCAATTCACATTTTTCATTTTTCATTTTTCACTTTTCATTTACTCCCCCCGCTTTCGGCGGCGCAGAGCGCGGCAGGATCCTTGAGTAACCGCAGGGCCAAGAGTGGATGGGTGTGCCCTGTTACCCGGGTGGATCGTGCGGTCTCTGTGCCGCCGAAGGCGGGGGGAGTGGAAATGAAAAATGAAAAATGAAAAATGAAAAATGACGAGCCGTTGCCGTCACGAGTTCTTTGCGGCTTCTGGCTTCTGGCTTGCGGCTTCCTTCTCCTGGCTCCTGTCTCCTGGCTCCTCAATAATTAAACACCTGCGACAACTGCACGGCGCGGCGGGCGCGGGGTTTGGGCATTTTGATGCGGCCCAGGGCCAGCCTCGGGTAGCCGGCGCGCAGGTGGGCACGCTGGAGGAGCAGACAGGCGGAGACCTCCGTGATCCCCATCTCCCGCGCGATGCGCTTGAGGCGCCAACGATAGTCGTAACGCATCCGCATAATGCGCAATTGCTTGTCGGTCAGTAGTGTTTGCACTTTGTTCGGTATCATAGTCCTCACTATATAGCAAAAACTTAGCTTTTTCTTCCATAAGTTCCGTTCCAGGATGGACTTACAAATCGAGACCCCCTTTTTGGATTTTTCGCGTTGTAAGTACTTTAATAGCAGTAGTTTATAACTTTCGAAAAATCTCGAAAATGACTTCGAAAAATAAAAATTCGAAGATTTCCAAGGATTTCCGCCGGCCACCCGGTGATCCATCGCGTAAGTCGTGGTGCGGCAGCAGGATAAAACAAACTCCTAACGTGCCCATTGCATTAAAAAATTTTTGCGAGCCCCGCCGAGCATACATATATATAAGGACAGAGGATCCAGGATCGATGCCGATCTTTTCGATGGGCAACGCCACGGCGTCGCCGGTAACATGGCGGCATGAGGCCCCGGATGCCAGACCTGCTCGAATCCGCACGCGCGTGGAGATTAAACCCATGAGTCGGCGGATCGTCCTGCTTCTGCTGGCGCTTGCCATCGTCGGCGTCGGGCTTTCGCATATGGGCCGCGGCAAAGCCATGCCCGCGCCGCCCGCTGCCACCCAGCCGGCCGATGTCACTTACGATTCTGTTCCGGGGACATCGAGTTATCGCATTCGATCATTGCCGGCGGTTCGGGTGATTGAGCAATCGCTGGCTCGCTCGAGCGATGAGCAGCTTTTGGCGATGCTGCATGGAGCGGCGCTCGCGGCAGGTGAGGATGAGCGCGTCGATTACTCTGTCGCGCGCGATGGCAATTCCATGATCGAATACGAGCTGCGGAAGCGCGGTCTATCCGCCCGCGCGGCATTGGAAGCGCACAAGGATGATTCGCGGCCGATCTTCGCCGGCGATGGGATGCCGCCGACGGTTGGGGCGCTGTGCGCAGAGCTTCTCGCGGAGTGGACGCCGCCGGCTTCGCTGACGCGCGAGCAGCGGCTGATCCTCGCCGCGAATAATGGCGATCCGCGCTGGGTTGCGAAGCTGATTGCGGAAGGGGCGAACGTCAATGCGCGGTTTGGCGAGGCGGGGAAGAACGCGCCGCCAGCCGCGCTCCGCATCTGGGCGGATTGGACGCCATTGATCGCCTTGGGACGCAACGAGCAAGCGTTCGATCCGCTGGGAACCGCCATGCTGCTTGTCGAGGCGGGGGCGTCGGTGGATCTTGCCGATGAGGACGGGAACACGCCTCTTTCATATGTTGTTTCAAATGACTGGCTCGACCTGGCCCGTTACCTGCTGGAACACGGCGCGGATGTTAAAGCTCGCGACCGCTATGGCCGAGTGCCTCTTAGCTGGCGCGATCCGCGGATGCTCGCGCTGCTGCTGAGCCATGGGGCCGATCTGAACAATCGCAATATTCAAGGGGAGACGGCACTTTTCGTCTCGAACCACGACCCGATTCCCCGCGCCATCAAAGCGCTAATCGATGCCGGCGCCGATGTAAACGTGGCGAACGACGAGGGACAGACGCCATTGCATATCGCCCGCACGGCCGAGATCGCGCGGATGTTAATTGAGGCCGGAGCGCGAGTCGATGTGAAGGATGCACACGGATTTACGCCGCTGATGAGTGTGGAGTGGTCGGTTGAAAGCATGAATATGCAGCGCGACGCTGTGGAGAAGGCCATGGCTGCCGAAACGGGCCGATTCTTTTTGGGCGTAATCGGCCCACATCTGCTGGATGACCCCGATCGGGGTCGGCTCGAAAACGCCGGCCTGAGCGGCCAGATGCTCGCGCATCGGTTGAATGACATTCGTTCGACGCAAAGAAAAGGCGTCGCCGCGGTGCTGAAAGCCGCCGGGGCGAAGTGAGTCACCCCGCGCGGGCTTGAAACTCACTTCAGGCGCGTGGTGGGATGAATCGCGGCGATCTGCCTTTATCCCCTCCCCCGGTACTCCGGGGGAGGGTTAGGGAGGGGGTTGTGTAGAACGAGCGTCTTTCGCGCGAACCCCCTCCCCAGCCCTCCCCCGGAGTACCGGGGGAGGGAGAAAAGTCGGCTTGTCTCTTCGGGGGAGGGAGAAAAAACGCACGGCCGATGTCGGAAAGATTTTGACAGTAGAGTTCCCTCGCACCAACATAGCGGCGTGCCTGGAAAGCGCGATCACAGCCGCAGGCTGATCTCTTTTGCCAAGCAAATGCGCCGCGCGCCAACCGACGCCGAACGAAAGCTGTGGTCACTTCTGCGGCGTGGAAACTGGACGGCTATCGTTTCCGCCGACAGGTGCCGGTTGGCGGTTATATTGTTGATTTTTGCTGCCTTCCTGCGGGCTTGGGCGTGGAAGCCGATGGCGGTCAGCACGCCGACGATCGAGCCAGAGAATACGATCAACAACGCAGCGAAGTACTGATGCGCCTGGGCATCCGGATCATCCGGTTCTCGGATTTTGACATTCTCAAATCCCCCGAGTCGGTGCAGGCGACAATATATCGAGAGCTGACGAAGAGTGTTTCTGCTTCGCCGCAGAGGAAGGGCGAGAACTTGGCTCCTCTCGTCCAACCGCACCTGCCGACTGATGTCCCCTCCCCGGGTACTCCGGGGGAGGGTTAGGGAGGGGGCTCGCGAGAGTGGCGCTCGTTCTACACAACCCCCTCCCCAGCCCTCCCCCGGAGTACCGGGGGAGGGAGCAGAGCGGTCTTGCCCGCTGCATTAGAATCGGTGGGACTTCCATCAACTTTTCCCCCTCTCGCGGTTGATAGACATGGCGAACAATCGATACAGCCCGGAGGACCTCCCTTATGACCAAATCAAAACTTGCGGCGATTCTCCTCGCGGCTCAACTGCTCCTCATCGCCGCGGCGTCCAAGGAGGCGGCGGCCCAGGTTGCCGCCACGCAAGCGGCGACGCAGGCTGCTGACGCGACGCCCGCGGCGGCTTTCAAGCCGTTGGCGCCGCCGACGTTTGCGTCGCGCGAGCAGCAGATGGTCATCGCGGCGTACAATGGAGATGCGGCGACTGTGAAAAAGCTGCTCGCGGATGGGGTGAACGTCAACACGCGATTTGAAATCACCGCCAGCAACTTCACCAATGTGTGGGCCGGTGAGCCGGTCAGGCTGCCGGTCGCCACGGTCGGGCAGGCATGGCCCGATCTTATTGAACACACCGGCAACACCGCTTTACACGAAGCGCTTTCGCGAGACCGGTTTGAGCTGGCGGCTTACCTGCTCGATCACGGTGCGGATATCAATGCCAAGGATGCGGCGGACTTCGCGCCGATTCATCAGGCGGTGATGGATCCGAAAAAGTTGGATTTCCTGATTGCGAGGGGCGCGGATGTGAATGCGAAGGACACGAATGGCGAATCGGCGCTTTATCTCGCTGTGTTATTGAACGACATGGAAGGTGTTAAGAAGCTGCTTAAAGCGAAGGCAGATGTTAATGCGCGGGATGATCGGGGTGAAGTGCCGCTCCATGTTGTTCGAGATGCACAGACGGCGAAGTTATTGCTTGCCGCCGGGGCGCGGGTGGATCTGACGGATTGGCGCGGATTTACGCCGCTGATGAACTTCGAGTGGTCGGTCGAGCGCATCGAGCTGGATAAGGCGGCGCGCCTGAACGGGCCGCCGCGGCCGCGAGGGCGGTTCGAGGGCTCCACGTACACTCGCCCGGGACCACGGCCTGAGTACGAAGAACTCGAGCGCCAAGGGTTGAAGGGAGAGGCGCTTGCGCAGCGGCTCAATGATCAGCGATCGACCGAAATCAAGGCGGTCGCGGATGTGCTCAAGGCCGCCGGGGCGAAGTGATCGAGTCACCGCGCGCCGAAAGAGCCCACGAGCGATTCCGGCCCTTCCGGGCACGGCTATTAGATATAATCGCGATCCTGATAGCCGTGCCCGGAAGGGCCGGGTTTCTGTTCGGCGCGGACCAATGCTGACCTGACGAAAAGCTCTTTGTTCACGAGAATTTCACAAGGGCCGCGGGGCACGGTTACATGAAACGACGCTGGCCAACTCGTTCCACGATCGTCACCGCATTCTTCTACGCGCTATTTTTGGCAACCGCGCTGCTTTGGCTGCGCAGCTATCGCCATCAGGATGTGCTGCGCTGGCGAACGCACACCGCCAGCAACTATCGCGTCTATACGCTTTGCATCGGGAACGGCGAGCTGGCGCTCGACCGCAGCGATTTCTCGCCCTGGCCGGCGGATGTTGCGGGGGAATATGGACTTGAATTTTTCACCGATCCGCTGGAGCCGGGCGTGACGACGTGGCGGGCGTGGCAGGCGTGGTATGAATTCGCCAGCGGCTCCCCGGCCGCGGCGGCCAACACTTCATGGCATCATATCGGCTTCGCCGGCGGGTCGTATCGCAACGTGCCCAACGGTGTAGCCGTGGCGGCGGTGATGTTTGCCGTCGCGCCGTTTTGGCCGATCGCTGCGTTGACCGGGCTGATTCCGCTTCGCGGAATCTGGCGATGGGGCCGCGCCGCGCGCCGGCGGCGGATGAAGCTCTGCCCCAACTGTGCCTACAACCTCACCGGCAATACCAGCGGCGTCTGCCCCGAATGCGGGGGGAAGGTGGAGGTGGGGACGTGAAGCGGTTTCGGCGGATTTTCTTCGACGGCATGGCAATCATTTCGGCAGTGCTCTGTGTCGTGACAATCGGGCTTTGGATTGCCGGGAATTGGTATGAAATCGCCTACAGTTGCGAACGCGGCGGTTGTCGTATCGAAATTGGCGCTTCCTGGGGGCACATCTCTTTTATCCGGTTCAGCCCCTTCGAGCGAGAGCAACCGTGGCACATCATGGCGACGCCGCGCGGTACCTATCCGGTCATGTCAACGAACCTGCAGCCGTGGTTTCAATGGGGGAGATGGTGGGTCACGAAGAGCTATCTCGACTTTGCCGGGTTCACTTTCGCGAGCGGAATATACGGGTTTGACTCGTTGCAACCTGTTGTTCCGCCATTTTGGTTTGTGAGAATTCCTGAATGGTTCATTGCTTTGCTGATGGCGATCCTTCCGGCACAGTGGTGTGGCTCATGGTGGATCAGCATTCGCCGCGCCCGCGAGCGCTTAAAACGCGGCCTTTGCCGGGCGTGTGGATATGACATGCGCGCGACGCCGCAAAAGTGTCCGGAATGCGGAAGGGAAGCGGTGAAGTCATAGGGGTGGGTGGAATTCCAGCGGTTCCACGGGTCTCACGGGCATGTCTGGACGGGATCTTTCGTAAATTGAATTGTTGCTCAAGCGAGATCCCCTGTGGCGCGCTGACCGACGCTGCAAGCAGCATCGGCGTTCACAAATGCATGCGCATTTCTCCGAACGCCTACGCTGCTTGCAGCGTAGGTCATTGCACCGAACCTTGGCGTTTGGCCCCCACGGGCAAATCCGTTAAGCTTTTTCGATCAGACGAATCGGCGTTAGGGGACGGGGCCGCCTTTTGGGCTGCATCATGATTTCTAAACGATTGAGTGTCGTTGCACTTTTGATCAGTCTTTGCTGCGCGGCTTTCGCGCGCGGGCAGACTGCGGAGATCATTCGCCATGGGAAGCAGTGCACGGCGCTGGTCGTCGTGCATCAGGGGAATCAGATCGGGTGGGGGTCGGCGTTCTGCGTTTCGCCGCTGGGATTTTTTGTTACCAATGCACATGTCATCCCCGAAACCAACGTGCAGCGGCAAGTGGCGCCGGGGGGATTCACGCGGCAAGTGATTCCGGGGCGCGGCGTCGTCCTGGTCCCGCGCGGCGGACGCGCCATCACGCGGCCGATGCCAATGACTTTGTCGCTGGTGCTCAATCCGGGTGAAGCGGATCAAGCCGTCTATGGCGCGACGATCACGAAGATCGATCGCAGCGGCGATCTGGCCGTTCTCTACATCACGCCCAAGGCCCCCCTGCCGACGCTTGAGCTGGGCGATGTCGATGGGCTTTTCGAGACGGCTCCGATCACCGCATTCGGATATCCGTTTGGCCAGATGCTGGCCGACAAGCCGGAGGATTATCCGAATATCAGCGTGAACGTGGGCCGCATCACCTCGCTGCGAAAAGCGCGCGGCGAGCTGACCGCCATTCAGCTCGATGCCTCGCTCAACCCCGGCAATTCCGGCGGGCCGATCCTCGATGAGAAGGGCCGCCTCATCGGCATCGTGGAAAAGGGAATTCCCGGCGCGTCGATCAACTTTGCGATCCCCGTGACGAAGCTGGCGAAGTTTTTGGAAACGCCGATGGCGTCGTTCACCGTCACGCGCGATACGAAGATTCCGACCAAGCCGGCGACGATCACCATGCGCGTGCTGGCGGTTGCCGCCGATGCGATGAAGGATGCGACGGTGGAAGTGGAGCTGATGCGCGATAACACGCCGATGGAGAGTTTTACTGCCACGAAGGTGGCGGAGAATCTTTATCAGGCGACGGCGCCGGTGGTGATCGAAAGTGCGCCGCCGACAACGCAGGCGGCAACGCAGCCGTCGAGTGGATCCGCGCCGACACAGCCGGCGGAGGCCGCGGCGACGCCGGCGACGCAGCCGGCGCCTGCGGCAGGACCGCCGTTGCTGTTTCATCAGGTGAAGTTTGTGGTGCTGATCAAGCGGCCGGGCAAGGAAGATGGCCGCAACGAGGGCGGCTTCACGATCCCGCTGAGCGATGCGGAAGTGGCGGCGCGGAACGCGGCAGCAGCTCAGCTTGCACAGAACAACGCCGCGGCGCAGGCGCCGACAGCGGCGACGCCGGAGCCGGCCCGCTCGGGCAGCCCAACCGGCACCGGTCAGGAAGTCTTCCGGCTCCCGGCGCCGGTGAACAAGATCGTCTGTGGCGGCTCGGGCCGATATCTCGTCGCCTGGATGGCGCTGGTAAAACAGGTGGCAATTCTCGACACGCAGACACGCGCCCTGCGCCAGATCCGCCTGGAGAGTGACGATGTGCGTTTGTCCGCGACGCGCGACAAGCTGTTTATTGTTTTGCGCGACCGCGGCTTCATTGGACGCTGGGATTTGCAGAGCGGCCGTCAGGAGCAGACGCATAACTTAACTTTTGCGCAGGACGTACGGGCGCTGGCATCGGGTGAATCGAGCGCGGGGCCGGTGATGATGATCAGCCGCGCGTGGGTGCAGTTGCTCGATCCGAACACGTTGGAGCCGGCCGGCATTCAGTTGGATGATCCGCAGGCGATTTCGCAATGGGCGAAGGACGAGCAAAGCTGGGCCGAGGCATCGGCTGATGGGCACGTTTTTGTGGTTTCCAACACGTCGGCAGAGCCGCAGGAAATCCATGTGCTGCGCATTTCCGGCAAGACGGCGACTTCGCGCTCAACGCCGGCCGCGATCGGCCTCGCGCGGCCCAATGAGGACGGCAGCGTGATCGTCGGCCAGCGCGGATTGCTGGATGAGAATCTCGAGCCGATCGCCTTTTCGCAAAATCAAAACCCACAGCGGATGGCGATCGTTCCGATGCGGGGAATCGAAAGCTTCATGGCGTTTGACGTTTCCGCGCCCGGTGAACTGGGACAGCCGGCCTTGTATTCCACATTGGATCGCAGCCGTATCGGAATATTGCCCAAGCCCGCCGAAGGGTACATTCGCGGCGTAAGCGGAAGCTCGTATCGCGAGCCGCCGCTGTTTGATCGGCTGCAACTGATTCCGTCGCAGAAGCTGATGATCAATCTCGATCCGGCAGGCAACCGATGGAACGTGCATCAATGGGATGTGGAGCAGCGGCTGACGGAAACGGGAAGCGATTATTTATTTGTGATGTCCACCCCGCCGCGCTTTTCGCGCGCGGGGCCACCGTTTCATTATCAAATCAAAACAGCCAGCAAGCGCGGCGGCGTCAGCTACGCCCTGGAAAGCGGCCCGCGCGGCATGTTTATTCTGCCCGACGGCCTGCTCCGCTGGCAGCCGCCAGCGACGCCAACGGATGAGGCGGTGGCGGTTGTCGTGCGCATTAAGGACGGAGCGGGTCGGGAGATTCGATATAGCTTTAAGCTTTGGGCGGAGTGATTTTGTTGGACATGGATGCGATTTCTTTTGCCGATTGAAGTTGTTCTGCAAGTGACCCGCGTGCGGCGCACTGACCGACGCTGCAAGCAGCATCGGCGTTCAATGCATGCGCGCGTTTCCCCGAACGCCTATGCTGCTTGCAGCGTAGGTCAGAGCGCTGGTTTTTGAGTTGTAGGGTGGGTGTACTCGCGCACCGTTACACCGTCGGTCGATGATGGTGGGCGAGTACGCCCACCCTACAGAACTGCTTGCAGCGTAGGTGAATGCGCTGGTTCCTTGAGCGGTTTGCGCGAAAAGCGGCGCAGCAATTCTCCCTCTCCCCTGTACTCAGGGGAGAGGGCTGGGGTGAGGGGACGAACCGTGGATCTGCGAACGGCGCCTATCGCGACACGCTGTCCCCTCACCCTGCCCTCTCCCCTGAGTACAGGGGAGAGGGTTCCCAGAAGGCGCAATTCACTGGAAATTCCGTTGGGTGCGCTTTAGCGCACGCGGTTGGTTGCTGGCGCATCGAACGTTCCGCGTGTGCTGAAGCACACCCTACGAAAGCTGCCCACGACTTCATCACGCGAGCGCCTGCGGCGTAACCACTTCATCCTGCTTTGCCGATCGAATCGCAACTTGAAGTTCGTTTTCGCCCACAACGACATTCCCGCAAACGCTCCGTCCTGGCGTAACGCGATGAAGCTGACATCGCCGGCTTCGCTGCCGCGGCGGGTGTGGATGCGCTGTAGGACTTCGCGGATCGCATCTTGCGGTTCCATTCCGCGCCGCATGTTTTCGACAATGGCGTGCGCAGCGCAGACGCGCATCATTTCTTCGCCGGTGCCGGTGGCGGTTGCGGCGCCGATGCCGGGTTCGAGATAGAGGCCGGCGCCGATGATGGGGGAATCGCCGACGCGGCCGGGGAGCTTGAACGCCAGGCCGCTGGTGCTGCACCCGCCGGCCATGCGGCCGGAGGAATCGATTGCGAGCATGCCGATTGTGTCGTGATTCTCTGGCTTGTCGCCGATCGCGTCGTGGTCCCTTGTGTTGTCGCTGATCGTCTCGTCGCCTTTGATCGGCGGCTGGGATTTCTTCCACTCGGCGAATTTTTGCGCGGCGGCATCCGTCAGCAGATTCTGCTCGGGAATTCCGTGCTTGATGGCAAAGCGCGTGGCGGCTTCGCCGACGAGCATGACGTGCGGCGTTTTCTCCATCACCAGCCGCGCTACGCGAATGGGATTTCTGATCCGCGTGAGGCAAGCCACCGCGCCGCAGCGGCCGAGATGATCGGTGATGGAGGCATCGAGCGTGACTTCGCCGGAGGCGTCGGGGAGCCCGCCGTAGCCGACGCTTTGAACGGCCGGATCGTCCTCGCATTGCATGATGCCGGCTTCGACGGCATCGAGCGCGGTTCCGTTATCTTGAAGTACGTTCCAGGCGACAGCGTTGGCGGGCAGACCGAAGGGCCAGGTTGAGATCACGATCATGCGCCTCCTGTAGTACGCCATCCATTTTATTCTGGTGTGCGTTCCTGCTCCAGTTGTGCGATAACTCGCTCAACTTCAAGGAGACGCCATGGATGGCAATCGTAAACACATCGTTCGTCTGACGCCCGACTGTCGCCAACGCATGGAGGAT
>DATBDZ010000142.1:0-16737 GCA_036276235.1 Humisphaera sp. | reverse complement strand
CCCCTGAGTACAGGGGAGAGGGAGCATGCGCGCATTCCTGCGGCTCATCTCACTATAAACACTAACCGAGCCTCGCTCGTTCACCCGACCTTCAACCCGGCGATGTAATCCTGAATCTGCTTGAGCTGCGCCGCCGCCTTGGCTTGCAGGTCGGCCATTTCCTTTTGTAGCGCCTCGATGGCGGTCTCCTGCTCGTCGAGCTTCTTGATCAGGCGGTTGTAGTAGTCCGTGTTGGCCGACACGGTCTTCATGTTTTCGCGGATTCGGGTTTGCTCGGTTTCGATGGTGCCGACCTGCGTCTGTCGATCTTTCGTGTGGCCCTCCAGATCGGCCAGCACGGCGCGCATGGCCGTCAGCTTTGCCAGCGCGTCGCGCACTTCTTGCGAGAGATGCGCGTTCTTGATGTAAACCGCCAGGTCCGAATCCGGAACATCGGTGAGCAAGACGCGGCCATCGGCCACGTACTCAAACCGCACGCCCAGCTTCATCGTGTTTTTCGCCGGCACCTTCACGTGAAATCGGTAGAGCTTGTCGGTGGTTTCATCCGCCTTGGGCGGCGCAATCAGTGTCCATTCTCCCTGGCGAGGGTTCTCGATGATGATCACTTTTTCGGCGTCGGCCTTGTTGTCGATGACATACGAGCGGGAATTGATGAATTTGGTCGTGAGCGTCAGAAAGCCGCCGGCCGTTTTGATGGCGGTAATCTGCTGCTCTTCGGTCGGTTCGGGGCTGTCAACCAGCACCTGCTGATCGATGCCGTAGCTGAGCAGCCGCTCCTGGCCGGGCGGGACATCATCAAGCCGGGCGTCGCCGGCATAGCTGCTGGAATCGAGCACGGTGATTGGGCCTGCCAGCAGGTGCTTATGCGTCGTATTCTTCACCCGCGCCCCGGTGAGCGGATGGCCGCGGAAAACCTCGGCGTTGTAGATCGATACTTTTTCGACATCGACATCATCCGTGACGATTGGGATCATCGCCGACTTCTGGCGATCGATGGAGACGCTGCCGACGGTGTATTGAAACAGCTCGCCGACCTGGGTTCCCGAAGCGGCGGCCATCACGGAAGCGGTGACGTCCATCTTGCTTTGCTCGCCGCCCCCACCGGCTGATCCACCGAAGAGGCCTTCTTGGTCTGCACCGCGACCGCCGCGACCACCGCCGCCGAATCCTGCAGAGCCACCAAATCCTCCGCCCCTGCCACCCATGAGAAAGGCATAGTTGATTCCTCCCGCCTCCTTGGCGCGGGCTTCCTGCAGCTTCTCAAGCTCCTCCCGCGTGATTCCGCCTGCATAAGTCTGCGGCTCCAGCGTCGCGATCGTCGGCGGCTGCACGACCGGCCGCGGAATATATTGCGAGTTGTACAGATCCTGAATGAATGAAATCGGCCGCCCACTGACCAGCGAAAGCTGTACATCCTTCCAATCATTGTCGGTCTGGTTTTCGACGATTGCCCAGCCTTGCAGCTTGGCGGGCGTCTTGTCTTTGCTGAGGATCAGCCGATAGCTGGTCTTCCAGACGGGCGTCTCGACGACATAGCCGATGCGGACCCGCCGCTCGCCCTGGCCAGCGAAGTTGATCGTCACCGGCTTCTTATCCTGATCGCGGGCCTGCGCGACGGCACTGAGCGCATCGTCCAATTCGCTTTGCAGCCGCGCGTCTTCCAGCTCGACGCCGCGGATTTCGTCCATGCGGATCGACTCCAGCACTTTGCCGGATTTGAGATTCAGCACAGAGATTTCGGTCGCCGGCGATTTGTCGGTGGCGGGAATCTTGCGCGTTTCGACGCCGAGGATCGTTCCGGAAATCGGCGCATTGGAGGTGGTGACATTGAGCGTGGCTCGCGCGCCGCGCAGTTGCCGCAGCAAGTCGGCCATGCTGGGGTCATTGGTGATATCGACCTGGAAGCTGCGCAGCCGATGCGCGAGCGGCGCCTGACTGGCGTAGCTGACGGTGCCGACGTGGCCGCCGTCCATGTCCTGGAGCACGAGCGACTTGAGCACGTCATTAATCTGCAGGCTCTTGAACCGCAGTTCGGCGGCGCCATTATCGCGAACCGATCCAAAATGCTCAAAGTAGCCGACGCCGCTGCTGAAGAGGACGACTTCACGAATCGGAATGACCGCCTCGCCGCTCGGCTGAGTGGCCGGCGCTTGCGCGCGGGCGCGATCGCATAGGAATGCGGCGGTGATGAGAGAACATGCCGCGATGAGAACCCATTGCCTGCACATGGTTGCTCCTTCTCAATTGATCTAAGACCCCAAGCGCGCGATACGACTTATGAGGTTGTACCGTCGTGGTGAGACTTTCTTCCACAGAATTGTCTGATTCGCGTCTCTTCCATTTCGGCTCAAGAGCGCGTTCAATCTGGAACCATGCTGTTTCGTGATCATTCTCGACGCCCACTCCTTCGTGCCGTTATTCTGATTGTCGGTGGTTGCATCTGTTTGTTCGTCGTGGCGCGCTTGATTGCATCGCCCGCGGCCGACCGGCCGGCGATGCCCGCTGCGCCAACCATCGAAAGCAAGGATGAAGCTGGAATTACGCTGACGATTCAAAGCCTGGCGGCAAATTCCCCGAAGCTTCCGTTCTCCGATACCCGCGTCGCGCGGCTCTTTGCGCTCTACGTGCCGGCGGGCACATCGGCTACGCCCTTTATCGAGCCGGGGCCGTTTCGTGCGACCTTTGAAGGCGACCTGAACATGCGCCTGCGCGACTTTTACAGCATCTTTGCCGAGGGTCGTGGGAAGCTCACGCTCAGCATCAACGGTCAGCCCGTTCTCGAAGCAGCCGGCGATGATCTTTCGACGGTCAAGAAGCAGAACGTGCAGCTCAATAAAGGGAAGAATCATGTCGTTGCGATCTACGAATCGACAACCGGCGATGCCGCGTTTCGGCTGCTTTGGGTTCCCAAGGACATGATCGCTGAGCCGATCCCGCCGGCGATGCTGACGCATAATCAGGCCGACCCGGCGCTGGCGCAGGGGCAATCGGTGCGCGACGGGCGCTTTCTGATCGCGCAGCTTCGCTGCACGGCGTGTCATCCCGCCAACACGATTGTTGGATCTGCGACAACGACCGCGATGCCGGAGCTTTCGCAGGATGCGCCGTCGCTCAAGGACACCGGCGCGCGATTGAATGCCAACTGGCTGGCGGCGTGGATCAACAATCCCCGCGCGATGCGGGCGCGCGTGCATATGCCGCGCGTATTTCGGGGAACCGGTGATGCCAATGCGATCGATCCGCGCGCCGCGGACGTGGCCGCCTATCTGGCAACGCTCGGGACGAATTCGGACACCGCCAAAGACTCCAGCCCAGAAATGATCGAGGCGGGGGGGCGCACCTTTACGAATCTCAATTGCGTGGCCTGCCACATTTCGCCCGATCGGACGGGCGATCAGCAGCCGGGCGCGGATGAAGGGCGGATTTCGCTTGCCCATGTAAAGGCAAAGTTCAAACCGGGTGCGCTCACTGCGTTTTTGTTGAAGCCTTCGGCGCATTACACGTGGATTCCGATGCCAGATTTCCGGTTGTCGGCCGAGGAGGCGCAAGGTCTCGTGGCATATCTGAACTCGACATCAAAGGTCGAGCTTGCCGTAGCTCGATCGGGCAACGCCGAAAATGGCCGGACGCTTTTCGCGTCATCGGGATGTGCGAACTGTCATTCCGTGGACGAGAAACCGATCGCTGTCAAACCTTCTCTTGCCGCGGCTTTGGATGCGATTCCGGCGGGTGATTGGATGAAGGGCTGTTTGGCGTCGCGGGATGCGGATCGCAAATCCGCGCCGGATTTTGGTCTGACGGACGACCAACGCGGCGCGATTCTGTCCTTTGCCGCGACCGATCTGACATCGCTCAAACGCGACAGCGCGCCGGAGTTCGCACAACGGCAAATGTTGGCGATGCGCTGCGCCGCCTGCCATGGCCGCGACGGGAAGGACTCGCTTATTGCCACGGTATTAGATACGGAGAATCAGGAGCTGAAGAACAAATATCCGCCGATCGAGCAGGTGGGCAATGAGGGGATCGCGCCCGATCAGCGCGCCCCGATTCTCACCTGGGCCGGAGAGAAGCTGCTGCCGGGATGGATGCAGTCGTTCATTGCGGGGCAGATTTCATATAAGCCGCGCAATTATCTTTCGGCTCGCATGCCCGGCTTCGCGGCGCGTGCCGCCGGCTTGGCAACGGGCATCACACTGGAGCACGGCTGCGCCCCGAGTTATCCGCCGTACCCAGCCGCGAATCCGCAGCTCGCGGCCATCGGCCAGAAGCTGGCGGGCACGACGCCCAACGAAAGTTTCAGTTGTGTCCGATGTCACGCGGTCGCATCGCAGCCGCCGTCGGCTCCGTATGAAGCGCCTGCGCCAAATTTCATGTATGTGACGGAGCGCCTGCGCGTCGAGTATTACCGCCGCTGGATGCACAATCCGCTGCGCGTCGATCCGGAAACCAAGATGCCGCAATTTTATTCGGGCGATGGGAAGACAATGATCGGCGCAGTTCTGGACGGTGATGCGGCGAAGCAGTTTGATGCGCTGTGGAATTACATGTTGATGGGGAAGGAGATTCAGGCGGCGCCGTAGGAGAGGAGACAGGAGCGTAGTGGAAGGAGACAGGATCCAGGAGTCAGGAGAGGAAACGGGAGCGGATGGCCCGTCTTTCGCTTCCGTTTTCTCCTAGCTCCTGGCTCCTGGCTCCTCACTCCTCTCCTATGCCCTTCCCTTCCCCCAGCGGCACATCGCCTGAATGACCGGCCCAAGCGTCTTTCCGGTTTCGGTCAACGAATACTCCACCTTCGGCGGAACCTGCGGGTAGACCTTTCGGCGGACGACGCCGGCGCTTTCGAGTTCGCGTAGCTGCTGGGCGAGCATTTTCTGCGTGACGCCGTTCAATGCACGGGAAAGCTCGGAGAATCGTTTGGTGCCGCCGGCGAGGTGCCAGAGAATGGGGACTTTCCATCGACCGCCGATGACTTGCAGCGTCGCTTCGGCGGGACAGCGAATTTGATGTTCGCGCATGCGTTCTCCTAGGTGGTTTCCTTTTGGTATGTATACCACAAGAAAGTGGGTACTTCACCTGATATCCGGTACATGCCTAGAATTGCGCACAAGGAGAAGGCTTATGAACCGGATTCTGCAATATATCAACCAGCCGAGTGACGATGCGACGGGCTTGGGCGGTACTGCCGTCCTCGAACCCCAAGCGCCGGCTGCCGACGACGCTCCGCTATTGGACGCTTATTCCAACGCCGTCGTCAGCGCGGCCAAGCGCGCCAGCCCGGCGGTGGTCAACATCGAAGTGCGGCATCGCGCTTCGCATCAAGTCGATGGCCGACGAAGGCGCGGGCAATCGGGAGGCAGCGGGTCAGGATTCATCTTCACACCCGATGGATTGATCCTGACCAACAGCCACGTCGTGCATGGCGCTGAGATGATCGGCGTCACGCTCGCCGACTCGCGCACCTATCCGGCCAAGCTTGTCGGGGATGATCCGGATACCGATCTGGCGGTGCTCGATATCGACGCGCCAAATCTCACTGCCGTCGAGTTTGGCGAATCGTCGAAGATCCAGGTCGGCCAGCTCGTCGTCGCGATCGGAAACCCATATGGATTCCAATACACGGTGACTGCGGGTGTGGTGAGCAACCTGGGCCGCTCGTTCAGATCAGACAATGGCCGTCTGATCGACGGCGTGATTCAAACGGATGCCGCGCTCAATCCTGGCAACTCCGGCGGCCCGCTGGTCGATTCGCGCGGCAGAGTCATCGGCGTCAACACCGCCATCATCCCCGTCGCCCAGGGAATCTGCTTTGCAATTCCCGCGAGCACGGCCCAGTTTGTGGCGTCGCGATTGATCCGCGATGGCCGCATCCGGCGCGGCTACATCGGCCTGGCCGGCCAGAATGTTCCACTGCATCGGCGAATCGTGCGGTTCTTCAATCTACCGGTCGAGACGGGTGTGCTCGTCACTGGAATCGAAACCGACAGTCCCGCAGCGAAAACGGATTTGACTGAGGGCGATGTGATCGTCGAAGCCGCGGGAAAATCGATCGCGGGGATCGATGATCTGCATCGTCTGCTCACCGACGAGAATGTCGGGGTACCGTTGACGCTTGTGGTGATTCGTCGGACGGAGAAGCTGGAAGTGCAGGTGACGCCGGTGGAATCGGGCGGGGTGAAATAAACGGGTGTTTGGAAATGTGTACGCCGCTTGCGGGTTCGCACGGTTCCTGCGCAGACAACCGTGCGAAGCCGCAAGCGGTAAAGCCCTTAATTAGACGATCTCAAGAATCTTAAAATCCATCGTCCCCCGCGGTGCTTTCACCTTCACCGTCTCACCGACGCGCGCCTTCATGAGCGCCTCGCCCATGGGACTATTCACAGACACGGGCAGTACTTCATCCCCCGGCTTGGGTGGTTGCGCATCTCCAACCAATCGAACCAGTTGCTCGGTATCGTCGCTCAAATCCAGTAGCTTCACCGTGTGTCCAAGGTAAACCATGTCATCGGGCACATGCTCGTTGGAAACGACCGCAACAGTTTTGAGCTTCATGTTTAGCTCCGCCATCTCGCGCTGCAGGCTGCGGTTTTCCTCCTTGGCGAAGTGATACTCGGCGTTCTCGGAAAGATCGCCCAGAGCCGCGGCCCGGCGGATGCGTTCCTGCACGTCGATGAGCGCGCGGTTGAGGTCTTCCTTCTTCTTTTCAAGCTGCGCCTTTTCTTCGGCACTCATGAGCTGCATGAAAACGACTCCACGGACGCATCGTGCGTCCAAAACCAAAACTCTCGCACCCAGACGAACCGTCTCTAAAACTTTCGCACAGAGACGGGCCGACTCGGTCCGAAACCAATCGATCCGAACGGACCATCCTACAAAACGCGAACCACCGCGCGACGCTGCGCGGTGGTTGCCTGAAGCAAGAAGGCATTTTACCCCGCCAGATCGGTTTGGCAACGTGCAAATTGATTCCACCGGCCCGATCCTCTACACTTCGCGCCCGCTGGAATTGACGGGCGAACTCACTGTTCACCCCTACGGGAGCAATCAATGTCTTTTCGTTGTGTCGTGGTAACGCCGGAGCAGCAGACGCTGGATGAGAAGGTTTCGCAGGTGATTCTGCCGGCGCACGATGGGCAGATCGGCGTTCTGAGCAACCGCTCGCCGCTGCTGGTGGAGCTGGGAATCGGCCAGTTGCGCGTCGATCTCGCCGCCGGCGGACAGCCGACCACATACTTCGTTGATGGTGGCTTTGCCCAGATGAAAGACAACGTGCTGACGGTTCTCACCAAGCAGGCGATTCCCGCGGATAAGATTGATCTCGAAACCGCCAAGGCCAAGTACGCCGAGGCCGAGGCGAGCAAGCCGACCGATGCCAAGGGCATCGAAGAGCGCCAGCGTGAGCTTGCGCGCGGACGGGCGAAGCAGCAGATCGCACGGCGGTGACCCGTCGATAGCGATCAGAGTAAATGGCACTGCAACCATGGGTGCCATGCCTCACGCTTGCGTGAGCATGCGTTTGGGGCTCCGGCGAGGGAAAACACGAGTTGACGTAAGACATGCCCACGCAAGCGTGGGACATGGCACCCCGGAAAGAAAGCCTGATCCTCCGGTCCCCAGTCATCCCTTCATCGCGCCGTCGTTAATACGCAAACCGCAATCCCACCCCGCCCCATACCAGCGTGTCGGCACGCAAGTGGTTGGCAATTCCATCCGTGTAATACAAGTAGCCGACCACGCTCCATTCGCCGTTGTGGCGTGAGGCATTGAACAAATTATTCAGCGAGAGCGAGCCGGTCATTCCGATGTCGTAGTGCTGCCATCCGCTGTCGATATGCCCGCCGGGCAGCGCGAAATAAGGCTGTTGAAGCACATACGCCACATCCGCGAACGGCGTCAGCACGACGCCAAAATCGTCCAGCACAAAATCATGTTTGACGCCGGTTTCGAAGTAGAACCCGTGATACAGCGCGACATCGTACGCCGCGTAAAGGTATGGCGAGAGAAACGGGTGCTGCGATCGCACGATCAGCGCATCATTCAGCGTCACTTGCGCCCAGACATCCTGCGTATCCTGTGGCTTACGGTTGGGATAGATATAAGCGTTAAACCCGCCGGCAAACGTGAAGGGCTTGAGCGTCCATTCCAGGCCGGCAAATGGCCGCACTTCCTCGAATCGCGAAACCGGATCCTCATTGAAAACGTTGACGAACAAACCGATGAACGGGTGCGGCCAATCGCCTAGATCGAAGCTCGCCTTGCCTTCAAACTGGAGCGAATTCTCCGGGTCGACTCCAATGGTGGTCTGATCGACGCCGCGATAGATGTAGTTGCTCAGATAGCGGAGATCGAAGTTAAAGTGAGCGCCGCCGTTGTTGACCTGACTGTCCTCGCGCGGGCCAAGCTGTGGGTAGAGAGTCGCATCATCCAGAAAGATGGGACGATCTGCGGCGGGCGCCGTCACGGCCGGCGGCGCATCCAATGTAACGGGCGGCGAAGCCGGCCAGGGCGCGATCTGGGCACGCAGCAATGGCGCCGCCAACAACATCGCGGCAAGCCCCATCGCCCAAGCCCGTAAACTCATGCCAACTCCTGTGGGGCAGGAATGTAGCGAAACTTGCAGCATCAATCCACCACGGGTACATTCGCGCAACAGTGCCGCGCTCAATGCGCCGGCGCATTTCGGGAGCAAACATGCGGTGGATCTTCACCGGGCTTTTAGCGGCGTCGATCGCGTTCTTCAGCGGCTGCAACAAATCCGATTCCGGCAGCGCTAATTCCAACCAGATTCTTATCGGACATGTCGCCTCCCTGACCGGCGACACCGCCACGTTCGGCGTCAGCGCCGATGAAGGAATCCGCCTGGCATTGGATGAGATCAACGCCGCCGGCGGCGTGCTGGGCAAGCCGGTGAAAGTGCTCACCGAAGACGATCGCTCCCTCTCCGACGAAGCCAAAACCGCCGCCAACAAGCTCATCACCAAGGATCATGTCTGCGCGATTCTTGGCGAGATCGCATCGAGCCGCTCCATCGCGATCGCGCCGGTGTGCGAAGACGCGAAGATCCCAATGCTCTCGCCCGGCAGCACCAATCCCAAGGTCACCAAAGGTTACCAATACGTCTTTAGAAACTGCTTCATCGATCCGTTCCAGGGGAGCGCGATGGCCAACTTCGCGATGAAGAATCTCGGCTTCAAAAAGTTCGCGATCCTTTATCCAGCCAATAGCGATTATGGCGTCGGCCTTCGCGACGTGTTCCGCGACGCCGTCACCAAGGCGGGCGGACAGATTCTGGTGGAAGTCGCCTACACGGAAAAATCGGACGTCGATTTCCACAGCCAGTTAACGAAGATCAAAGAGACCAACCCCGACGCGATTTTCGACAGCGGCTACTACACCGAGGCCGGCCTGATCGCCAAGCAGGCGCGAGAGCTTGGGATCACCTGCCCCATTCTGGGAGGCGATGGGTGGGATTCAGATCAAACGGTGAAAATCGGTGGGCAGGCGATTGAGGGGTGCTATTTCTCCAATCACTACTCGCCCGACGAAGACAGCCCGCAGGTGAAAAAGTTCGTTGCCGATTACCAAAAGAAATTCAACGGCAAAATCCCCGATGCGATGGCGATTCTCGCGTATGACTCGATGCGCATCATGACGGATGCGATCAAGCGCGCCGGCTCGACAGACGGCACCAAAATTCGAGATGCGCTTGCCGCCACCAAGGATTTCCCCGGTGCCAGCGGAGTCACGACGATCGACTCTGAGCACAACGCCAAGAAGTCGGTCGTCATCCTAAAAATTGAGCACGGGAAATTTAATTACGCCGGCACTGTGAAGCCGGAATAAATCGAACGACAAGAAAGCCGCCGAAGGAGTGGTCAGGCGCGCGGCTTCCCTCGGTTCGGTGTTACCTTTTAGTCAATTCAAGTTCATGCAACAGCTCCTGCAACAGATCATCAACGGCATATCGGTCGGGTCGATTTACGCGTTGATTGCTGTGGGCTACACGATGGTGTATGGGGTGTTGCAGCTCATCAATTTCGCGCACGGCGATGTTTTCATGGTCGGCGCGATCGTTTCTTTTTATGCCGCCAGCCGTCGCATTGCGCCGACGATGCCCTGGTGGCTGCATGTTGCGATCATTGCCGCGCTGGCGCTCGGGTTCGTGGTGCAACTGCTGATCGGTCGCGATTGGCGAACAGCGCTGCGGCGAGTGCTGCCGTTCATCATTCTTTATCTGGTCATCGTTCCCGGCTTGCTCATCGTCTCGGCGATCTCTCACTCCTCGCGCCTCGGCAGTTCCTCCTGGGCGATGGCGGGCTTTGCGCTTCTGGTGGCGCTGCTCGCCTGCGGCACGCTTGGGTTTACGATTGAGCGCTTGGCCTATCGCCCGCTGCGCAATAAGCCGCGCATTAATTCGCTGATTACTGCGATCGGCATTTCGCTGCTGCTGGAATTTGGCGGGCAGAACCCCGCCGTTTTCGGTCCGACGCCGCAGGCATATCCGGAGGTCATTCCCCGAGTCACTGAGCCGCTCGTAAACTTTCACGTACATGTTGGGCGTCTGCTCAATGTCGTCGTTGTCCTCACGAAGGTCGATGTGCTGGTCATCGGCACGACGCTCTTTTTGATGATCGTGCTGACTTGGATCGTGCTGAAAACCAGGACCGGCTTGGCGCTGCGAGCGGTTTCATATCGCTTTGATACCTCGGCGCTGATGGGGATCGACATCGATCGCGTGGTGAGCGTGACGTTTGTCCTTGGCTCATGTCTGGCGGCGGTGGCGGGAGTGCTTTATGCCGTCAAGTATCCAAAGGTTGAGCCGCTAATGGGTCTGTTGCCCGGCATCAAAGCCTTCGTGGCGGCGGTCTTTGGGGGCATTGGAAACATCGCGGGCGCGGTTGTTGGCGCGCTCATTCTGGGGCTGGTCGAGGCATTGGTTGTTGGATTTCTGAATAACGGCAGCCAGTACCGCGATGCTGTCGCGTTTGTAATTCTCATCGTCATCCTCCTGGTAAAACCATCGGGGCTGCTGGGGAAGCATGTCGTCGAGAAAGTCTGACACCTCCGCCCCATCTGCTTCGGCAGACGACGCGCCGCTGGCCGCGAGCACGACGGCGCCGGTATGGCGACAATCACTCATCGCTTCGCTTGGCGCTAATCTGCCGATTCCAGTTCTACTTCTGCTGCTCATTCCCCTTAGCCGCATCGTCGAAGGCCAGGCATTCGGGCTTTACAACCAGCGCATCGTGATGCTGATCGGATTCAACATCATCCTTGCGGTGAGCCTGCAATTGATCAACGGCTTTAGCGGGCAGTTTTCCCTGGGACATGCCGGGTTCATGGCGGTGGGCGCTTATTTGGCTGCGTACCCGGCCATCAGTTATTCGCAACGCCTGACTGATCCCACGTCCTGCCTGCTGTTTTTTATCAGTCTTGGAATCGTGTTTGCCATCGGTGGAGTGATCCTGCTGGGGCTTTTCCTTTTGATCCGGATGACACGGCGGATTCACTCCGCCGTTCCGATGTGGCTGCTACTCCTTTGGATCATCTGGATCGTCGCTGATTTTGCTCGCGGCAGCTTGCTGGATCGGCAAGCCTGGCCGTACTGGTTGATCTGGACGCGCCTGATCGCCGCGCTGCAAAGCATGTTCGACCACATGATCGCCGCAGGTCAGACCCCCGCGGCGAATTTCAGCGCGCACCTGCCCGTCTTTTTACAGCAACCTTTGTCCTATCTGGTGCTCGTCATCGGCGGCGGCCTTTGCGCGGCGGTCGTGGGCCTGGTCGTCGGAATGCCCGCGCTGCGCCTTCGCGGTGATTATCTGGCGATCGCCACGCTTGGGCTCGCCGAGATCATCCGGATCGTCATCCAGAATTCCCAGCCGCTCGGCGGGGCGCTGGGATTGACGGGTATCCCAAAATTCACCGACTTCGTCTGGCTCTATGGCGCTGTGATAATCACGATCGTTGTCATCTGGCGGCTGGGCTACTCCGCCAAGGGGCGGGCGATCATGGCGGTCCGCGAAGATGAAATCGCGGCGGCGGCAATTGGGATCGACACCACGCGGCAAAAGGTGATTGCGTTCATGGTCGGCGCCTTTTTCGGCGGAGTCGCCGGCGCGATGTTTTCGCTGCACGAACGATCGATCACGCCTGGATCGTTTGGCATGGCCAAGTCGATTGAGATCGTCGTGATGGTGACGCTCGGCGGCCTGGGAAGCATCAGCGGCGCGATCGCCGCCGCCATCGTCCTCACACTCCTCCCGGAGATTCTCCGAAATGTGGGCGCAGAGATCTCCGACTATCGCATGATCATCTATTCGGCCTTGCTCGTGGTGATGATGCTCGTGCGGCCGCAGGGATTGCTCGGCGGGCGCGAGTTGTGGCCGCGGCGATTCTTCCGTAAGCAGGCGCAGCCGCGCGGGTTTCCCGTGGGAGGCGTGAAATAATGATCCGCGCCGCCAGCGATCCCTCGCAGCCGCTGCTTCACGTTGTGAACGTGAGCCGGCATTTCGGCGGGCTGAGTGCAGTGTCCGATTTCTCGCTGGAGCTGCGTCGCGGCGAATTGATTGGCCTCATCGGGCCCAACGGCGCGGGGAAGACTACCTGCTTCAATCTCATTACCGGCGTTTATAAGCCATCGTCCGGCGAGATCTTCGCTTCGGGCGAGCGGATCGACGGGCTTGCGCCGATGCAGATCAATCGCGCGGGCATCGCGCGGACGTTTCAGAACATCCGCCTGTTTCAGAATCTCACGGTGCTCGACAATGTGCTGGTCGGCTTCAACCGGCCGGCGGAGATGGGGCTCTTTCGCACGATCCTGCGCCTGCCGGGCTTCGCCCGCGAGCGGGTTCGCGCGGAAGTGGATGGGATGGACCTGCTGTCGATCCTCGATCTGGCTGACCATGCGAACCAACTGGCCCGCAATCTTCCCTATGGCCAGCAGCGGCGCCTCGAGATCGCCCGGGCGCTGGCGACCAGCCCGCGGGTGCTCCTGCTCGATGAGCCGGCGGCGGGGATGAACCCCAATGAAAAGCAGGACTTGATGGAGCTGGTCCGCTTCATCCGCGAGAAATTCGATGTCGGAATTTTGCTGATCGAGCATGACATGAAACTGGTGATGAGCATCTGCGAGCGAATCACCGTACTCGATCATGGCGAAATCATCGCCGTCGGCCCGCCGGCCCAGGTGCGGTGTGATCCGAAAGTGGTGGAAGCATATCTGGGAGAACCGGTATGAGCGCCGCCATCGATCCAGCGATTGCGCCCGCGGTCCCGCGCGTTCCGTTGCTGGCGATCCAGGACCTCCATGTCAATTACGGCGCGATCAGCGCGCTGCAAGGCGTTTCGCTCGAAGTCTTCGCCGGGGAAATCGTCGCGCTCATCGGCTCCAACGGCGCGGGAAAGACCACGCTGCTGCGGACGATCAGCGGCCTGCTCCGCCCAAAGTCGGGGGACATTCTGTGGAAAAACGAATCGTCCATCACGGCATTGCCGGCACATGAGATCGTGCGATTGGGAATCTGTCATTCGCCCGAAGGGCGGCAGATCTTCGCGAACCTGAGCGTGCGCGAGAACCTGCTGCTGGGCGCCTATCAGCAGCGCTCGCGCGCGGCAATTCGCGATGGGATCGACCGGTGCTATTTGTTGTTTCCAGTGCTTCAGGAGCGGCGCGAGCAGCGCGCCGGCACACTGAGCGGTGGCGAGCAGCAGATGCTCGCCATCGGCCGCGCCCTGATGGCGCGGCCGCAGGTGCTGCTTCTCGATGAGCCGTCGCTCGGATTGGCGCCGCTCATCGTCCGAAAGATTTTTCAGATCGTCCGCGAGATCAACGGGCAGGGGACGACAGTATTTCTGGTCGAACAGAATGCCCACATGGCATTAAACGCCGCCCATCGCGGCTACGTGCTGCAGACGGGGAAGGTTGTGTTGACGGATGTCGCGGCGAAGCTGCTACAGCATCCGGATGTGCAGAAGGCTTATTTGGGTGGATGAGCGCGGTCGCCACCCTTTAGATTTCAAATCGATCTGACGAAATCCTTCCGTAGGGTCCGCCTTGGCGGACGCGATTTGCGTCCCCCGCGCGAAAATGTCCGCCAAGGCGGACCCTACAAAGCCTCGATATTCTGGAGGACCTCAGGTGGGCAATCTGAGATTTCAGATTATCAGTCATCTGCCGGCGGCATCGGATCGCCTGGCGTTTGGATAGGCGTCGTCTGCTCCTCGGCAAATCCATTGCGCGGCGCATGAGGCCCGATCAGCGCGGTGTAATACCCCACGGCGAACATCGACTGCTGCTGCTGATACGGAATATTCAGCAGCGTGCAAAACTCGGCGATCAATTCCTGCGCCGTGGCATCCGCCTGCTCGGCCTGTTGCACGGCCAACTGATGCCCGCGATCGCGAAAACGCATGATCTGCACAAAGCGGCCCGAGGTCTGACTCAACGACCAGTTATTCCCCACCTGCTCGTAAACCTCAAAATCATTGCAACCCAGTCGCGCCATCGTCTGGCGAAATCGCCGAAGCAGGCGCGCATGTTCCGCGCGCTTGTCCTTGGGGACGATGTAACTGTTGGTTTGAAGCAGCATTTCTACTTGGTCGTACCCTTCTTCGGCTCGACCGGCTGCTTTGGCGCGGGTTGGATTTCTCTTAGCCAGAGCTTGTCGCCGTCTTCGCGGATGCGGTACTCGACTTGTGTGTTAGGGCGGATTTTTTGCAGCTCGCGCAGGATGGCGACATCCGGCGTCCAGATTTTGCCGTTCTGATGCAATGGGACCAGCAGCGTGATCGTCTTGCCCTTCTGATCGACGTCGGCGGATTTGGTTTTATGGCCGTCGATGTCCGTATCACCCAGCTTCAGGAGCTTGCCGGTGTCGGGGTCTTTGTACAGATCGATGGCGGTGAGCGTTTTACCGTTGATCTGCGCCCAGACGGCGTCGCCGTCCTTCATCAGGTTGATGGCCGCCATCAGGTCCGGGTCGGCTTCGACTTCCCCTTTATCATTCTTGCGGGTGGCAATCAGCAGTGTCGCGGTTTGTCCAAACTTGCTCAGTTCGACCACGGGCGTCTTGACGCGGCCGACAGTCTGCACATCGCTGCCTCGGAAGACATATCCGTTAGGCGTGTCTTCGCCTTTGGCCATCTCGTACGGGTCGATCGCGCGCAGAATCGGAAGCGGGCGGACGTTGTCGAGCGAAACTTTAATCAGCGCCCCGGGCTTGAGCTCTTTGATCGAGTCGGCCAGATCGCGGCGCGGATCGTATCCCGGCCGGGTCTCGTCATTGTTTGGAACTTCAATCTGAACAGCGCCCTTGCCGGGGATATCGCCGGAGATGACCAGCCGACGTTTGCCGTTGACGTTTTGCTGGCTGGCAGAGCGGAAGCGGACGACGCCTTCATTGCCGGTTTGGTCTTGCGCGCGTGAGATAGAACAAAGGATCAGTGCCAGCCCCCCGATGACAGCGACGATTCCCCTGGAACGCATGTGGGCCGCTCCCGTTGGCCGCGCGAGGCCAACATTGTTATCCCATCGCCGCCGGCTCAATCCCACTTAAAGACGCCTTTACCCCAGGCATACAGATAAGCGACGAGCAGGATTGCGACAAAGACGACCATCTCCGCCAGCAGCAACCCACCCGAGCCGCCAGCCGCCTGGGCGTTGGGCGAAAAGATTGTCGCCCAGGGATAGAGGAAAATAATTTCGACATCGAACACCAGGAAGACCATCGCGACAATGTAGAAACGCACATTAAAGCGCTTGCGGGTGTCGCCGACGGGGATCATGCCGCTTTCGTAAGTCGTTTCCTTGCCCGGCCCGGTGCGCGAGGGGCCGATGATGACCGAAGCGGCAATGTTCACGATGCCGAAGCCGATCGCGATAAGGAGCAGAAAAACGACCGGAACCCAGGAGCCAACGGAGTCATCGCCGAGGCCGGCGAGGATTGAAGGAAACATGGTCGCAGTGAAGGCGGTCATTGGTCGGATACTTTAAAGGCATGGGCGGGAAAAGCAAAGGGTTTGGGGACAGGGTTTGGGGGAAGGGTTCAGGGTTCGGGGTTCAGGGTTCGGTAAAGAAACAGCACGCACCGTAGTGGTCGGACCGAAGGTCCACCTCTGTCATGGGCGCCTCGTCTTGCTTCGTTTGCACTGAACCCTGAACCCTGAACCCCGAACCTCCAACCAAAAAAACAGCCGGCATCAGGATGATGCCGGCTGCGGGCTATGGGGTTCCGACCCGGGGTTCTAGGGTGTGGGTGGGTCGGAATATGCGGGCAAAAATAAGTGTCCGAACGAAACGGCAAACTGCTCTTCTTCAAATCAATTTTACCACATCGTTCGGACAAGTGACCGATAACAAATAGCGCGCCAGCAGTAGAGATTCACGAAAAATGGTGCATTTGTGCCGCTTATGGCGGATGAGCACGCAATCGTTCGCCCATGCCTCCGTGTCAGAAGTGCCGCGTCGCGACATGGGTGGCACGAAAGTGGTCAGTCGAAACCTTAAGACGCGTCATTAGGTGTGATAGATTGGTTCGGGTGCCACAGTTGCCAGAGGTGCCACAGGTCGGCGTACTCGCAGACCTGTGCGTCTTGTGCGCCGGAAAGGCTGCTCCAAACATACGGCGGGCAGTGCCCGCCCTACGCCCTTCAGTCGCCCGTAGGGCGGGCACTGCCCAATACCGTCCCGAACATGCATCGATCCGCCCCGGGCTTTTCGGAAGCGGCATTTTTGCAGGT
>DATBDZ010000141.1:0-26089 GCA_036276235.1 Humisphaera sp. | reverse complement strand
TACCGAAACATAAATCGCCCCTCCGGCGCCACATCACCGCTGATATACAAATCCATGATGTCACCGGGATGCTGAAGATTGTCGGCCCATTTGAAGTTGAGGGAAATTTTTGTGTCTCCGGTGGGCACGCCCAGCGCGGCTCGCGGGACGGCGATTTGCATGTCATTTCCGCGAAGGGCGAAGCGGAGTTTAATGGTCTTTTTCCAAGTCCAACCACCCTCGTTCTTCTCGATCCAAGTGGATCCGTCCGCGTCGATCGTGCGGTTGATGATGTAGTCGTAACCTTCCCAGCCGGTTTTGGGGTTGTTGTCGGAATCGATCATCAGCCACATCCAGTTGGGATCGGTTGGCGGTGTGATCGCTTTACTGGTGCGACAGTAGAAGTAGACATTCTGCGCGTCGCGGGCGACTTTCATCGTGACGAGATCATTGCGGCCGGAGCGGTCGGAATAGTGCAGGCCGCCGACACCATCGGCGTCGCGCGGGGCGGTGTCGCCGACGTCGTCTAAGAACGTCGGCTCGACATCCTTCCACTGATCAAAGCTTCCATCCAGATTGATTGTTTTTAATGGGGATGCCTTGGGCGGCGGCGCGGTGCCTTTGAAGCGGCGGACGTTGGCGACCAGTTGATAGTAATAGTTGTCGCCATGCCCGCCCTTCATCGGCTCGATATCGCGGCTGAATTCTTGGTTGAACTGATCGACGAAGGTGATCGGGCTTCCCGGCCTTACAAACCGCCCGGCGATCCATTCGTTCCAGCCGGTCACCATCACAAACGGTGGATGCAAATCGATCGCCCGCTTCCATTGCTCGGCGAAGTTGTAGCCATGATCGACTGCGCCCGGCGTGAGGTCTTCCGCGCCGTCGTGAAAGCTGCGGCCGCGGGCGTTGCCGTCGCTCATGTTGGTGACGCGCGCGTCGCTGGCGCGAAGATTTTGCGCGACCGCGACGTTCACCTGCTCGGGTTGAGCCGGATCATCGGTGTAGCCGTACACCTGCGGATAGGCGGATTCCCAGTGCCAGGCGTAGGGCGTGTTGACCAGCGTGAAGGGCCAGTGAGCCGCCCGAAGCGTGAAAAATGCCTTGACATCCGGCGAGGCCTGTGCCGGGTCGCAGAGCAAGAGTGGTTTGCCTTTCCAGATAAACCACAGATCGCGATAGAGGCCGGGTTTGTAAAAATCGTCGTAAATCTTCTGCGCGGTTTCACCGGCACGGGTGTTGACCATAAATGCGATGCGCGGCGTACGCGCGCCAGCCGCGCGCATCTCGGTGAAGACTTCGCACAGCTTGCGATAAACCTGCGGGTACGTGGCGGCGTTGGTGGTGTCAAAGATGAGCGTATCGATGCCGGCGGCGCTCAGGAGCTGCGCGTGCCGCCGCAGGACCCATGCGTCGGTGCTCTGGTAATAGCCATAGAGCGGCTCGCCCCAATAGTGCGGCGTGCCGTTGGTCCCCCAGAGCGGCGAATCGGGATGCTGCATCGCCTCCGGATCCTGCGCAAAAATTTTGGCGATATCGCGCGGACCATCGGTCATGCCGCGCGGGCCGCCGGTGTGCCAGAGGAAGTAAAAGATGCCGACGAATCGATCGTCTTTGGGCGGGCCGACGTCCTGCGGGGCGGGAAGCTCGCGGCCCAGAGCGTCGATCGCCGGCCATGGAGTGCATGGCAGCGGGGCAACGTCACTCAAAGGCTCGGCGGCTAGGGCGGCGCCGCCGAGAGTGAGGGCGATGAAGAGGGAACCGAACGAGGTTGAAAAACGCCAGCGAGGACGGTGCCTCAGACTAAAGACCGCAGGATTTCTGACAGCCGTCATGCTGAGGTACTCCGAAGTATCCGGCCGATTCGCCCAATCCAGCCAGATGCTTCGGAGTACCTCAGCATGACGGTTTTGTGCGATGACGTTTTCGTAGGGTGCGCTTTAGCGCACGCGGAACCCTTCCTGCGGGGACGCCGCCGCGTGTGCTAAAGCACACCCTACGGACTGCTATTCTCCCTCTCCCCTGTAATCAGGGGAGAGGGTTGGGGTGAGGGGACCGATGCGCCGGTCGGCGTATTGCGCCAACTGGCGGATCGCTGTCCCCTCACCCTGCCCTCTCCCCTGAGTACAGGGGAGAGGGTTCCGAGCGCGCGTCCACGCCCCGTCTTTTTCAGGCGGCTCAAAAATCAAACTGATCCACATTGTCCTTGGTAAACACGAACGGCGTTCCGAGCAAAATGTTATCGCCATCGAGTTGCATGGTGCCGAGTCGGCCGGCGGCGTAGGTTTGGTCGCCGGGCTTTAGTTTTCCCGTCGCCAGATCGTGGGCCGCGTGGACGGTGAGATATCCCAGGTCAGCGGTTTTCCAGAGGATGACCGCCTGCGTTTGGCCGTCGTGCAGGTACTTTTTGTTTTCACTCGGAAGGCCCAGGCCGATCACCTTCACATCCGAACGCCCAGCCTGTTTCACCGCCTCCGCGGCTCCCGGAACTGCCGGCGAGCAGATCGCCATGATCAGCTTCACATTCGGGTAGGCATTCATGATCGTCCTGGCTTCGTCGAATGCCTTCTGCTGTTGATCATCGCAGGGACGAATGACCGCCATCGTGACCTGCGGATGCTTTTCAAGCCGGCGCGCTTCGATCGCCTTCTGCCACTCATTCATGTTGCCGGCGGTGAGCGAGGCGGTGATGATCGCAAACTCTCCCTTGTCCCCCAGCAGCCCGGCGGCGGTGTCCATCAGCGTGTTGCCGATACCTTGCGGGGTCGCCTGGTTCACAAAGAAATCGCGCGCATCCGGCGTCGAGTCGGCATCATAGGTGACGACTTTGATCCCCTTGCTTCGCGCCTTCTTGAGGACCGACGAAATACCTTCGCGATTTTCGCACGCGACCGCGATCACATCGACGCCGCGCACGATCCAGCTATCGATCAGCTCATTTTGCTTGGCGGGATCGGGATCGGTCGGACCATCCCAGAGCAGCTTCACGTTAAGCTCTTTGGCCGCTTCATCCGCACCCTTGCGGCAGGCGATGAAGTAGGCGTTCCCCTTGCTCTTAGGCATCATGGCGATCGTGAGTTGCTTGCCGCTGGAGGAGGAGTCACGCTTGCAGCCGGTTAGGTGGATAGTGGCCAGTGTCAGAACAATGCAAACTGCCCGGGAGAATCTTCGTAGCGGTCGGTTCATCGTAAACTCCAAATATGCTTCCCAAATTGGATTTCTCAAATCCTCGCGACAACTGTCATGCTGAGGTACTCCAAAGCATCTGGCCCGTTCGCGCGAATGAGACGCGGCGGGCAGTGCCCGCCCTACGTGCCGCGTTCACCCGTAGGGCGGGCACTGCCCGCCGGGACAGCGCTTCTCGGACGCGCCCGCAAATGTAGGGTGGGTGGACTCGCCCACCACGAGCGGAAGATGGTGGGCGAGTACACCCACCCTACAGAATCCACTACAGCTAACGGATCGGCGGGATAAATCCCGCCCTACAGGGGGCTGGCTTGCGTAGGGCGGGATTCATCCCGCCGATCCGGTCGTGCCGCCTGCGGGATTATGCTCGCCCGTCGCTTTCCCGCAAAGGCGGCGAGGCGCTGGTTCAAGACAATCGCAAGAATCAGCAATCCGCCGGTGAGGATGCCGACCAGCTCTGTGGGGCCGTCGGACAGGCGCAGGCCTTGTTGAAGAATGGCGATCGCCAGCCAGCCCAGGAGCGTGCCGATGATCGAGCCGCGGCCGCCGAAGATCGAGGTGCCCCCGAGGACGACCGCCGCGATTGCGGAGAGCTCGTAGTTGGTGCCGGCGTCGGCTTTTGCCTGGCCGTTGTGGGCGACATAGATGACCGCGGCGAGGCTGGAGATCAACCCGCAGAGGATGTAGGCGAGCATCAATCGCCGCTCGACGGCGATCCCGGCATAACGCGCGCCGGCGGGCGTGAATCCGATCGCGGTCAACTGGCGGCCGATGATCGAGCGATGCAGCAGAATCCAGAAGACAATCGCCACGATCACCAGAATTGGAAGCTGCTTGGGAATTCCGCCCCAGAAGGTTCCCTGGCCCAGCGTCGTAAACGATTCGGGCAAGCCCGTGAAATTGTCCGCGCCGTGCGTGATTCCCTCGGCAAGGCCACGGAAGAGCGAGAACGTTCCGAGCGTGACAATGAGCGGGGGAATCCGCAGGCGGGTGATTAGCGAGCCGTTGACGAAACCAGCGGCCAGGCCAAGCGCCAAGGTGCCGGCGATGGCCGCGGCCATTGGCCAATGCGCATCGCGCCAGAGTTTTCCGAGAATGACCGCTGATAATCCCATCAGCGAACCGACGGACAGATCGATGCCGCCCGTGACGATGACGGGCGTGAGCGCGATGGCGAGCAATCCGACTTCCAGGCCTTGCCGCACAATGTCGAAGGCGGCGTCGCTGGAAAGAAAATTATTTCCGGTAAAGGAAAAGATGACGATTTGTATCGCGATAAGGACAAGAAGCGCCGCCTGCTGGCTGGCGACGATCGGCAGAAGCCGGCGCGGCGAAAATCGCGATGACGGCGGAGCGGATTGAGCGTCAAGCATCGTCATTCCGCCCTCCGGTAGAAGACGTCGGACGCCACGGCCAGCAAAATGATCGCGCCGCGAATGGCTTTGTCCCAATAAGCTTCCATCCCGAGGAAGACCAAGGCCGGACCAAGCGTGCCGAGCAGCGCGACGCCGACGAGACTGCCCAGCAGCGTTCCGCGGCCGCCGGAGATGGCGACGCCGCCAACGACGACTGCTGCGATGACTTGAAGCTCAAGGCCATCCTCCCCGGTCTTCGGATCGATATGCGGGAGGCGGACCGCCGTCAGCAGTGCGGCAACCGCCGTCAATAACCCCATCAGCGCGAAGACGGCAAAGGTAACGCGGCGCGGGCGAATGCCGGCTAGGCGAGCCGCCTCCCGATCCGATCCGACCGCGTAAACCGCGCGGCCAGCGGCCAGATATCGCAGCGCGATCGCAAAAACTACAAATACAATCGATGCGACAACGATGAGCGCCTTTTGTCCGCCGACCTGGCCGAGGCCGAACCATTGAAAGTCGGGGCGCAGGTCTTTGATCATCGCCCCCTGACTCCACCAGCGTTTGGCTTCGCGCCAGATGACCAGCGTCGCAAGCGTCGCGACGATTGAGGGAATCTCCAGATATGCGACCAGCGCGCCGTTGATCGCGCCCATTAGAAGGCCGCACAGCGCGGTGCCGAATCCGACCAATGCGATCGGCCAGCCCGCGCGCGAAAGCAGGCCGGCGACGATGCAGCAGATCGAAAGCTGCGAGCCAATCGAGATATCAATCTGGCGGCAAAGGATGACCAGCGTCATGCCAACCGTCGCGACGAGGATCGGCGCGTTGGAGATGGCGACGTCGCTAAATTCGCCGGTATGAAAAAAGCGCGGCGCGCGAAGCGCGAGCACAAGAAGGAGCAAGGCATACGCGCCGGCGACGGAGATTTCGCGCAAGTATCGGCGCAACGCCGAGTGCGGCGCGGCGCGGTCAATGTTGTGGCTTGCGGTGAGGCTGGTCATAACGATTCAAAGCCTTCGATTTTGGAGCATTGCCGTACTTTCGAGCATTGTCATGCGGAGGTACTCCGAAGCATCTGGCTAGATCGCGCGCATGGGCCAAGAGCTTACGAGTACATCAGCATGACATTTTTCCGTCTCGTAGGGTGCGCTTCAGCACGCGCTTTAGCGCACGCGGAATATTTTCCGCGCGAGGACGCCACTGAGTGCTACCGCAAAATCGGGTGGCATGGGCTCGCGACAGCGTGCCCGTGGGTTTTGATGCCTCGCGGGTGTGCAGAGGTACGCGACCGCTCAGCCACCGCGTGTGCTAAAGCACGTGCTAAAGCACACCCTGCGAAAAACTTCTCCCTCTCCCCTGTACTCAGGGGAGAGGGTTGGGGTGAGGGGACGAACGCTTCGTTCTCCAAACGGCGCGCAAGTCCGCGGCTCGTCCCCTCACCCTGCCCTCTCCCCTGCGTACAGGGGAGAGGGTTCTGAGTGAGCAGCTTCCGTCGCGATGCCATGTCCCAGCGCCATCTCCAATACTTTTTCCTGCGTCGCCTCCGCGCGTTCCAGCAATCCGGTGATCCTTCCGCCGTGCATCACGGCGATCCGGTCGCTCATTCCCAGGATCTCTGGAAGCTCGGATGAAATCATGATGATCGCCAGCCCACGCTGGGCGAGTTGGCCCATCAGGCGGTGAATCTCCGCCTTGGCGCCGACATCGACGCCCTGGGTCGGCTCATCGAGAATAATGATGCGCGGCTCCGTCGCCAGCCAGCGCGAGAGCGCGACCTTCTGCTGATTGCCACCCGACAAATGCCCGGCCGGCGTTTGCGGTGTCGGGGTTTTGATCGCAAATTTCTCGATAAATTCCCGCGCAATTGTCTGCTCGCGCGAATAGTTGAGCAAACCAAGCGAGGCAATCTTGCGGCAGATTGCCAGCGTCGTGTTTGATGCGACCGACATATCCAGAATCACGCCATGCCGACGGCGATCTTCGGGAACGTAGGCGATGCCATGCTCGATCGCACGGGCGGGGGAATTGATTGTGAGCGGTTTGCCGCCGATCAAGATCTGCCCGGAATCGGCAGGCGTCAGGCCAAAGAGCACACGGGCCAACTCGGTCCTTCCCGCGCCAACGAGTCCGGCTAGGCCAAGGATTTGGCCGGTTCGGACGGAGACATTCACTGCGTGCACGCCACCGGCGCTACAGGTTAAATCGCGGGTTTCCAGCGCGACATCTCCGGGCGCGACGTCGATCTTCGGGAATACCGCCGACAGTTCGCGGCCGACCATGAGTCGGATCAACTCCGGACGATCGACCTCGGCCATCGCGCGGGTGCCGACGTATGTGCCGTCCCGCAGCACCGTCACGCGATCAGCGATCTGCGAAAGCTCCTCCAGACGATGCGAGATGTAGATCATCCCCACGCCCTGGCGGCGAAGCTCCTTTATCACACGGAACAGGTTCTCCACTTCGCGGTCACTCAGCGAAGATGTGGGCTCATCGAGAATCAGGATCTTGGCGTTGCTACCCAGGGCAGCCGCGATCTCCACAAGCTGCTGCTGCGGCATCGTCAGATCGCGAACGAACGCCTCGGGCGACAGATTCGCGCCGACGCGATCGAGCAGCTCACCGGCACGGCGACGGCGCTGCCGCCAGTCGATCGCGCGCCAAAGGCTTCCCTTCTCCAGGCGAAGACCGATGTTCTCGGCAATCGTCAGATCGGCAAAAAGTGCAGGCTGCTGATAAATGACGGCGATCCCCATCGCGCGCGAAAGGCTCGGCGTGATGTGTGAGGCGGCGCGGCCCTCAACTTCGATCGTCCCCGAATCCGGTTGATGCGCGCCAGTGATGACTTTAATCAGCGTTGATTTACCGGCGCCGTTTTCGCCAATCAGCGCATGAACTTCACCGGCGTTCAAATCAAACGAGACGCCTTTGAGCGCTTGCACGCCGCCGAAGGATTTGGCGATGGATGTGAGGCGGAGGAGTTGAGTCACTTGCAGTTCCGCTGATCTGTAGGGGCGAACCTTGTGTTCGCCCTTCGTGGTTCGCGCGAGCGGCAGGGCGAACACAAGGTTCGCCCCTACATATTGCGCCGGCCTGTGTAGGGGTGAACCCTGTGTTCACCCGCTTCGTCGCGCGACCGGCGCAGGGCGAACACGAGGTTCGCCCCTACAAGTCAATGCCGCTTTGATAGAACCTCGCGCTCATACGCCCGAATCTTCTCCAGCCAATCGATCCCGACAGGCACGCCTTGCTTGAGGCAGTAATATTCCCACACTGCCTGCCACGGCAGCGATTTATTTTCTTCCAGCATCGCAAGTCGCGCGGTGAAATCACCGGCGTCCTCGGCTTGTCGCAATTTCTCGCGCGGCTCCAGCAGCGCGATCATCAGTGCCTTGAGCATGCTGCGGCAGCCGATCACCCATGCCGCCACGCGGTTGATGCTGGCGTCGAAAAAATCCAGGCCGATGTGGGTGCGGCCGATGTAATCGCCGCGCACCAGTTCCTGCGCGATCGCGATCAGCTCATCGCCCAGCGTCACGACGTGATCGCTGTCCCAGCGAATCCCGCGGCTGACATGCAGCAACAACTCATCGATCCAGTTCATCACCGCCGATATCTTGTCGGAGACTACTTCCGTCGGATGGAAGTGCCCGGTGTCCAGGCAAAGCAATTTCTTGCGCGAGATGGCGTAGCCGAAATAAAATTCATGCGAGCCGACGACGTAGCTTTCCGAGCCGATGCCAAAGAGCTTGGCCTCGACCGCGTCGAGATTGACGGATCGATCGAGCGGCTCGGCGAAGATTGAATCGAGCGATTTAACCAGCCGCTCGCGCGGGCCGCGCCGGTCGGCGGGGGAGTCTTTGTAGCCGTCGGGAATCCAGACGTTGGTCACGCAGGCGGTTCCAAGCGCCTTGCCCATGACAGCGCCGATGCGCCGGCAGGCGATGCCGTGCTCGATCCAGAATTTGCGAATGCCCTCGTCTCGATGGGCCAGCGTGAATCCATCGGCGGCTTTGGGATGCGAAAAAAACGTCGGATTGAAATCCAAGCCGAGCTTGTTCTGCTTCGCCCAATCAATCCATCCCTGAAAATGGCGTGGTTCGACCGCGTTCCGATCAATGCGCTTCCCGCCGAATTCTCCGTAGCTGGCGTGCAGATTCAGACGATGCTTCCCCGGTAGCAGCGACAGCGCCATCTCGACGTCCGCTCGCAATTCTTCAGCATTACGCGCCTTGCCGGGATAATTGCCGGTGACGGCAAGGCCGCCGCCGAGCTCTGAAGCGCCGCCTTCAAATCCGCCGACGTCGTCTCCCTGCCAGCATTGCAGCGAGATGGGGATGCGCCCGAGCCGATCGATCGCCGCCTGCGGATCGACGCCGATCGCCTGGTATCGTTCGCGCGCATAGGCAAACGCCGACTCGATCTTTTGTTCTTCCTGGGCCATATCGCGCCACATCATACCGCCGCGCCGATAAACCGTCGAAAGGAAGAAGTTTCTCTGGAATTTGTTCGGCAAGGCGCGCAGACTTTGCGCATGCTCGAAGCTTTGCGGTCCGCTACGATGGGAGATTCTCTGGCCACAAAACGATGCGTCATCTATGTGCTTCTGCTGACAACGATGGCGTCGATCGTTTATTTCGTGAGCCTCGGCCGCCCGACGATGGCGGTCGATGAGGCGCAATATGCGCTCTGCGTGGAACACGCGCGGGAGAGCGGGAACTGGCTGACGTTCACACCGTATCCGCCGCACTCTTATTTTCTCAAGCCGCCCATGTATTTCTGGCTGACGGGCCTCACCTATCGCTTCTTTGATGAAGGGCAGGCTCGATACCGATTCTGGTCGGCACTGTTTGGCGTCGGATCGGTCGCGCTCACCTGCGTGCTGGGAGCGATGCTGGTTTCTCCGGAGGCCGGGCTTCTCGCCGGGCTGCTGCTGCTGGGCAATCGCTACTTTCAAAATGATCATGGTGCGCGAACGGGATCGTTGGATACCGCCGTCACGTTTTTGGTCTTGATTTGCCTGGTCGCATATTGGCTGATGCGCCGCCGCCGCATTGGGGCGTGGGCGTGGATGGTCGTCGGCGCGATGGCGGGCCTCGCGTGCCTCTTCAAGCCAGCGGCCGGCGCGCCGATTCTGATGATCCTCGCCGTCCATGCGATCGCGCTGGATGAGAAGGGCAAGCGTATCTCAAGCCCGCTGCGCGGCATTATCGGCGCGGTGATCGTCGCTCTGGTCGTCGTCGCGCCTTATTACGCGATGGTCTGGTCGCGTGCCGGCGGCGAAGTGTTTCATGAGATGCTCAGCCGATCGATCGTACAGACCGCAGTGAGCGGCGATCCGAATACTCACGAACACATGTTTCGCGATGCGCAGGGAGATCCTCGCGTCGCGCCTCAGTTTGCCGGCCAGCCTTGGTATTGGATCCTGCTGGAGTTGCATCGCTCGTCGATTCCTTTCGCGCTGGCGGGCGTCGGGATTCTCTTCGCAATGGTGCGGGCCTGCCGCGGCCAAGAGCGCGGCGGCTATGCACTGCTGGTCCTAGCGTCGCTACTCTACCTCCTGATCTTTTCCCTGAGCGTCGCAAAGCGAATCCGTTACGTTTACCCGGTTTTTCCGTCAATCGCGATCGCGATCGCGGCTTCATGGATCGCCGCCATCGAAATGTTGTTTCGCCGCGGCGACGAGCGTTCAATGGAAATCGAACCGTGGCGTCGCCCGCGGTTTTCGATTCCGTTCGCGACGATATGTGTTGTGCTAATTCTCTTTGAAGCGGTGCGATTCACGCAGAATCAGATCGACCGCGATCACGTCCACTATCAGCCATGGAATGTTTATCAGGCGTTGCGGCCCGCCATCAGGGATCGGCGATTGCAACTGGTCTTTTTCGGCTTCCCTTCGACGCAGTATGACTGGCGACAGCAAATGGGCCTGGACGCGGCCGAATGCTTCTACCTCGAGCAAATGCATGGCGGCGTGCGCGTGAACGATGCACAGGAACTCAAGCATCTGCTGGCCCAGAACAAGCCGACATTGCTGCTGGAATCAAGATATGTCGGCGACGATGACGATCTGGACGCCAGCCTGCATCTACCGGCGCGGACGGATGATCGCTGCATATACGATGGCCGCGCGTTTTCGCTCCGTGGGATCGACATGCAGCCGCTGCTTGATTTGCGGCTGGCCGCCGATTCACCCTGCCCTGACATCAAGTTGCTGGATGCCTCCGGGCGGCCGCTCGATTGGGGTTCCGGTGGCGCAGAGGTGACCAATCGCTTCATCGTGCGCATCACGCCGCCGCTTCGATGCGATGCATGGCTGATGGTTTCTGTGGGCCGGCCGGCCACCGCACCTGATGTGCCGATCCGCTTTCACGCAAAGATTCAGAACACGCTGCTCGATTGGGCGAAGCTTGGGAAGCCGTCGCAGACGCCGCAAATCGCCACCAAGATCGGCTCAGGGCAATGGTCGAACAAAGGTCCCACGGATGTGACGATTCAGTTGCTTCCCGAATCAGCTGGATATGACCGTCCGACGATCCGCGCGCTTGTATCAGAAACGTCCTTGCGGCTTTATCCTGAGATTGCGGGAAGGTAAACGCAAATGCAGGATTTGGTTGATTCGGCTATGATGCCAGCGGTCGATTCAGACATTTCTCTCAAGCTAAAGATCACAGGGAGCAACCATGAGGCACGTCTTGTCGCTGTTCATTGTGCTGATTACTTCCTCCGCCGCCTGGGGCGCGGGGGAGGATGCGTTTTACAAGCTTGGTCCTGATTCGCTGCCGCAGGAGGGCGTGCCTAAAGGCAAGCTCGTCGGGCCGGCAACGCTTCCCAGCGAGGTCTTTCCTGGCACGTCGCATACCTACTGGGTCTACGTTCCGGCGCAATACGATCCGGCAAAGCCCGCCGGCCTGATGATCTTCAATGACGGGCAGGCGATGATCGCCATGGACCGCGATGTGCGCGCTCCGAATGTGATCGATAATCTCACGTGGCGGCGGGAGATTCCGGTGCTGATTACCGTCTTCATCAACCCCGGCCGCCGGCCCGATCAGCCGGAGCCGACGCCGAGCGACTGGGGCGATCGCAATACCAATCGTCCGACGGAATACAACGTGCCGGACGACAAATACGCGCGGGTCATCGTGGATGAGTTGATGCCCGTGATAACAAAGCAATACAACATCACTCCCGATCCGGACATGCACGCGATCGCCGGCGCCAGCTCGGGAGCGATCGCGGCGTTCGCGGTCGCGTGGGAGCGGCCCGATCAGTTTCATAAGGTCATCAGCATCGTCGGCAGCTTCGTCAACCTGCGCGGCGGGCAGGTCTACCCCGAGCGCGTTCTGGCCGCCGAGAAAAAGCCAATTCGCATCTTTCTCTGCGATGGAGTGAACGACAACCGCGCCCGCGGCAACAACCTCGACCGCGACTGGCATTCCCAGAATGTCCGCCTAGCCGATGCGCTGACGAAGAAGGGTTATGACGTCAACTATGCCTGGGGCATCGGCCTGCACGGGCAGAAGCAGGGGGGCGCGATCCTCCCGGAAATGATGCGCTGGCTCTGGCGCGACTATCCCCGGTCCGCCGATCCGCATGATATGGTCGAAAGGTCGTTCAACGGCCCGGCGACGAAGCCGGCAAATGCCGATTCCAAGTAATGAACGCCGATGACCTACCGCGAACTTATCAAGGTCCTTGAGGCAAATGGATGGCGCTTCGAGCGGATGGCCAAAGGCGATCACATGATTTATCGCCATCCGATGCGGGCTGGCCCTATTGTGGTCGCCGGAGCTGGAAAGCTTGGCCGTGACGTCCCGAAAGGCACCGAAAGTGCAATTCGCCGCCAGGCTGGATTAAAATGAGGCGCATATGAAATACCTGTACGTGGTTGAAAAAGCAGGTGATGGAACCTTTTCTGCGTATGTGCCCGATCTCCCCGGATGCACCACCAGCGGCGACAGTGTTGATGAGGTTCGGGAAAACATCAGAGACGCGGTGTCGGCATATATCGAATCACTGCGAGAGCATAAGGAGCCGATACCGCAGCCCAGTTCAACCGCTGACGTGGTTGATGCGGCGTAATGGAGTCTTCACGTCGGCTTAAGGTAGAGGCTTCTAAGTTAAGCGGCAGAATACCGGCCCCCGTGGCCGGACAGGGATGTGAGCTCGCTGATAGCTTCGGGAGGATCCGATGAGACGGTCTTCGGTTGCCGGGTTTGCCGCACTTGGTGTTATCTTGGGGTTTGGCGGATTGCTGCTGGCGGATGCGTTTCCGCCGACCGAGAAGCCGCCGGTGCCGGCGATTCAGTTGCCGGCGACGCCTTATCGCTATGCCGATCTTCCATTGCCGGCGCATTTCAAGACGTTTGCCGCCCGGCGATTTGATAACACGCCTTCGGATAATCCGATCACCGACGTCGGTGCGACCCTTGGCCGCGTGCTGTTCTACGACGCGCGGCTTTCGGCGAACAGCTCGGTCTCGTGCAGCACGTGCCACGTGCAGCAGTTTGCCTTTACCGATCCGCAGCGGTTTAGCGTTGGATTTGAGGGCAAGCATGGAGATCGCCGCGCGCCCAGCCTCGTTGAGGCGCGGTATTATCCGGATGGCCGCTTCTTCTGGGATGAGCGCGCTCCGACGCTGGAAGATCAGACGCTCATGCCGATCCAAAGCAAGAGTGAGATGGGGCAGGATCTAAATAAGCTGGTCGAGATTCTCAGCAATGATCCGATGTATGGGCCGCTCTTTCTGACTGCATTCGGCGATCCGAAAGTGACGCCGACGCGCGTCTCGCGGGCGCTGGCGCAGTTCGTTCGCTCGATCGTTTCGTATCAATCCAAATATGATGAAGGCCGCGCGGCGGCTAGTTCAGTTCGCGTCGACTTCAAAAACTTCACCGCCGAAGAAAACCGCGGCAAAGGATTATTCCTGCGCAACTGCGGCCAATGCCACATGCCCGATGGGCAGGATGCGCATTTCGTCACCGATCGGCCCAAGAACACGAGCCTCGATGTCGGCATCCGCGTGCGCGACAACGGCGTCGGCGATGTCACGCTCAACCCCACCGACATGGGCATGTTCAAATCGCCGTCGTTGCGAAATATTGAGTTCATCGGGCCGTACATGCACGATGGCCGCTTCGCTACGCTTGATCAGGTGATGAACTTCTACAGCCGCGGCGGAGGACATCCCAATCGCTCGCCCGAGATGCGGCGATTTAATCTGGGCCCACAAGATCGCACTGATCTGATCGCATTCCTGCTGACGCTCAGCGATCACAAGCTGATCGCCGATCCCAAATATTCCGATCCGTTTATCGTCCATCCGCAGCCGGTGCTGACGGCTTCCGCTTCCGACCAGGGGACGCCGATCTTCGCCAGCAACGATTCAGATTTCCGAGGCTTCGGCGGTCGCGGCTTGCGCGGCCGCGGCCAGGGCGGTCCGCCGCCCCCACGCGGCGGGCGCGGCGCACGCGGCCCGGCCATCACCGTCGATAACGTCGCCGATCACGTCATGAGCTTCGACCGCAATGGCGACGGCAAACTCACCGCCGACGAATTGCCGGAACGAATGCAGCCCCTCATTGCGCAAGGCGACATAAAGCACGAAGGCGCGCTAAACCGAGATGAGATTAAGGACATGGCCGGGCAGGCGTACAAAGCCGGCCCGCCGCCGGGGCCACTGTTCCCGCCGTTCGGTCCCGGGCCCGGAGGCCGAGGCCGGCCACCGGGCCCGCCGCCACCACCGCCGGGGCGAGGGTCGTGAATTGATGAGGGCAAGTTTCTCGCGAGGAAATGCGATTCAGCAGCTCAATCCGAGCCCATGAGTTTGACCAGCTTGTTGTAGAGCCCGAGGATCAGCAACGTCGGCGCCCATTGGCCGACGAACAAGGCGGCGTGGTCGCGGCCCATCATTTTGAACATCAGCGACGCTGCGATGGAGCCGGTCGCCATCCATAGGAACGTGTCGGAGGGGAGCTTTGCCGTTTGTTGCTCGATTGTACGGGCCACCACACCCTCGCGCTGATCTCCACGTGTCATCGTCTGCATGATCACTCCTTTTTTTGTCTTAAGGTGAAAAACGAAAAATGTCCTGCGCATAAGGGGAAGTGTCGCGAACCTTGTCGCGACACCTCCCTTGGATTGGTGGGGAAAACCAATTACTAGCGCCCGGTGCCGCCGCCGGCTCCGCCCGTTCCACCGGCTCCGCCGCCTGCGCTGCCGGCGCCACCTGCGCCGCTAGCGCCGCCGACTCCGCTGGACCCAGTCCCGCCCGTGCCAGTTCCGCCCGTGCCCGTGCCGGTCGAACCGCCGGTCCCGCCGGCTCCAGCGCCACCTGCACCCGTGCCCGTGCCGCTTCCTGTGCCCACGCCACCCGTTCCTGTACCCGTGCTGCCTGCACCCGAACCCGCGCCGCTAGTTCCTGTGCCGCCGGTTCCGGTTCCACCGGTGCCGGTGCCCGTGCCGACGCTTCCAGTGCCGCTGGTCCCGCCGGCTCCGGATCCACTCATGCCGGCGCCTCCGCCACTCGTGCGGCCAGAGCCGCTTCCAGTTCCGCTGGAGGTTCCGGTGCCGGTCCCGGAGGATCCTCCATTGGATCCCTCATTGCCTCGATCACATCCAAGCACCGATACGGTGCCTACACTCAGAGCCGCGATCAGCAACGCTTTTGAAACTCGTCCGCTCTTCACAGAACCTCCAGGGAAATGATTGTTGGTTTGTCGGCCGCTACATCGCGGCTCGCGACGCCGCCCGCCTGATGCAAACCTAACGCCGCAACGCCAAGGACCATGAATTATCTGCAAGACCTGACGGTCTTTGGTGGTGAACCGGTGCTATTGCAGCAGGCTTGTGACAAGGGCTTGCTCGTGCCGTCAAGGACCAAGCCACGTCAGCAATAGTTGATCGGCTGGCTTCGCGCCGAATTGGCCGAAGCGTCCGCTATTTATGCCGCACCATTTATGCAAGAGATTGCTCTCTGCAGGGAAGCACTCTGAAGCGGTGTTGTGGGATGGCCAGCGCTCCAGACCGACTGCACATGGGACCGGCGCACTCGCATCCTGTCAACGAAATCGACATGCGGTACAGCGGTTGCCAACCGACGGAAGGCCCGTGAGGCGACGGTGCGCGTTCGCGTTACCGGATCGGCCCCATCTGCTCAGGGTCATTTGCGCTGGCAGGAGCGAGCATGATCGAAACCACGGCATCAACCAAGCCATCCGAAGCGCCGCATGAGCCCTCCGTCTGTCCGGATGACGTCGACTATTATTCTAACGTTATAGTCAATGTCATTTTGATCGGACCTCCAGGCGAGCGCGACGGCTGGACACTGATCGATGCCGGCCTGCCGCTTTCGGCGTCGGCGATCATCGGAGCCGCCGAGCAGCGCTTCGGCGCCGGTGCGCGGCCTGATGCCATCGTTTTGACGCATGGTCATTTTGATCACGTCGGTTCACTTCCGGATCTGCTCAAGCACTGGGACGTGCCGGTGTGGGCGCATGAATTGGAAGCGCCTTACCTCAGCGGTCGTTCGCAATACCCTCCGCCTGATCCCACCGTGGGTGGGGGGATGATGGCGCGGCTGTCATCCCTCTACCCTGAGGGGCCAATTGACCTGGGAGAGAGTCTGCAGATTCTGCCGGCCGACGGCACGATTCCTCCACTGCCCGAGTGGGAATGGATCCACACGCCCGGCCATACCGCGGGACACGTCTCTCTATTTCGCCCCGCCGATCGGTCGTTGATCGTCGGCGATGCATTCGTCACCACCAAGCAGGAATCTCTTATCGGGGCTCTGACGAAGTTTCACTCCATTCATGGGCCGCCGATGTATTTCACGAGCGATTGGATCGCCTCGAGACGATCGATCGAAGCATTGGCCGCGCTGGATCCGTTGTCAGCATTCCCTGGACATGGCCGTCCTGTTTTCGGCCAGCAGCTTCGTGATGATCTGAATGAGTTGCTCGCGCATTTTGACGAACTTGCCAGGCCGCGTCACGGACGATACGTCAACGCGCCGGCGGCTACGGATGAAACCGGAGTCGTCAGCGTCCCACCCGAAGTGGACGACCCATTTCCTCGTCTACTGGGGGCGCTCGCATTGGGCGCGATGATCGGCTTGGCCCTTGCTCCCAGCCAAGATCACGAAGCATGAGGACCTGATTTCGTTTTCCCACCCAGCGGCAACAACGAGACGAGCAAGGCTATCGTGGCACCGCGATCATCGCTCCAACCTGATGTGCGGCAATGACCACTTCGGACACGTTCGACAACAACCAAGCTCGGCTCTCGGTAACCCATAGCAAGGGCTTGGAGACTCCGCGGATGAAATTGATGCATGTCGTCGTATGTACGGTGCTGTTCGGCTTTCTGATTGTTTCACTCCGCGCCGACGACAAACCCGCCGCGCCCGCAACTCAACCGCAGACGATCTTCTTCGACGATTTCTCCGGCAAGGAACTCGATCGCGCCAAGTGGAATGTGATCGTCACCGGCCGCACGGTGAACAACGAGCAGCAGGCGTATGTCGATTCGACTGACACGCTCTACATCGCACATGGCGAAGAAGCTCAAGGTGCGGAGAACGGCGCGCTGGTCATTCGGGCGGTGTATAAGCCGGGGTTCGCGACGCCGCAGGGGCGGAAGTTTGATTTTATTTCTGGCCGCATCGATACGCGCGGCAAGTTTGAATTTGCGCACGGCACCGCCGCCGCGCGGATGAAGCTGCCGGCGGGGCCGGGGTTTTGGCCGGCGTTCTGGGCGTTGGGCAATGGCCGCTGGCCCGATACGGGCGAGATCGACATCATGGAAAACGTCGGCGACCCCGACTGGACCAGCGTCGCACTCCACGGCCGCGGCTACTCGGGCGAAACGCCATTGGTCAATAAGTTTTTCTTCACGAATAAGACCGACATCGCCGCATGGCACGTTTATTCGGTCGATTGGACCGATCAAAGCCTGATTTTCAAGATCGACGGACAAGTCACCTACCGAGCGACCCGTGCCATGGTCGAACATTACGGCACCTGGGCTTACGACAATCCGAAGTATTTGATCCTCAATCTAGCGCTCGGCGGCGCCTACCCAATCAAGACCAACGGAGCCAAGGAACCGTACCCAGGCATTCCCGCGGCGACGGTTCAGTTAATCAAGGAGGATAGGGCGAAAGTGTTGGTTGATTGGGTAAGGGTAACGAAGGATTGAGGGTTCAGGGTTCAGGGTTCAGGAAATGCGGTCGCTGCCGTTCACTCGAACCGTCCCCGAAAACCCAGATTCGCCTCCAAAACTGAACCCCGAACCCTGAACCCTCCTCCTCCCAATTTGTTTATGGAGTTTTGCGGGGAGTGCCGGTAGACTGTCCTTCCCCATTAGCGCGGAATGTGTCATCGGCCGGATTTGCTCCGGATCGATGCAACGATCGGGAGATCAAATTCATGCGACACGCCTTTACCTCCTGTTCACTGGCACTTGTGATTTCGATCGGCTCGACGATCGCCTTCGGACAAAATAACAGCGACCCAAGCCGCCAGAAAGTAAACGATGCCCAAGCCAAGGTCACCAAAGACCAGAAGGCGCTGGCCGAGGCGAAGAATAAGGTGAAGGCCGCGTTTGAAGGCACATCCGAATGGACGGATGCCACCACGGCTCTCAAGGACGCGCAGGCGAAATTCGAATCGCTGACCAAGCCGATCATCGAAGCGCTCCAGACCAAGCCCGCGTACATGGCGGCGGTGGCCAAGAAGAAAGCCGCCGAGGAGAAACGCGATAAGCTCCGCAACGATCCGTCGGCGACGCCTGACCAGATAACCAAAGCCGCCAGCGAAGTGCTGGCCGATGGAAACGCCGTCAGCAAGATGGAGCGTGACGCGCTGGCCGCCGATCCATCGATCGCCGAGGCCAAGACGGCCATCGCCACTGCCAACAGCAAGATTGTCGAGTTGAAGAAGACCGAGGCCGATCAACTAAAGAGCGACAAGGATGTAGCCGCCGCCCAGAAGCAAATCGATGATGATCAGACCGCGCTAGCGCAGGCCCGGAAGGAATACGCCGCCGCCCAAGCCGCGCAGGCCGCAGCCCAAGCCAACAGCGGCGGTGGAGGCGGCAACAGCAGCCGCTCCAGCAGCGGTGGCGGCGGCCGACGCCGATAATCAATCTCCATTCTCACCCGCTCGCCCCTCCGCTTCGAGTCGTTCGAAATTTGGGAATTTGGTGATTTCAGATTGGATGCTTTTGTCGCCGAGGTGGTCTTTCAGCTTGCCGGCGACTCCTGCGATCATCGCGTTCCAGCGGCCAATCTCGTCGGCCAGGGCGCGTGCATCACGCTTCTCCCAGTAGCCGCCTTCATCTGTCACGTCGTGCAGGATTCCGATGTCTTTGGCGTAGTCCAGCAATTGGATTATGGATAGATGCGCGCGGAGAAAGTTCTCGATTCCGCCGACGGCTGGATTGCTCGCATATTGGGTCTTGCAGAAAGATGCCCAGGTCCAACCGTCAAGTGACGTCTCGATCTGCGTGCCATCGTGATCGATCGTGCGCGGATATCGGCACAAGCCAAAATTCGCCGACTCTGAGCCTTCAGCGGGCGAGGTGGAAAACGCGATGACGTGCGTCGGTGTCGCGGAAATCCAGTCGTCGCCGCGCTGGATGTTCGCGACGGCGTGGATGAGAAGCCAATGATGCTCTGGCTCGTGCTCCTCTTGCTCAAAATCACACGCGTCCCCGCTTAAATCCGCAATAGCTCCCACGCTCCCAAACGGCAGATCGCGCGCTCTGCGGTGAAGCTGCTCGATCAGCTTGCGAGCGCCAGCGGCATCCGCGACGTCCGATCGAAGGGAATAGTGGATGGTCAGGCCCATGTGAGTTTCCAGTTTCCGGTTTCGGGTTTCGAGTTTCGGGTTTTGGGAGGAAGAGTTCAAGCGCGCCACCGTCCCCGCAATCATCCGGGGCTTCCGCCCTCGGCTAACATGAAGGAATTTGATTCATCCTTCCTGATAGCCGAGGGCGGAAGCCCCGGATTTTCCATTCGCGGTTTTGCGAACTTCCGCTCGTTCGCTTGAGCATTCGCTCGTTCCACCCCAGAATCCGCTCCGATGACTGATTCGCCCGGACCGCTGAGTTACCAACTGATTGCAAAAGACCCCGCATCGCACGCGCGCCTCGGCCGCGTTTCGACACGCCATGGTTCTTTCGATACTCCCGCGTTTATGCCCGTTGGGACCCAGGGAACGATTAAGGGTGTGTTGCCGGATCAGGTGGCCGCGACCGGATCGCAGATCATTCTCGCTAACACCTATCATCTGCTTCTTCGGCCGGGAGAGCAGACGGTTAAGGAACTGGGCGATTTGCACGCCTTCATGAGTTGGCCGGGGCCGATCCTGACCGATAGCGGCGGGTTCCAGGTTTTTTCGCTGTCCGATATTCGCACGATTTCAGATGAGGGCGTTTCATTTAAGAGTCATATCGATGGCTCGATCATCGAGCTGACGCCGCGGCGGAGCATTCAGGTGCAGAATGATCTGGGTGCGGACATCATCATGGCGTTTGATGAATGCCCGCCGGGCACTGCCGAGCGCGCGTATCAGGCGCAGGCGGTTGAGCGAACGCTGCGATGGGCCGAATTGTGCAAGGCGGCCCATCAGCGGCCTGATGATCAGGCGCTGTTTGCCATTGTGCAGGGAGGGGCCGATCTGGATCTACGCGGCAAATGTGCCGCCGAGCTGATCGCGATGGATTTTCCGGGATATGCGGTGGGGGGCCTGGCCGTGGGCGAAGGGTTTGAGGCGATGAAGCAGGTTTTGGCGGGGGTGACGCCGATGTTGCCGGAACAGAAGCCGCGCTATTTGATGGGCGTGGGTTTTCCGCGCGACGTCGTGGCGGGGGTCGCCAGTGGGATCGACATGTTTGATTGCGTGATGCCAACTCGTAATGGGCGCAATGCTTACGCATTTACCGCCCATGGTCCGATTCGGCTGCGGAATAGCCGATTTGCCCGTGATCGGGGGCCGGTGGAGGAGGGTTGCGACTGCTATGCCTGCCGCAATTTCTCGCGCGGGGCGATCCGGCACTTTTTTTTCGCGGGCGAGATGCTTGGCCCGGTCCTGCTTTCCGTGCATAATATTCGGTTCTACCAGCGCCTGATGGCCGATATCCGCAAAGCCATCGGCGGAGGAACGTTCGAGCAGTTTCGCGCCCAGGACGCGCGATGCCAGCTCGGGCCGGCGGGCGAACCTGAAAATACCGAACAATCGAAGGAGATGGATTGAGCAGCTTTGTGACACGCACCCTGATGATTCTTGCCGACGCACCGGCAGCCACGCAGCCGGCCCATCCGCCGGGATGGGGCGACTTCTTCACCAGTTGGACCTTCCCGCTGCTGATGATGCTCGTCGTCGTCTACATTTTCTCGATGAGCTCGAAGCGCAAGGACACCCGCCAGCGGCAATCGATGCTCGACAACATGAAGCGCGGCGACCGCATCCAAACGATCGGCGGCATCCTCGGCACTGTCGTAGAAGTTCGCGAGGGAGAAGTGGTCGTGAAGGTCGATGAGAGCAATAATACAAAGATCAAGTTCTCCCGAAGCGCCATCCAGCGCGTCGTGACGGAAGAGGATAAGGCAGAAGCGAAATAGGAAATAAGTTGTCAGTTGCCAGTTGTCAGTTGCCAGTGGAGAAAGCCCCTCCATTTGCAACTGACAACTGACAACTGACAACTGACAACTTATTCATGACCCTTTCCCGCGCAAAAAAGTTCCTGCTCGCATTGCTCACCCAGGCAATGCTCTGCCTGACGTTCGCCCCGGTTATCGCGGCGGCGCAGGCGGATTGTGCGCTGGCCGCCAAGGATGAAGACCGCCCTAATCGCGGCGGGGCGACGATGCAGGCGGCGCGCGATGCGGCCAATGTGCGGCCGGAAGAAATGAGCGACGCCGAGCGGCGCGCTTCCGCCCGGCGCGGCACGGGCGAACGCGGGTCATCGCATCGGCATGGCCGTGGAATTGAAGCTATCGCGATCGATGAGCTTGTCACCGTCGGTGCTAACGCACAACATACTCATCAGTCGTTCGATGGATCATCAGACGCCGCGTTTATTGCTGATGCTGAATCGCAATCCCTCGATCTCTCGTTGCTCCTGGTGACGCCGGCATTCGATTCAGCACGCGGCTTATTCTCCGCCTCGCTAAGTGCTCATCTCCAGCCGACCGGTCCGCCGATTCGATAGACGATCCCTTCTCCGCGGCCGATTAGATCGGCGCGCTATCCTGTCCGGTCGTAATCCGCCTATCCATCTTCATTTTCCGATGAACACAGCAACCGTCATGCAGAGGTACTCCGAAACATCTGGCCCGTCAGCGCAATCCGGCCAGATGCTTCGGGGTCCCTCAGCATGACGGGTGCCGTCGGTTGTTGGGATTGTCTGTCGTAACTGCTTTTTGGAAACCCAGCCATGTCTGAACATAACGGCCAACGTCTCACGCTTTCCCTGGTTGTTCTGATCGGGGCGCTTTGCATCGTTTTTTCGCCGGTCCTCAACAAGATCGTGCATCCGAAGGAGCCGATGCCTCGGGTTTACAATCTGAATCCGGGCATCGATATCGTCGGCGGCACCAGTCTTCTCTATAAGATCACTCCGCCCGAGGGAGGGCAGCGGACCGGGCAGCTTGCCTCCGAAGTCGCAAAGATTCTCAAGCAGCGCGTCGATCCGGCGGGCGTCAAGAACCTGATCTGGCGCCCGCAGGGCGATACGCGGCTGGAAATCCAGATGCCGCTCAGCAATGACGCCAAGCAGGGTGCTGAAACGCGACGAAACATGAGCCGTCAGCTCGTCGCGGCTCAGGAGGCGCTCAGCGCCACCAACATCAATCCCGAAGAAGTGACCGACGCGATCGAGCAGAAAAACGGAAAGACCCGCGCCGACTTGGTGCGGCTTGAAGAAGACAGCCAGACGCGAAAAGAGCTGTTCACGAAGTTGAGCAATCTGTGGGACCAGATTCAGGCGGCCCACACGGCACAGAATGCCGCCGAGGAAGCGCGGCTGCGGATTGAATACAACAACACGCTGCATCCCAAGGCCGCCCCCGGCCAGAGCGCGCCGCGTCCGCCGATCGCCGCCACCAATCTGCAGCGCGATGATCTGGACAGCACGCTCACTTCCCCCGATCGCGCCAAGGATCTTCAGACCTTGCGAGAGCAATCGGCGAACTTCCCTTCGCGCCTCAAGGCGATCGATGATTACGTTGCCGCCTATGACGCCATCAACGGCGCCAAGGAGGGCTTTGACGATGTGACCGACCTGAAACGCAAACTCAAAGGCGCGGGATTGCTGGAATATCACATCGTTCCAGAGCCGGGCGAGGTGCCGGCCGACGAGATGCAGAAAATGATCGATCACCTCAAGACCTACGGCCCGCGCGTGCAGGCGGGCGATACGCTCCGCTGGTTTGAAGTAGAGCGGCCCAGCGAATTCGGCCGCCACGTCGCGATCCAGGAATACAACAAAAAATACTATGCGCTGGTTTGGATTACTCCGCAGAAATCGATGGATCATCGCCCCGGCACCAAGGATTGGAAGCTGACCGACGCCCGCGAAGGGCAGAAGGACAACGGCGAAAAGACCGTGAACTTCACGTTCGATCCGCAGGGCGGCGTCTACATGGGCCAACTCACCGGCACCAACCTGGGCAAGCCGATGGCGATCGTCCTCGACGGCCGCATCATCAGCGCTCCGCAAATCAACGGTAAAATCAGCGAGTCGGGAATGATCGAGGGCGGGGGCGGCGGCTTTAAGCCGGAGGAACTCGATTACCTGATTAGCACGCTTCGCGCCGGCAGCTCGCCGGCAACGCTCGGCGACGAGCCGATCAGCGAGCGCACCGTCGGTCCACAGCTTGGCCAGGATAACCTCCACGCCGGCTTGCTCGCCTGCTTCGCCGGACTCGCGGTCGTGGCGGTCTTTTTGATCGGCTACTACTACATCGCCGGCATCGTGGCGTTCTGCGCCGTAGTGATGAACGTGCTGATCATCCTCGCGGTGATGAGCGCCCTGCAGGCGACGTTCACCTTGCCGAGTATCGCCGCCATCGTGCTGACGGTCGGCACCGCCGTCGATGCCAACGTGCTGGTCTTCGAGCGATTGCGCGAAGAGCAGCATCACGGCGTCGGTATCCGCATCGCGCTGCGCAATGCCTATGACAAGGCGCTCAGTGCGATCTTCGACTCCAACATGACGACAGTCATCACCTCCGTCTGCCTGGTTCTTTTTGGCACGGAGGAAGCGCGCGGCTTTGGTCTCACGCTGATCATCGGCATCGTCGCCAGCTTGTTCACGGCGTTGTTTGTCACGCGGACGGTCTTCAACCTGATGGTCGATCATCTGCACATCAAGACGCTCAACAGCCTGCCGCTCACGTTCCCCAAGTGGGACAAGCTGCTGCGGCCGAATATCGACTGGATGAAGCTGGCCGGGCCGTTCATCGCGTTCAGCGTCATCGCGATTACTGTCGGCACGGTATTGTTCGCCATTAAGGTGAAGCAAGGGAAAATATTCGACATCGAATTCGCCGGCGGGACGTCGGTGCAATTTGAATTGAAGCAGAAGATGGCGCCTAGGGACCTTCGCGATTTAGTGGAGACGGCCAATCCAAATCTTCTCCCCAGCCCGCAGCCAGTCGCCGTGGGAACGGGTGAAACGACCTACGAGGTGAGCAGCCCCAATACCAACAGCACCGAGGTAAGGGACGAACTCCTGAAGGTGCTGCGCGGGCCGGATGGGCAGACGCTGCTGAAGGTTGAGCTGCCCTCACAGTTTGATGGTTCGAGCAAGAGCCTTTCCGACGCGATGGGAACGACGATTCTGCCGGTGAGTGACGACCTGGTGAAATCAATGAGCGCCGGCGATTGGGCGGGAGGGTTTAAGGTTTCATCCGCCGGGCAATATCGCGGAGGGGTGGCGATTCTGCTGAATCACATTTCGCCGCCGCTCGCGCCGACGACGATCGCCGATCGCATTCGCCAGCAGCAGTTGCAGATGACCGGCAATCAGGCCGGCAGCCGACAGGATTTTGCCGTCGAGACGCCTGACGGAAGCCATTCCGATCGGCCCGCCAGCGTGGCGGTCCTTCTGGCCAACGACGACAACATCCCCTTCGACAAGGACAAGGGTAAGTGGGAGGAGCAGCTTGCCGCGCCGCTCTGGAAGCTGACCAACGACGCCGTCAACAAGCCGGCGCAGCTTCAGCAGGTGAAGACCTTCGATGCCCAGGTGGCCAGCGATACGACCAGCGATGCGCTGATGGCGCTTCTTTCGTCGATCGTTGTCATCATGATTTACATCTGGTTCCGGTTCGGCAATCTGAAATACGGGACCGCGACCGTCGTCGCGCTGGTGCATGATGTGGCGTTCACAATTGCCGCCCTGGGTTTTGCCCACTATCTGGCAAACGTGCCGGGCATTAGAGATATCCTGATGCTCAAGGAATTCCGCATCAACATGACGGTGGTTGCGGGCATTCTGACGATCATGGGCTATTCGATGATCGATACGATCGTGGTCTTCGACCGAATTCGCGAGAACCGCGGAAAGTTCGGGCACGTAAGCCGAAAGATCGTCAACGATGCCATTAATCAGACGCTTTCGCGTACGCTGCTGACCGCCGGCACCAACATCGTCACCGTGGCAATTATGTATTTCCTTGGCGGAGAAGGCATCCACGGCTTTACTTTCGTACTTTTGGTTGGCATATTGGTAGGAACGTACTCTTCGATTGCGATTGCTTCGCCGATCTTGCTGGTCGGGAAGACGCAGGAAGAGACAGCAGGCGCCAACGTCCGCGGACGATTACAACGCAGTGGCGCCTGAGATCAGCACAATTCGGGATCACATTTGGGAAAGGAAGCCCATTTATGCGTAAGGATACGCGCGTCGGCGTGGCGATTGGCCTGGTGCTTTTTCTGGTCTTGATCGTCTACGCAATTGCTGTCCCGAAATCCTCCAAGAAAGTCGTAACGCTCGACAAGAAGGGCAAGGTCGCCTCTGCGGTCGAAGATCCTTCCGCGCGCGGCACGCCGCTCAAGGCGGAGACTTCCGCCAACAGCGGCTCGGCCACCGGCGAGTTGCCCAATGATGTCGGGGCTGCTAACACAACGATTGCCCTCAAGGATCCACCCGCGGACAACGCTGCCAGCAATACCAACTGGGCGGCGCTGCTCAGCGCCCAGGACAAGCTGGACTCTGCCGGCCTTCGGACCCACACGCCGGACATGGCGCAGCCCGACGGCGCTTCGCCGCGATCGGGCGGCAGCCGCGCTACTGGTGAAATCACGGGAAAAACCGGCACGTCTCGCACAGAGGCTGCCGGAACGCATCGCGTCGCCGAGAACGAAACCTTCGCTTCAATCGCCCGCTCGGTGTACGGCGACGTGAAATACGCCGACGCGATCGCCAAGGCCAATCCCAGCATCGATCCGCGCCGGCTGCGTCCCGGCATGACGATCCGCCTGCCGGACAAGAGCGCAACCGCCGATTCCGCGACCCTCGCGTCCGGCAACGTCAAAGCCGGCGCAACGCCGAAG
>DATBDZ010000140.1:0-3538 GCA_036276235.1 Humisphaera sp. | reverse complement strand
AATTTGTCGGCAGGGCCCATGGCTGCGTTGACCCGTCCCGACACCGAAGCGGCGGCGGCCGATCCGGCGAGCGCGAGCAGATGACGGCGTGACAATGCGGACATGCTGATGTTCCCCCATTTTAATTTTTATTTGGACAATGATGCATCGGTGACGCTCATTCCGCAAGACGCGTATCACGTGCGTCAGCGCATTTGCGCCGGAATCGCTATGCTACAATTTGTTTCGCCAATCATTTTTTCTGAAAAATCGGGCTCGCATAATTTGAACAGGCATTTGATCCGGCTGGCGCTCGCGCTGTTGATCTCCCAGTTTCTCTCATTTGATGCCTCGGCGGAAACAGTGGCGGAGACCGTCAGCAAATGGGGACTGATCGGATCGTGGTCGCTGGATTGTTCGCTTGCGCCCGACCCGAACAAGGGCGCTGTGCTGGCCTATGAGATTGCCAAAAGCGGCCGCGTTCTTTACCGGCGCAATTTCGGCAAGACCCAGGATAAAGGAGAGGTTCTCCGGGGCGAGACTTCTGCCGATGGCACCCTGCATTTGCGCGTGTTCTTCCCGACGCTCAGAGAGACTCGCGAATACGGCTTGATGATGCAGCCCGATGGCACCGTTCGCGCGATCTACAATCGTAACCTCAAGAAGCAATACACGATCAAGGACGGCGAATTCGTTTCCAACGGCACGCCCACGCCGGCGCAGCACAAATGCGGATAGCGTTGCCCGGCGCTGCACCCCGAGGGACTCTCTCGCGTTTCAGCAACATCGGCAGCGAATCGTTAAGGATTGCAGTCGACAGAACGATGCGTTTTCCACGTTAAATCTGCTTCAACGACGCTTGATTTATTTGCGCGGAACATTGCTGAACGGTTGTTCAGAATTCTCTTGGATTTCCTGCGGAACGTTCCTCCGCGAGCCAAGTTTAATCCTCGCTGTTTTTATGAGGAGGACAATATGAAGAAGTTTGGATATATCGTCGCCGCGCTGGGCGCCATTGCTGTCGCAGTGCCGTCCATTGCAAGCGCCGAGACGACCATCATCAAGCATCGTGATGGCGATCGCATGGGCCCCCGTGCCGAATTCCGTGAGCATCGTGATCATGGATGGCATGAGGGTTGGCGGCATCACCACGACAAGGTGGTGATCATCAAGCATCGTCGCCACGACTACTAATACCAAGAGGCTCGACACAGGAATGGCCCCGCAAGGGGCCATTCTCTTTGCCTTGCGCGAGCGGACTACGGCGCCAATCAGCTAGTGGCCGCGGTTTCTTCTAGTCCCATGCCGGTGAGAATCCGGGATTCACAAAGCGCTGGTTTTTGGGCAACGCCGCGATCTTCTCGCGATCGGCATCGTCGAGCGTCACCTTGAGCGCATCAAGATTGGCCTGCTGGCTCTCGCTGCGCGATGCCTTTGGGATGGCGGCGACGCCGTTCTGATCAAGCAGCCATTTCAGCGCAACTTGCGCCGCACTGGCGTTGTGCTTTTTGCCAATCGCAATCAGCGTTTCGTCTGAGGCCGCGCGACCTTGGGCCAGCGGACAATACGCCACAAGCGGAATGGATTTCGCTGCAAGATATTTTCGCAGCGGGGTTTGATCCAGCATCACGTGATACTCGACCTGATTGCAGGCGATTGGAGCCTTGATCTGCTCGACAACGGTTTTCATCAAAGCGACATTGAAATTGGCAACGCCGATCGCGCGGGTACGCCCCTGCTCCTTCAACTTCAACAGCGTTTCGAAAACGGCCGGCAAATTCATGTCGGGTGAAGGCCAGTGCACGAGATAAAGGTCGACGTGATCAAGCTTCAGCTTCTTAAGGCTCGCATCGAAGGCTTTGCGAATCGCATCCGGCGCGAGATTCTCGTGCCAGACTTTGGTTGTGATGTGCAGCTCCTTGCGCGCAACGCCGGATGCAGCGATGGCAGCACCGATAGGCTCCTCATTGCCATACATTTCCGCGGTATCAATATGGCGATAGCCGAGGCGCAACGCGTGTCCGATGGCGGCGCGGCAGAGATCGCCTTGCATGCGGAAGGTGCCTAGCCCGAGCTGCGGCAGGCTGATGCCTTGGGTTTTCAGATTGTTCATGAGGTACTCCAAAAGAAAAACGCGGGTCGTGCGGACGACGGTTGGACAAAAGATCAAACGGAGATGAACGCACCTGCCCGCTACTGTTTCCAGTTGCAGATGCCGCCGGATCTGCAAGGCCAGACCTGGACGCTCGCATCCCGGGCTTGGGCGTTCAGCGGATTGCTGTGGCGCCGCGCCAGTCTCGTTCGAGCCACACCGCGCGGCTTGCCGTTGCGCGCATGCGCGGTTCCGGGTTTCGGGTTCGCGACCAGCTTAGGGGCAGCGGCTTGGGGCTCTGACGTTGAATCCGCAGGCAATGCCGCAGCTTCCGGCCTGCGATCGGTCTTGGCCTGAACCGGCACCGGCGCGAATTCGGCGGCCGGCCCGAGCGGTTTTGGCGAGAGCAGCGCGGGGACAAGATCGAGCCCGAGAAATTCACCAGGACGGTATTCATCCGCCAGCGACGTGCCGCTCAACAGCAGCAGCCCCGCGCAAAGGGCGGAAGAAAAAGCGCGGTTCAGAACCATCAAAAACCTTCTGGAAACTTCAAAAGCAAAACCAACGCTTATTTAGGGGGTAAAAAGCGCAAATCCAGCGGAAGTTTTGGCAAAAAGGTTACCATTAACCCCGCTGCAACGGAACATTGCGGCGCGGTTTTTAGCTAATCACCGAATGTTTCATCGCCGCCATCCGTTGAACGCGCGGTCGCGACGGTCGTCGGCAGAAGGAACCGGCTCAGCGCCCTTGTCTGCGCCGATCGGCATCGCGACAGCGAAGGTGAGAATTGGCTGACACTCTCTCGCGCGCGCCGGTCTAGTTCTGAATGGCTTTCATCATGGCGTCGCCGAGGATCGCGGGCTCCCGGGGCGGCAGAAAGGTGAGACCGGCGGATCGGGCGAACTCAGCCAGAGCTCCCTTCTCCTGCAAATCGGACAGCACCTTGTTCACTTCAACGAGGAGAGCCGGGTCGCTGGCAAGGCCGACGAAACCGCGATTGACGCCGATCGGATAGAAATAGCCGGAGCCTTTGATGGCACTGTTTGGACGGGCAACGCGGTAGGCATCAAGCCGGCGCAGGTCGATCAGCGTGGCGTCCAAATCGCCGCGATCGAGGGCACCGAGCAAATCATCCCGGCCGGGTACCAGATGCGTGATGTCGTCGATCAGGCGGCCTTTGCCAAAGGTCATCAAGATCGCATCCGCAAGCGTTCCGCTCTCGATGCCGATGCGAAGCCCCGCCAGATCGCCGACCCCGCCGATCGGCCGTTCACGCGCTTTGGGCCCGAGCACGACGGTTAACGTCGAACGGACGTAAGGCTGGCTTGGCGCGAGCACGCCGAGCGGGACGCGGCGTCGACGATCGGCGGACGTGGCCCCTTCGTAATCAGGAAGTTTCGAGGTCTTGACGGCGGGCGCGACAAGCGAGTCCATCGTCAACGCATAACTGCCGACGAGAGAGCAACG
>DATBDZ010000139.1:0-4871 GCA_036276235.1 Humisphaera sp. | reverse complement strand
CCCTCGCTCTCCGAAGCCCTGAACCCTGAACCCTGAACCCTCCTGAACCCTGAACCCTGAACCTGAACCCATGCTAATGCCCTGGCTCATCTCAATGCGATGGCTTCAACTGGCCTTCCTGCATTGGCCGGTCAAGGCCAGCATTCTGCGGCCATTGATCCCAGCTGGTTTAGAGCTAGACACCTTCGACGGCAGCGCCTGGATCGGCGTCGTTCCATTTAAGATGGCCCGCGTGCGGGCGCACTTTACGCCGCCCGTTCCGTTCCTCTCGAAATTTCCGGAGCTGAATGTTCGCACTTACGTGACGCACAAGGGCAAGCTGGGCATCTGGTTCTTAAGTTTGGATGCCGCCAGCAAGCTGACAGTACTCGGGGCGCGCTGGACTTTTCATCTGCCTTACTTTGACGCAAAAATGCAGATTGCGTCCAAGGGGGATGAGATCCAATATCGAAGCCACCGAACGCATCGCGATGCGCCGAAGGCAGAGTTTGTCGCAAACTACCAGCCCACCGGCAAAGTCTTTCACAGCAAGGCCGGGACGCTGGAACATTTCCTGACCGCCCGGCTGGCGCTTTATTCCGCCGACCGGCACGGTCAGTTGTATCGAGGGGATATCGAGCACGCTTCCTGGCCGCTGCAAGCGGCACAGGCCGAAATTGAAACCAATTCGATGGCACAGGCAGCAGGAGTAAAGCTACCCGATGTCGCGCCGTTGGTGTATTACGCAGATTTGCTTGATGTCGTGGCGTGGCCGATCAAGCGAGTCGGATGAGCGACAAAGGGCCCCTAGTCTTGTCCCCTCCCTCGGTACTCCGGGGGAGGGTTAGGGAGGGGGTTCGCGCTAGCGGCGCACCTTCAACGCAACCCCCTCCCCAGCCCTCCCCCGGAGTACCGAGGGAGGGAGAAATGCGGCCTCCATCACTGTCACACACCGGGATTCATATGTGCCCCACCAAGGGGCGTGAAATTCCGTGCGCTCTCGTATACCATCCCCCGACCTATGTCCAAGATCACGGTTGATGGGAAGACAATTGAGGCGAAGGACCGGCAGATGATCCTGCAGGCGTGCAATGATGCGGGCCTGCCGGTGCCGCAGTATTGCTATCATCCGGGGCTTTCGATCCCGGCTTCCTGCCGCATTTGTCTGGTTGAAGTTGAGGGGCTGCCCAAGCTGGTGCCATCATGTCAGACGCCGGTGCGCGATGGGATGGTGGTTCACACCAACAGCTCAAAAGCCATCGCCAATCAGAAGCAGGTGATGGAATATCTGCTGATCAATCACCCGCTGGATTGCCCGGTGTGCGATCAGGCGGGGGAATGCTTTCTGCAGGACTATTCCTATCAGTATGGCCGCAGCCAATCGCGGTTTGAGGAAGATAAGGTCAAGAACCCCAAGAAGGACGTCGGCGACAATATCTATCTGTATGCCGACCGCTGCATCATGTGCACGCGCTGCGTGCGGTTCACGCGCGAAGTCTCCGGAACCAGCGAGTTGTTTGTGGAAGGACGAGGCCACAAGGAAGAGATCGCGATCTTTCCCGGCAAGCCGGTGAACAACAAGCTGGCGGGAAATGTGGTCGATCTCTGCCCGGTGGGGGCGCTGCTGGATAAGGATTTTCTCTTCAAGCAGCGAGTGTGGCTGCTGAAACGGGCGCCGTCGATTAGCCCGGCCGACAGCGGCGGCGAGAATATTTATGTGGAATACAACGAGGGGCTCATCTATCGGATCAAGCCGCGCTATAACGCGGACGTCAATAAATGGTGGATCAGCGACGACACGCGATATTGCTATAAGCCGATCCACGCCGAGAATCGGCTGCGCGGCGCGATGCGGCGTGAGCTTGGCGCGCTCTCGAAGGTGACGTTTCAGCAGGCGATTGAAAGCGCCATCGCCGGCTTGAAGAAAGTCGTCGCGGAAAGCGGGCAGGGAAGCCTGTTTGCGATGCTTTCCCCGATGATGGCGTGCGAAGAAGCCTGGCTGCTGGGCCAGGCGATCCGCGCGATCGACCCGCAGGCGACGCTCATCCTCGGCCCCGTGCCCTCCAGCGGCGCCGATGAAATCTTCAAGAACTCCGAAAACGGAAAGCAAACATTTGTTATCAAGGCCGAGAAGGTGCCCAATGCCGCCGGCATTCGGCGGGTCATGCAGATGCTCGGCGGCCCGAGTTCCACGTTTGAAGATGTGAAGGCCAATCGCAACGGCGCGGAAAAGCTCAAGGGCGGATGGATCGTCGGCGGATATCTATCGAGTTGGGTGCCGCTCGATCTTCCCGCGATTTTTTCGAGCGGGTTCCGCGTCGTGCAGGACATTCTGCCCAGCGGGTTGACCCAGCGGGCGGATGTGGTGTTGCCCGCCGCCGCATGGGCCGAGAAGGACGGATGCTGGGAGAATTTCGCGGGCAAGGTACAGGCGTTCACCGCCGCCGTCGCGCCGCCGGAAGGGGTGCGGCGTGAGGGAGACGTCTACCTGAAGTTGCTCGATCGCACGGGCCTGTACAATGCCGAACAGCTTCGCAAAGAGATGGGTGAGCCATTCGCGGCCGTGAGTCTGCCAACGGAAGAAGCGGCCGAACCCGCGCCGCAGTTTGCCGAGCTTTGAGACAACGATGGAGCAGACGTTCAATTCCATCACGGCGTCGTTCGAGCTGACCAAAAAGAAATAGACAAATGGATTCCATACACTGGGCAATCAACTGGGTGCAGACGCACATCCCGCCGTGGCTTTTCATCACGGTGGTGATTCACTTTGCCATTTTGGGGACGGTGGCGTATCTGATTCTGCTGGAGCGCAAAGTCGCTTCGTGGGTGCAGGACCGTATCGGGCCTAATCGCGTCGGGCCGTATGGATTGCTGCAACCGATCGCCGATGGTTTGAAGTTCATCCTCAAGGAAGACTACCGCCCGCGCGGCGTCGATAAGATCCTCTTCACCGGCGCGCCGCTGGTCATGATCATCGTGATCATCCTCAGCGTCGTCACGTTGCCGTGGGGTGGGACAAAAGAATCAACAGCGCACTGGGATGTGGCATCATATATCGGCGCGGAAACCAGCGGCGATCTGGCCGTTCAGGCCCAGGAAGCCGACAGCCCCGTCAATAAGCAGGCGATCGCCCTGGCCAAGGAACATCTTCCGGTCGGCGACGCCGTCGTCGAAGGCGCGCCGATTCATGTGCAGTCAGTCGGCCGCCCGGATGGGACCTATGAGGTGAACGTCGAGCTGACTTACCGTTACCCCTTCCAGATCACGAGCCTCAACACGGGCGTGTTGCTGATTCTGGCGCTGCTCTCGCTCGCGGTGTACGGCGTCGTCATCGGCGGATGGGCCAGCAACAATAAGTATTCATTCCTCGGCGGGCTTCGCGCGACCGCCAACATGATCAGCTACGAAATTCCGATGGGCCTTGCGGTGCTCTGCATCGTCGTGATGTTCGGCACGCTCGATCTGAATGAGATGAGCGCGCGGCAGGCGCAGTATTGGGCGGGAGTCATTCCGGCCTGGAATGTGTTCTGCCAGCCGATCACGTTTTTGCTGTTCCTGATCTGCATTCACGCCGAAGCCAACCGCGCGCCGTTTGATCTTGCCGAGGCGGAGCAGGAATTGGTCGGCGGATATCACACCGAATACAGCGCGATGCGATTCGCGCTCTTCTTCCTCGCTGAGTATGCGGGGATGATCACCACCAGCGCGATCTGTGCCGCGATGTTCTTTGGGGGCTGGCATTTTCCAGGCCTGGATCGGCTGGTCTGCTGGATCGTCAACATCACGACTCATACCAACGCCTGGGTCGATGCGACCAATCCTGCCGTCACCAACAGTTTGGCGGTCTGCATCGTGCGCTCGCTCGTGATCTTCACGAAGACGCTGCTGATCATCTTCGTGTTCATGTGGGTTCGCTGGAGTTTGCCGCGCGTGCGGTTTGATCAGTTGATGATGATTGCGTGGAAGGCGCTGATTCCGCTTTCGCTAGCCCTTCTGATGGCGACGGCGATCGTCGTCTACTTCTTCCCGGGCGACCCCGCGGCCGGCGTCGCGATCCCCGGCAAGCAGGCCTTGGGTCTGCTGATCGCCAATGGCGTCGTACTGGCGGTTGCCATGATTTTGAGCCTGCTCGTTCCGTCGAGCTACGAAACGAATCGTCCGGTTCCCGTGCCCGGCAGCCGCTACCGAAGAACCCCGCTGCCGGCGAGCCCCCGAAAGGTGCCGGCTGCTGTGTGAAAATGCGAATAAGTTGTCAGTTGCTAGTTGTTGGTTGCCAGTGAATACAGATGCCTTGCATTTCCACTGACAACTGACCACTGACAACTGACAACTTATTTCCTCTGACAACTGATTCCCATGAAAGACTCCGACATCATCGTCCTCTCCGAACCGAAGCTGAATCTCGGCGACCAGTTCTATCTGCCTCAGGTGCTGATTGGATTGGGCACGACGATGAAGCACATGCTGCGCGTGCTCGGCGGCACCGATCGCGTCATCCAATACCCCGAGGAACGGCGCGAAGATCTGCCGATCGAGGCCGGCGGCATGTTTCAGCCGACCTATCGCGGCGTGCATCGGCTCAACAAGGACGAGGAAGGCCGCGTCAAGTGTGTCGCCTGCTTCATGTGCTCCACCGCCTGCCCGGCCCGCTGCATTCACATCGAGGCGGATGAATCGCCCTGGGCCGACCGCGAAAAGTATCCCGCCAAATTCGACATCGACGAACTGCGCTGCATCTACTGCGGCATGTGTGAGGAAGCCTGCCCCGTCGATGCGATCGAGCTCACCAGCGTCTACGACATCGTCGGATTGACGCGCCAGGAAATGATCTTCGACAAATCAAAACTGCTGCGCGTATTCGATCAAACCGTTGGCGCCGAGCCGATGTAATG